>NZ_CALMYY010000047.1 GCF_937873725.1 uncultured Dietzia sp.
GGGCGGCCGGGGATCGGCGACGCGCCCGGCGGGACCCCGGGCCGGGCCCCCGGGAGCCCGGGGGCGGGGGGCCCGCTCCGCCGGTCCACCGAGGTCGCCAGCGCGGACAGCGTGGCCAGCAGCCCGCCGTACGCGGCCAGCGGGGCGTTCTCCCGCCCCTCGGACACCAGCACCGCCCCCGCGGCGCCGGCGATCACGCCGTGGACCGCCAGCTGCACCGGCTTGAACCGGATCCCCGAGCGGAGCATGAGCCCGCCGAGCGCCAGGTGCCCCACCCCGAAGGCGGCCGCGCCCGAGACGAGCCTGGTCGAGGACCGGCTGGCGTGGCCGCCGCCGAGCATGAGGATCACGTCGCCCGTGGTGTAGGCCGCGCCGGTGGCGGAGAGCAGGGCGGTGTCGACCGGCGAGAGTCGGCCGTCGCGCAGGGCGATCGTCAGCGCGGCCGGGACGATCAGCGGCTTACACAGCTTCTCCAGCGGACCGAACTCGGTGGCCTTGGCGACCTCCGTCCCCACGGCGGCGGCGAGGAACGCGGGCCCCTCCGGGCGGGAGAGGTCCGCGAGCGAGCGCACCCGCTCCCGCAGCGCGCGCGTCAGTCGGGTGGCGAACGGGCTCGTCGTCGTCATCCTCTACTCCAATCCCAGGTCGGTCAGTCCGAGCAGCGCGCGGTACTCCACGCCCTCGGCGCGGATCACGTCGTCGGCGCCGGTGGCGCGGTCGACGACCGTCGCGACGCCGATCACCTCGGCGCCCGCCTCGCGCAGGGCCGCCACCGCGGTGAGAGGCGAGTTGCCGGTGGTGGTGGTGTCCTCCACGACGAGGACAAGCCTGCCCACGATGTCCGGCCCC
The DNA here is from genome assembly GCF_937873725.1 of uncultured Dietzia sp. Taxonomy (GTDB): domain Bacteria; phylum Actinomycetota; class Actinomycetes; order Mycobacteriales; family Mycobacteriaceae; genus Dietzia. The sequence continues at coordinate 850 of NZ_CALMYY010000047.1, forward strand.
TCGATCCGGCGCTGCATCCCGTGCTTCTTCGCCTCCTTGCGGACGACAAACGCGTCGATCGGCCGGCCGGGCGCGTGCATGATCGCGGTGGCGACCGGGTCCGCACCGAGGGTCAGCCCGCCGACCGCGTCGAACTCCCAGTCCGCGGTGAGCTCGCGCAGCAGCCTGCCGATGAGCGGCGACGCCTCGTGGTGCAGGGTCGCGCGGCGCAGGTCCACGTAGTAGTCGGCCTCGCGACCCGAGGAGAGGGTGACGCGGCCGTGGACGACGGCGAGCTCGGCGACCAGCTCGGCGAGCCGCGCGCGGGCTGCCGCATCGACGGGATGGGGGGCGGACATGGGACTCCTCGGGTCGCCTCGCGGCGGGATCGACGGGCGGCATCTGTGACGGTGTCGACTCTAGACGCGGACTACGACAGACGAGGACTACGACAGACGAGGACGGGCCGGTCGCCTCACGCGACCGGCCCGACCACGTTCAGCACGTGGGACAGTGGGGCGAGCTAGGGATTGAGAGGATCCTCGTCGCCCGGCAGGTCATCGACCGGCGGCTCCTCATCGACCGGGGGCTCCGGATCGACGGAGTCGGTCGCGCTGCCGCCCAGTGACCCCAGCGAGCCGGAGGCGATGGTCCCGTCCTCCTCGGGGATGACGACCGGGGGCGGCCAGCCCTCCTCGAAGGCCGACCACGCGTAGAGCTGGGCCGTGCCCTGCGCGGCGGCGGAGTTGGCACCCTGCGCACAGACCGTGAAGAAGCCGACCTTGTCCTCCTTGCGGGGCTGGGTGGCCGACGGCCCGAGCGCGATCGTCCGAGTGACGGTCTGGCCGACGGCGATGGTGGCAGGTGCCGCGTTGCCGCTGGCCACCGCCCTCGCCCTCGCCCCCACGGCGACCGCACAGACCGAGCCGGAGCCTCCGAAGACGGAGACCGTGGCGGTCACCTACACGTGCACCCCGGACAACGCGCTGAACGTCGGCGGTGCGGGCACGTGGACCAACGACGTCACGGTCACCTACCCCGAGAGCGTGGCGCCGGGCGCGTTCTTCAACGTCACCGTCCAGGCGGGTGAGATGTCGGCGAACACCGTCCGATCGGGTCGTTTCACCTACGACATCCAGTCGCCGACCAACGTCACCAATCTCACCGCCACCCTCGCGGGCGGCCAATCGGGATTCAGCTCGGGCACACCGGCGCTGGCGACCGTCAACCCGACCACCAAGGTCACGGCGACGGGCACCAACGTCCACCGCATCTGGGGCGGCACCTCGGCCGCCTACGGAACCTCCACGGGCACCAGCAACAACTCAGGACTCCAGAAGAACACCAGCGGCGCGTTCCGCCTGCCCGCGGTCACCTTCGCCATGCGCGCTCCGGTGACGCCCGGTGCACAGGTCGTCTTCGGCCTCCCCGGCGCCGGCGCCGCAGCGGCCAACAACGGCGCGAACACCCAGTTCGGCTACAGCCGCGGCACCTCGGCCGCCGGCACGGGGACCGGCGGAGCCTCGATCTCCTGTGCGGTCAGCGCCAACGCCGCGCAGCTGTCGCTCACCACGGTCGCCGACGTCGCGCCGAACATCCTCAACTCGACGACCAACATCGTCGGCGGCGACCAGACGGCCGACTCGTCGATCCCCGTCACGCTCCAGGCACAGGTCGCGGCCCCGTACGCGACCGCCGGGGAGATCTCGCAGGGCACCGTCACCTTCCGCGACCAGGCGACCAACCTGATCATCGGCACCGCCAGCCCGAACGCCCAGGGCTTCGCCATCATCCAGCACCAGTTCCCCCGCATCCCGGACGGTGATCCGGACCAGCCGCGGACGGTCATCGCCGAGTACTCGGGGGTGACGGGCAACATCAGTCCGAGCCAGGACACCATCGTCCTCACCCTGACCGACAAGCCCACCGTGTTCTGGAACACGAACTTCACCGTCCGCGCCAATGTCGGCCAGCTCGGCGAGGAGTCCCTGCCCGTCAACGTCACCACGACCTTCGCGCGGCCCGCGATGAACTTCCCCGAGGGCACACTGGTCCAGCTCTTCCGCGACGCGCTGCCCGTGGGCGAGCCGGTAGCGATGCCCGCGACCGGCACCTCGATCGCGTTCCCGACCGATGAGATCGATCGCACCGAGCGGACGGGCACCCACCACTACACGGTGGAACTGGTCACGATCTGGTTCGACTACAACGAATGGAAGGGGTCCACGCCGAACCCCGCCGTGGTGATCGTCGCGGGCAAGAACGGCGAGTCCGTCGCCCCCGTCCCCGACACCGGATCGCTCGACCTCGGGTCGCTGACCAGCCCGGTGACCTCCAGCCTCTCCGACTCGGTCGGCTATGACGTCGCCCCGCTGTCCAGCCCGACCGTCACCGGGCTGCTGAGTTCAGCCAGCTGACACACCCGGTACCGACAGGACCCGCCCGCGCGACTGCGCGGGCGGGTCCTGTCGTCGGGGCCGGTCGATCCCGGAGACCGTCAGTCCCGCAGATCCGGCGGGATCTGGATGCGGGTCGTCTGCTCCACGTCCGGCTCCACGCCGGGGCGCTCGCGCCCGGGGGCCGCCTCCCCGGAGTCGGGGTGGCTCTCGGATTCCGCGCGACGATGCCGACGACGTCCGCCCGACGGTGTGGCCCCCATCTTGGCCGCGAGCTCCGCGACCGACAGCCGACCCGCGTCCTCGCCCGCCTCATGGTCGACGCCAACCGAGCCGTGGCGTCCGCCCGTCCCGGTGTCGAGGTCGGATCCGCCGTCGATGCGGGCGGCATCGAACCGCTCGACCTCGGTGCGGATCTCGTCCTGGTCGTCCTCGGAACCGAGGGGCTTGATGCCGGCGCCGTTCGTGGCCGCGCCGGCGGCGAGCGGCGGCACCGAGGCGTCCGCGGGGAACGCCTGGCCGACGCCGCGGGTGGGCCGGGACAGCGGCGGCCTGGGTTCCAGGTGGTCGGCGGCCACGTCCCCGCGGGAAGGCACGGGCCCGGAGGGCTCCATGATCTCCGCGAAGGGGTCGGGCTCCTCCGCAGGCGTCTGCTCGGCAGGCGTCTCGTCGGCCGGCGCCGCGGGCGCGTCCCCGCGGTCGGGCACCACGGGCTCGCCGGTGAGATCACGGACGCCCGTGCGGTCCGGCACCAGACGCAGGTGCCCGGCCCGCCGGGGCTCGGGCGCACCGGGCGCGTCGGGCGCGTCGGGCTCGGGCGCGCCGGATTCCCCCGCCACCGGCTCGGCGGGCGAGGGCGCCGGGGCCGGCGCCGCGACCCCGTGCGTCCCGGTGCCGACCTCGCCGTCCATCCCCACCGTGGGGTCGGCCTCCGGGCCGTCGGCGGCGCCAGGGGACCCCGGATCGATCTCGGCCGGAAGCGCCCGGGCCCGGCCGCCGATCGGCGGGAACGGGGGCAGCACATCGGCCGCACCGCGGGGCGCCATCACCACGTCGTCCCCGGTGGGCGGGGCGTCCACGCCGTCGGTGGTCGCGGCCACCCACTCGCCCTCGGCCCATACGCGGCGCACGTCGGCGGGCACGTCGCGGACGGCGTCGGCCAGGCGGTCGCGGTCGATCAGGTCCAGCCGCCCGAAGTCCGAGGTCCTCGCCTCCAGCGCGGCCACCTCGCCGGCGTCGTGGAACCCGGGTTCGGCGTCGACGTCGGGACGGCTGAGGTCCAGGACCACGTCGGAGGCGGTGTCGCGGCGCAGGGCCAGGACGGTGCGGCCCCCGGTGACCCCCATGATCGCCCGGCGGCCCCGGAACATCCCGTGCGAGACCGTGCCCAGCGCGCTCAACCCGCCCGAGAAGTCGCCGTGCCGGAACTCGGGCGCCGGGGTGGGGGTCGGCTCGAACTCGCGGTCCTCCAGCCAGCGGACCACGGGCGAGCCGGCAAGCGGATCGACCGGGGGGGCCTCGGGTGCGGCGTCGGCCGGTCGCCCGTTCAGGCGGCGGACGGGCAGGAACGCGCGCACCCGGTCGAGCAGCCGCGGGGACGACGCGGCGGTGAGTTCGGTGTCGGCGGGCTCGAGAGGGGCCAGGCCGGCGGCACCCACCGGCTCGTCGGTTTCCAGCTGCGCGGGCTCGGCGGCGGCGGCCGGCACGGCGGCGGCCACCGCCGGTTACGCCCGACGCCCCTGCTCACCGCCGGGGCCCGCCGGCCGCAGGAACGGCGCCGGCCGCGGGGCCCCGGGGTCCACATACTCCGGG
>NZ_CALMYY010000048.1 GCF_937873725.1 uncultured Dietzia sp.
CGACGACGATGACGACGACAACGCCGCCGCCGACGGCAACGCCGCCAACGACAACGCCGCCGCCGACCACCACGCCGAGCGCCGCACCCCTCGGGTGACCCGGCAGTCGGTGGACGCGTACTCACCGGGCGGATAGGCGAATTCTCACGTTTTCCGTGAGCCCGCGCGAAGCCCCAGCGCACGGGCGGATTCCGTCACGGCGGGGTGTTGACGACGATGACGTGGCGCTGGACGGGACCCGGATTCCTGACAGGATGGGAAGTTCGACTTGCGATCTGGACTTTCAGGGCTCACGACAGGGCACTTCAGATTCAGCGGATGGAGGCGACATGCCAAGATTCAGGAACCTGGAACCGACGTCGGATTTCTGGTCGTGGCGAGACCACGGGGCGTGCCTCGGCCACGAGGACCTCTTCTACAGCGCGGAGGACGAGTCCAAGGGTGAGCGTCGGCGCAAGGAGGAGAAGGCCAAGCAGGTCTGCGCCGTCTGCCCGGTCTTCGACACCTGCCGCCAGTTCGCCATCGAGTCCAAGGAGCTCTACGGGGTGTGGGGCGGACTCACGGAATCCGACCGGCACAAGATCGCCGGGCGGCAGCGGACCGGTTAACCGCGGCCGACGGCGTCGTTCGGGGTCGCCTCGTGGCCCGGCCGGCCGGCGGTCCGGCCGCGCTCCTTGAGTTCGGCCTCCCAGACGTGCCGGCGCCCATCGGTGATCTCGTCGCGCACCGCCCGGCCCATCTCGCGCGCGGTCGCCCAGTAGCCGTCGTCGAACTCCTCCACCACCTGGAACGTCCACCGACCGTGGAGGACGTTGAGCCCGACCATCTCGGACCGGATGCGCTCGGCGAGCCGGGGATGGCCGGCCTCCGCCAGCTGATCCGCCGCCCGCTGGTAGAGGATGTCGGCCCGACCGATCAGCTGGTGTAGGTCGTAGAGGTGGCCGCGGGCCCGCTCGACGTACTCCAGCGCCTCGCCGACCGTGCCGGCCGCCTCGACCTCCGCGTCCGTCGCCCCCGGGGGGCGACGGTGGGCCTCGTCCACGCTCAGGCCGCCCGGGTCAGACGCTTCATGATGGCCGGGTTGTGATGGCGCAGGGCCGTGACCAGACCCGACCTGGGACCGGCATGGTCGTCGTAGGTGCGCGGCTCGCCCCGGAACATCCGCTCCGAGCGGGTCTCCGGCGCGTCGTCGGGCGTGCCCTTGAGGAAGCGGTCCGGAAGCGACAGCTTGGCGATCGTGCGCCAGGACTGCCAGTACTGCCGGTACAGCGGGCCGGTCGTGTACGGGAGGTCCCAGCGCCGACAGATGTCCTGCACCTGCACCGAGATCTCCGAGTAGCGGTTGGACGGGATCGTGGGGAACAGGTGGTGCTCGATCTGGAAGGACAGGTTCCCGGACATGAAATGGGTGAGCTGACTTCCGGTGAAGTTGGCGGACCCGAGCATCTGCCGGAGATACCACTGCGCCTGCGTCTCCTCCTCGAGGTCCTCGAGGGTGAACTTGTCCGCGCCGTCGGGGAAGTGCCCGCAGAAGATCACCGCGTTGGACCACAGGTTCCGGATGACGTTGGCGGTGGCGTCGGCCGCCAGCGTGGTCTTCCAGTCGGAACCGGACAACATGGGCCACCACACGTAGTCCTTGCCGACCTGCTTGCGCGCCTTGCGGAGGAACTGCCCGATGCGCCTCTTCTGCTCCGGCCGTCCCGAGGCGTTGATCGTGCCGGGTGCGATCTCGAGGTGCTGGACGCCGACGCCCCACTGGAACGCGAAGGCGAGCATGGTGTTCCAGACGATGTTGAGCGCGAACGCGGGGTGCCACGGCTGGTCGCGCGTCACCCGCACCACGCCGTACCCGACGTCGTCGTCCATCCCGATGATGTTGGTGTACTTGTGATGGTGGTAGTTGTGCGTGGCCTTCCAGTGCTCGGAGGTCCCCACGATGTCCCATTCCCAGGTGCTGGAGTGGATCACCGGGTCGTTCATCCAGTCCCATTGCCCGTGCATCACGTTGTGCCCGAGCTCCATGTTCTCGATGATCTTGCCCGCGGCCAGCATGCCGGTGCCCACCACCCACGCCGGGCGGTAGCCCGAGAACAGCAGGACGGCACGCGCGCCCGCGACGAGGCCGCGCTGGAGGCGGATGGTGTTCTGGACGTAGCGCCGGTCGGCGTCGCCGAGCGACTCCATGACGGACGTGCGAATCTCCTCGAGTTCCTCGCCGATCTTCTCGACGTCCTCGGCGGAGAGATGGGCGTATTCCTTCACATCTGATATCGCCATGCGCAGACCGTACTGAGCGGACCGGTGGATGTCGACCGCTAAGTGGTTCAGCCGAGTTGAGCCTCATGGATTCCTCTGGGGCTTATGATCCGTCCATGGCTCTCGTCGAGATCTCAGGCGTCAACAAGCACTTCGGTGACTTCCAGGCCCTCAAGGACATCAACATGTCCATCGAGGAGGGGGAGGTCATCGTCGTGATCGGCCCCTCCGGTTCCGGGAAGTCGACACTGTGCCGCACGATCAACCGGCTCGAGACCTTCGAGTCGGGGTCGATCACGATCGACGGCAAGGAGTTGCCCGAGGAGGGCAAGGCGTTGGCCAGGCTCCGCGCCGACGTGGGGATGGTGTTCCAGTCCTTCAACCTGTTCGCCCACAAGACGATCCTCGAGAACGTCACGCTCGGGCCGATCAAGGTCCGCAAGCAGTCCAAGGCCGAGGCGGAGAAGCGGGCCATGGAGCTCCTCACGCGGGTCGGCGTGGATCACCAGGCCGCCAAGTACCCGGCCCAGCTCTCGGGCGGTCAGCAACAGCGCGTGGCGATCGCCCGCTCGCTGGCCATGGACCCCAAGGTCATGCTCTTCGACGAGCCCACCTCGGCCCTCGATCCGGAGATGATCAACGAGGTGCTCGACGTGATGACCGGGCTGGCCAAGTCCGGGATGACCATGGTCGTGGTGACCCACGAGATGGGCTTCGCGCGGAAGGCGGCCAACCGCGTCATCTTCATGGCCGACGGGGAGATCGTCGAACAGGCGACCCCCGAGGAGTTCTTCACCAACCCGCAGAGCGCTCGCGCGAAGGACTTCCTGTCCAAGATCCTCACCCACTAGCACCAGCGAACCCACCCCAAGCCCCACCCACCCATCGCACGAGGAGACCACATGAACATCCGACGGATCGGATCGGCCGCCGCGGCCGTCACCCTCGCACTCGGCCTGGCCGCGTGCGGAAGCTCGGACGACGGCGGTGAGGGGCAGCTCAAGATCGGCATCAAGTTCGACCAGCCGGGGCTGGGGCTCAAGGAGGGCAACGCCTACAAGGGCTTCGACGTCGATGTGGCGACGTACATCGCGGAGAAGCTCGGCACCCCCGCGGACGAGATCGAGTGGGTCCAGGCGCCCAGCGCCCAGCGCGAGACCCTCCTCGAGACCGGACAGGTGGACATGATCGTGGCCACCTACTCGATCACCGACTCCCGCAAGGAGAAGGTCGGCTTCGCCGGACCGTACTTCATCGCCGGTCAGGACCTGCTGGTCCGCCAGGACGACGACAGCATCACAGGACCGGAGTCGCTCGACGGCAAGCGCCTGTGCTCGGTCACCGGCTCGACCTCGGCCCAGAACGTCAAGAAGGAGGTCCCGGGCGTCAACCTGCAGGAGTTCGGCACCTACTCCGAGTGCGTCTCCGCGCTGGTGTCCAACGCGGTCGACGCGCTCACCACCGACGACACGATCCTCGCCGGCTACGCGTCCCAGGACCAGTACCAGGGGAAGCTCAAGGTGGTCGGCGCGCCGTTCAGCGAGGAGCTGTACGGCGTCGGCATCCAGAAGGGCGACGTGGCGAAGTGCGAGCAGATTAACGAGGCCATCCGCGAGATGATCTCCGACGGCAGCTGGGAGACCGCCGTCCAGGACAACCTCGGCGCCGCCGGCTTCACCCCGGGGGCGGGAAACCCGCCCAACCCGGGGCCCTGCGCCTGACCTGATCCGCATCTCACGACGGAAGGTGGACCATGGGCGACATCTTCGCCGACTATGACGTCCTCGGAGCGGTATGGGTCACCATCCAGCTCTCGGTCCTGGGGACCATCGGCGCCCTGATCCTGGGGACCCTCATCGCGGTCCTCCGGGTCTCGCCGGTGGCGGTCCTGCGGGGCCTGGGGACGTCCTACGTCAACACGTTCCGGAACCTGCCGCTGACGCTGCTCATGGTGTTCAGCATCCTGGGGCTGTCGTTCATCCTCCAGCTGTCCGTCTCGGACGACTTCGCCCGGAACGCGTTCTGGTGGGCGGCGATCATGCTCGCCGTCTACCACGCGGCGTACGTCTGTGAGGCCCTGCGCTCCGGCGTCAACACCGTGCCGGTGGGGCAGGCGGAGGCCGCCCGCTCCATCGGGCTCGGCTTCGGGCAGTCGCTGCGTGAGGTGATCCTCCCGCAGGCGTTCCGCGGATCCGTCGCTCCCCTGGGTTCGGTGATCATCGCGCTCATCAAGAACTCGACGGTCGCGGCGGTCATCGGCGTCGGGGAATCGGCGGGGCTGCTGCAGGTCATCACGGAGAACGAGGGCGCGAGTCTCCCGACGTTCTTCTTCTTCGCCATGGTGTTCGTGGTCCTCACCCTCCCGATCGGGCTGTGGACCACGTCCCTCTCACGGAAGCTGGCGGTGAAGCGATGAGCACCCAGGCGGTCCTGTTCGACGCCCCGGGCCCCAAGGCCCGTCTGCGCCACAAGATCTTCACGGTGGTCGGCGCCCTCCTCGCGCTGGGCATCCTGTACCTGATCTACGCCAAGTTCGAGGCGGCCGGGCAGCTCAAGGCCTTCATGTGGGAGCCGTTCGTCACGGACTCCGAGGTGTGGACCTCCTATCTGATCCCGGGCCTGCGTGGCACGTTCACGGCGGCCGGAATCTCGATCGTGTTGGCGGTGGTCTTCGGGCTGCTGTTCGGCATGGGCAGGCTCTCCCCGTTGGCCCCGCTGCGGTGGTTCTGCGGGGTCGTGGTGGAGTTCTTCCGGTCGGTCCCGGTGCTGCTCATGATGGTGTTCGCCTACTTCGGGTACTTCGCCACCGCGAACATCGTTCCCAACGAGCACGCGCCGCTCGCGGCCGTCGTCACGGCGCTCACGCTGTACAACGGGGCGGTCATCGCCGAGCTCGTGCGCTCCGGCGTCCACGGTCTGCCCAGCGGGCAGGCCGAGGCGGGGCTCTCGGTGGGACTCACCCCCGGGCAGGTGCTTCGGTCGATCCAGCTCCCCCAGGCACTCACGGCCATGCTCCCGGCGCTCGTCGGCCAGCTCGTCGTCGTCCTCAAGGACTCCGCCCTCGGCTACGGCATCACCTACCTGGAGCTGCTGAACTGGTCCAAGACTCTGGGTTCCGCCTACGCCAACACCGTGCCCGCGTACATCGTGGCCGGCATCCTGTTCATCCTCGTGAACTACGCGCTGACCAAGCTCGCGGTCTACCTCGAGGGCAGGCTCAAGAAGCGCCGGGCCAAGAACTGACCGGACGCACGAGCACTGACCGGACCCACGAGAAGGGCCCCGCCGGATCATTCGGCGGGGCCCTTCTCTCGTTGGGACCGGGGTCAGGTCACTTCGGTGGCATCCGGATGCCGCCGTCGACCCGGATGGTCTGGGCGTTCATGTACGGGTTGGTGAGCAGCTCCATGACCATCGACGCCAGCTCGTCGCCCGAGCCGAGGCGCTTGGGGAACAGGACGTTCGCGCCGAGGTTGGCCTTGAACGCCTCGGACTCCGGGCCCTCGCCGTAGATCGGGGTGTCGATCAGGCCGGGGGCGACGGTGTTGAGGCGGATGCCGGCGGCCGACAGGTCGCGCGCGACGGGCAGGGTCAGGCCCACGATGCCGCCCTTGGAGGCGGAGTAGGCGGCCTGGCCGATCTGGCCGTCGAACGCGGCGACGGAGGCCATGTTGACGATGGCGCCCTTCTGGCCGTCCTCGTCACCCTCCTGCGTGCTCATCTTGGTGGCGGCCAGCCGCAGCATGTCGAACGAGCCGATGAGGTTGATCTCGATGACCTTGCGGAACGAGTCCAGGTCGAACGCCGACGAGTACTCGCCGTCGCGCCCGATGGTGCGCTGGGCCCAGCCGATGCCGGCCGAGTTGACGAGGTACCGCAGCGGCCCCAGTTCGAGGGCGGCGGCGACGGCCTTCTGGTTGTCCTCGGTCTTGGTGACGTCGACGGCGACGAACACGCCCCCGACCTCGGCGGCCAGGGCCTCACCCTTCTCGGCGTTGAGGTCGGCCACGACGACCTTCGCGCCCTTCGCGGCCAGTTGACGGACGACGGCCGCGCCGATTCCCGACGCACCGCCCGTGACGATTGCACTTGCTCCAGAGATTTCCATGCCTGAACGGTAACAAGCGGGCGTGACGGATACGGCGGGACGGTGAGGTCGGCGGGATTCAGCCGCCCGTGCCGGGCACGTTGACATCCCATCTGATGCCGAACCGGTCCCGGACCTGCCCGTAGTGGTCGCCCCACGGCGCCATCTCGAACGGCATCGCCACCTCGCCGCCGGTCGAGGTCACCTTGTCGATGAACCCGGTCGCCTCCTCGGTGGTGTCGAAGGACAGGAGGAAGGAGTAGACGTCGCTGCGCAGGGGCGGCAGCCCGTCACCCATGCCGTCTCCGCCGGTGAGGGTGATCGAGGGCGACTCCATGGTCGCGTGGGCCACGGCCTCGGGCGGCGGGGTGAACGGGAAGCCCTCCATGGACGGGAACTGGGCGTAGGTCATCACCTCGAGGCGCCCCCCGAAGAGGTCGCGGTAGTACGGGAACGCGTCGGCGGCATTGCCGGGGAAGGAGATGTAGGGACTGAAACGCGCTGCCATGGTGGGGTCCTCTCGCTGCGGACGGTCCGTCCGGCGCCGTCGACGCCGGCCTCCTCCCCACGCTAGACCCGTCTGTGGCGCAGGTCACTATCCTCGTCCGGACAGGGCGAGCAGCCGGGCGCGTGAGTCCGCCCCGATCGTCACGGGCCGCGGCTCGTCGAACACCTCGAAGGTGCGCATGAGCTCCACCACGTCCCTGGCGTGCTCGAGCGTCCAGGCCGCCAGTTCCTCGGCCTCCGCGGTGTCCCAGGTCGCCGGATCGAGGTCGTGGGCGTGGATCAGCAGTTCAAAGACCCGGAGCGCGAGCAGGTCGCGGACGGGTATGTCGGCCATCCGGTGCGGGACGAGCGCGTCGGCGTCCCGGGCCCGGGCGAGTTCCTTCCGCAGTCCGGCGGACGTGCGGTACAGGGCCGGCACCGGGCGGTCACCGGCGTGGTCGGCGGTCCGCGTCCAGCCGATCTCCGACTCGGGTAGGCGCGGGAAGTAGGCGGCGTACCGCAGGCCGCCCCCGAGCACGTGGTTGGCGCAGTCGCGGCGGGTCCACCCGGGGCAGGCCGCGCAGTCGCCCTCGAGCCCGCCGGCGAGCGCTTGCGCGAACAGGCCGGTGGCGGCGTCGAGGACGGACAGGTGGGCTGCGGGCAACGGTTTACCGGTCACGGGGCCTCCTCCGGAATGTCCGAGATCCACAGTAGGTTGATCGTGTCGTCACGCATACCCGCCCAGTGAAAGGAACCGACGCCACAATGAGCCCGCAGACCTCCGGTGCAGCCGAGACCCGGGAGTTCCAGGCCGAGACCCGGCAACTCCTGGATCTGATGATCCATTCGATCTATTCGAACCCGGACACCTTCCTGCGTGAGGTCATCTCCAACTCCTCCGACGCCCTGGACAAGCTGCGGCTGGTCGCGCTCCAGGACTCCACGCTGGGGGTCGACACCTCGGACCTGCACATCGAGCTGGTCCCGGATGAGCAGGCGCGCACCCTGACGATCCGGGACAACGGCATCGGCATGTCGCGCGACGAGGTGGTGGACCTCATCGGCACCCTCGCCAGGTCGGGCACCGGCCAGATGCGGGAGGCGCTCGCCGCGGCGCGGGCGGCGCAGGAGTCGGGTGAGGTGAGCGAGCAGGCCACGGCCGACCTCATCGGCCAGTTCGGTATCGGCTTCTACTCCACGTTCATGGTGGCCGACACGGTCACGCTGATCACGCGCAAGGCCGGGGAGGCCGCGGGTACCCGCTGGTCGTCCGGCGGCGAGGGCACGTACACGATCGAGGAGGCGGCGGACGCCCCGCAGGGCACCTCGGTGATCCTGCACCTCAAGCCGGCCGGAGGGGACGCGGCGCTGCCCGACTACGCCGAGGAGCACACCCTGCGTCGGGTGGTGCGGACCTACTCGGACTTCATCGCCTGGCCCATCCGCATGGAGATCGAGCGCCCGGCGCCGGACCCGGGCGAGGCGGCGGGGGAGGACGGCGCGGCGGGCGATGCCGGGGCCGGCACCGCGCTCACCGAGACCGTGACGCTCAACTCGCAGAAGGCGCTGTGGACGCGGCCCCGCTCGGAGGTCACCGACGAGGAGTACACGGAGTTCTACCGCCACGTCTCCCACGCCTGGGACGAGCCGCTGGAGACCATCACCCTCAAGGCCGAGGGCACGTTCGAGTACCAGGCCCTGCTCTTCCTGCCCACGCAGGTGCCCTTCGACCTCTTCTCTCAGGACACCCGGCGCGGGGTGCAGCTCTACGTCCGTCGAGTGTTCATCATGGACGACTGCGAGGAGCTGGTCCCGCCGTTCCTGCGCTTCGTCAAGGGGATCGTCGACGCCCAGGATCTGTCGCTCAACGTCTCGCGGGAGATCCTGCAGCAGGACCGCCAGATCCGCGCGATCCGCAAGCGCCTGGTCAAGCGCGTGCTGCAGACCATCGGGCAGATCAAGACCGACCGTCCCGAGGAGTTCCGCACCTTCTGGCGCCACTTCGGCGCGGTCCTCAAGGAGGGGCTGATCTCGGACGTCGATGCGCGCGAGCAGCTGCTCGCCGTGAGCACGTTCGCGTCGACCCGGCCCGCTGCGGCGGAGGCGCCGGAGGGGCACGACGACGAGGTGGGCACCACCATCGCCGAGTACGTGTCCCGCATGGCCGACGGGCAGGAGGAGATCTACTACCTCACCGGGACGTCCCGCGCGGCGGTGGAGAACTCCCCGCACCTGGAGGCGTTCCGGGCCCGTGGGGTCGAGGTGCTCATCCTCACCGACCCGGTCGACGAGGTGTGGGTGGACGCGGTCGGGGAGGTCGACGGCACGCGCCTGCGGTCCGTGGCCAAGGGTGACGTGGACCTGACCGGCATCGGCTCCGACACCGCCGGGCAGTCCGAGGACGCACCGGACGCCGCCGAGTTCACCGGACTGCTCGAGTGGCTGGGCGAGGAGCTGTCCGACGAGGTCAAGCAGGTGCGCCTGTCGCATCGGCTCACCGAGTCGGCGGCCTGCATGGTGGGCGACGAGTTCGACATGACCCCGCAGCTCGAGGCCATGTATCGGGCCTCGGGCATGGAGCTGCCCGCGAGCAAGCGGATCCTCGAACTCAACCCGACCCACCCGGTGGTCGAGCGGCTGCGCGTCCAGCACGCCGAGGACCCGTCGGCGCCGGGGCTCACGGAGACGGCGCGCCTGCTGTCGGGCGCGGCGGTGCTCGCCGAGGGTGGCACGCTCACCGACCCGGCCGCGTTCGCCAAGCTGGTGGTCGGCCGCATCTGACGGTCATGCACCTGAGTTCGGTCGACGTGCCGCCTGATCTGGTCGACGTCTCGCAGGAGAATCCCGCTCGAAGCCTGCGAGGCGTCGACCGACTCGTGTCGTGCGTCGACCGTGTGCGAGGCGGGTGCGAGGTGGGTGCGGAGCGGGACCCGGCGGTCAGCCGAGCCGGGTCTCGGCGTGGCGCGGGGTGTCAGGTGAGCATCGACTCGGCGAGGCGCAGGGCCCCCGCGTCGAATGCTCACCGACCCGGCCGCGTTCGCCAAGCTGGTGGTCGGCCGCATCTGACGGTCATGCACCTGAGTTCGGTCGACGTGCCGCCTGATCTGGTCGACGTCTCGCAGGAGAATCCCGCTCGAAGCCTGCGAGGCGTCGACCGACTCGTGTCGTGCGTCGACCGGGTGCGAGGTGGGTGCGAGGTGGGTGCGGAGCGGGGCCCGGCGGTCAGCCGAGCCTGGTCTCGGCGAGGCGCGGGGTGTCAGGTGAGCATCGACTCGGCGAGGCGCAGGGTGTCTGCGTCGAACAGCGTCAGGGTCGCGGACTCGACCCCGGTGGCGGTGCTGCCGAGGGTGTCGAGGGCGGTGCGGATCGCGTCCTCGCGCGGCCAGCCGTACGCCCCGGCGGAGATGAGCGGGAACGCGATGGTGCGCGCGCCGAGCTCGTCGGCCACGGCGAGGGAGTTGCGGTAGCAGTCGGCCAGGAGGGAGTTGCCGTCCTCGGCCGCGCTGCCCGCCGCGCTGCCTGCCGCGCTGCCTGCCGCGCTGCCCGCCGCGCTGCCCGCGCGGCCGACCCGCCCGTAGACCGGCCCCACGGTGTGGATGACCCAGCGGGCGGGCAGGTCGCCGGCCGTCGTGGCCACGGCCTGCCCGGTGGGCAGACCGTCCGGGTAGCGGGTGGCCCGTAGTTCGCGGCAGTCGGCCAGGATCGTCGGCCCGCCGGCGCGGTGGATCGCCCCGTCCACCCCGCCGCCCCCGAGCAGTGACCCCTTGGCCGCGTTGACCACCGCGTCGACGTCCATCCGCGTGATGTCGCCGTGGCACAGCGCGATCCGGGGGCGCCTCGTCGTCATATCCCGCCCCGGCCGCCCTGGCCGCCCAGGCCTGCGGTGCCCTCTCGCGCCCGGAGGGACCTGCGCCGCGTGACCATCGGCGTCGGCGAGCGGTCCAGGCGATCCATGAGCCACATGATGGTCGCCACCTCGCCGACCCAGGCCAGGCTCACGCACCAGCCGGCGAGGATGTCGCTGGGGAAGTGCACCCCCAGGTACATGCGGGTGACGCCGACGGCGGGGACGTACACCGCCGACCCGGCGATCACTGGGGCGCGCCACGGGGTGGGCCAGGCGAGGACGCACGTGCAGCCCGCCAGCGCGGCGCTGGCCATGGCGTGGCCGCTGGGGAACGAGAAACTCTTCTCCTGCACGATGTGCGTGAAGAACGTGGGGCGGTCCCTCCGGTACAGGACCTTGAGGACGGAGTTGATGATCGTGGAGCCGACGAGCGACACGGTGAGCAGCGCGGCCGGGCGGCGGCTGCCCCGCACGGACACCAGGTACCCGGAGGTCGCGAGCGCGAACAGCGGCACGGCGGTGACCCCGCCGAGCTCGGTCACCGCCCGGACGATCCGCGTGGTCCTGGGTGTGTGGTGCCGCTGCAGCCACAGCATGACCGGTTGGTCGAAGGGGAACTTGGCGCCGCTGCGGACCCGCTCGGCCAGCTCGACGAACCCGACCACCGGCATCGCGAAGCCCACGAACGCCACGCCGAAGATCGCCCACGTCCCACGGGGCAGCGGCACCTCGCGCCGGTCGACGATGCTGCCGAGCACCCCGTCCGACGGATGCAGCCGTCGCCACACGCCCCGCGCCGGGGACAGTGCCCGGGCGCGACGGGGGATCGTCGGTCGCGACATGCCCACACCCTATGCAGCGCCGGGCGTCGGTGCCGGGCGATCGGGCGGGTAGACGGCGAAAGACCGCCCCGCGTGGTTAGGGTGGGCCCAGCCAACCCGAGAGGCGGAGGACGAATGAGTCAGACCCGTACCGAACACGACCTTCTCGGCACCAGGGAGGTCCCGGCGGAGGCCTACTACGGCATCCATACCGTGCGGGCGGTCGAGAACTTCCCGATCGCCTCCACCACCATCAGCGACATCCCCGACTTCGTCCGGGGGATGGTGATGGTCAAGAAGGCCGCCGCGCTCGCGAACGTGGAGATGGGGGTCCTGGACCCCGACGTGGCCGCGGCGATCGTCGGTGCCTGCGACGAGATCCTGCAGGACGGCCGGTGCATGGACCAGTTCCCGTCCTGCGTCTACCAGGGCGGCGCCGGGACCTCGGTGAACATGAACACCAACGAGGTGGTGGCCAACCTGGCGCTCGAGCGGCTCGGCCACCCCAAGGGTGCGTACGACATCGTCAGCCCGAACGACGACGTCAACCGTTCGCAGTCGACCAACGACGCTTATCCGACGGGGTTCCGGATCGCGCTGTGGCACGCGCTCGAGCGGCTGGAACCGGCGATCGTGGCGCTGCGGGAGGCGTTCTACGACAAGTCCGAGGAGTTCCGCGAGGTCCTCAAGATGGGCCGGACCCAGCTGCAGGACGCGGTGCCGATGTCGCTGGGTCAGGAG
Source organism: uncultured Dietzia sp. (assembly GCF_937873725.1). Classification (GTDB taxonomy): domain Bacteria; phylum Actinomycetota; class Actinomycetes; order Mycobacteriales; family Mycobacteriaceae; genus Dietzia. Next base: position 12,242 of record NZ_CALMYY010000048.1, read on the forward strand.
TTCGGCGGGTTCGCGGTGACGCTCGACGAGGAGCTCCACGTCCTGGGTGCGGCGGCGCGGATGTTGCTCGACGTGAACCTCGGGGCGACGGCCATCGGCACGGGCGTCAACACCCCGCCCGACTACCGGCGCACGGTCATCGAGCACCTGAGGGAGGTCACGGGACTGCCGGTCACCGGAGCCATGAACCTCATCGAGGCCACCAGCGACACCGGCGACTACGTCAACGTCCACGCCGCCCTCAAGCGGGCCTCGGCCAAGGTCTCCAAGATCTGCAACGACCTCCGGCTGCTGTCCTCCGGCCCGCGCGCGGGGTTCAACGAGATCAACCTGCCGGAGCTCCAGGCGGGCTCGTCGATCATGCCCGCCAAGGTCAACCCGGTGATCCCCGAGGTGGTCAACCAGGTGTGCTTCAAGGTGATCGGCAACGACATCACGGTGACCATGGCCGCCGAGGCCGGTCAGCTCCAGCTCAACGTGATGGAGCCGGTGATCGCCCAGGCGATGTTCGAGTCGATCTCGCTGCTCACGGCGGCCATCGAGACGCTCACCGAGAAGTGCGTCCGGGGGATCACGGCCAACGAGGAGGTGTGTCGGACCAACGTCATGAACTCGATCGGCATCGTCACCTACCTCAACCCGGTGATCGGCCACCACAACGGCGACCTGGTGGGCCGCGAGTGCGCGCGGTCCGGCCGGGGCGTGCGCGAGGTGGTCCTGGAGATGGGCCTGCTCAGCGAGGAGGAGGTCGACGACATCCTGTCCCCGGCCAACCTGCTGCGGCCCCGCTACAAGGGCAAGTCGGGCGGGCAGCCGGGCCCGGCAGCCGCTACCGTCTCCCCATGACCTCTCCCACTTCGCGTGTCGTCGCCGGGCGCGAGATAGCGTTCCCGGTTCCCGTCGTCTCCGCCTCGGTGTCGGGCGCGGCCTTCCTCACCCGGGCGGCGGTCGTGCGGCGCCTCATCGCCGCAGGTCCGCAGTCGGCCGTGCTCGACGCGGGTGCCGAACCGGTGACGCTCCCGGGCGGGCGCACCCCGGTGACGATCATGCACGTGCGCTACCACGACGTCCCGGGCAACGTCCTGGGCGCCTACCACGAGATCGGGCTGGCGTTCCAGGTCAGGGTCCCGGGCGCCGGGGTGGTGCAGCACATCCACGAGCTCCCGGTGGACCAGGACTTCACGCTGGCGGCGGGCAACGAGCTGTGGGGCTTCCCCAAGTGGAAGGGCGACATGGTGGGCTCGGCCGGGGGAGCGTTGGACGACGCCCGCCTGGGGCCCGTCGGCTCCTCCGGGGCAGGCGGCATCGAGCTGCGACTCGACACCCGCGTCGGGGTCCCGATCCCGGGCCGACAGTCGCTGGCCATGAACTGCGTGCAGGTCATCGACGGCGACCCCGTCCTGGTGACGGCCGCGGCGACGGCCTCCGGTGGGCGGGTCCGTCCCCTGGGCGGGGCGCGCATCTCGGTCGCGGCCGGGGTGGAGGGGTCGGGCGCCGACCTCGCGCGGTTCGCCGACGCGATCCGCGGGCTGGCGCTCGACCGGGCCCGGCCCCTCGCCACGTTCTCCTACGAGAGGTTCGAGGCCGAGTTCCAGGCCCCGCGCCCCCTCGGTTAGCCCGGGCCCGCCGCGGCGAGGGCCTCGCGCGCGGCGGGTTCGGCGGCCGCACGGTCCGCGGGGACGAGCCCGACCCGGCTGCGACGGTCCAGGATGTCGTCCACGGTCAGGGCGCCCTCGTGGGTGACCGCGTAGGAGAACTCGGCGCGGGTGACGTCGATCCCGTCCGCGACCCGGTCCAGCGGCCGGTCGAGCAGGCTCTCGGCCACGACGGTCGAGGCCTCCTGCCCGTAGCGCGACACCAGCGAGGCGGGCAGGCGCCCACCGGCGGCGGGCGCGGGCCCGACCGGATCGGGGTGCCCGGGCGCCCCGACCAGAGGCAGGTCCGCGGTGCGGCACGGTGCCGCGCGTATCCCGGTCCGCTCCACGACGAGGTCCACCGCCTGCTCGGCCATGAGCCGGTACTCGGTGAGCTTGCCGCCGGTGATGGTGACGAGCCCGTTCTCCGAGGTGAGCACCGCGTGCTCGCGGGAGAGGTCGGCGGTGTCGCCGTCGCCGGAGTCGACCAGCGGGCGCAGGCCGGCGAAGGTGCCCAGGACGTCGGCGCGGGTGAGCCGCGTGGCGAGCGCGCGGTTGACCACGTCGAGCAGGAACCCGATCTCCTCCTCCGTCGCCTCGGGGACGTCCGGCACCGGGCCGGTGGCGTCGACGTCGGTCAGGCCCACGTGGAGCCGGCCGAACTCGGCGGGGATGGCAAAGCAGAAGCGGTTGGTCTCCCCGGGCACCGGCACGGTGAGGGCGCCGGTGGGATGGCCCAGCGCGGCCGCGCTGACGACCAGGTGGGTGCCGCGCGACGGGCGGACGCTCACCCCGGGCGTGGTCTCACCCGCCCACACGCCGGTGGCGGAGACCACGGCCCGCGCGGAGATCGTGAACTCGTCGTCGTCGCCACTCCCGCCGCCCAGCTCGTCGCGGACGGTGACCCGCGTGCCGCTCGCGGACACCACGCGCGCCCGGGTGATCACCCGCGCGCCGAGCCCCGCGGCGGTCCGGGCGACGGCGGTGACCAGGCGGGCGTCGTCGACGAGCCGGCAGTCCCAGTTGAGGTGGCCGAAGCGCAGGCCCTCCCGGCGGACGCCGGGGACGTATCCGGCCACCCGCCGGGGCCCCAGCACCCGTGCGCCGGGGAGCCGGTCGGCGGGGGTCCCGGCGAGGCGGGAGAGCAGGGTGCCGGCGACGAACCCCAGGCCCGGCAGCACCGCGCCCAGCGGCGGCGTGTCGCGGAAGACCGGCACCACCTGGGCGAGCGGGCGCACCAGGTGGGGGGCGGTGCGCTCGAGCATGATCCCGCGCTCGACGGCCGAGCGCCGGGCGATGCCGACGTTCCCGGTGGCGAGGTAGCGCAGTCCGCCGTGGGCGAGCTTGGACGACCAGCGGCTGGTGCCGAAGGCCAGGTCGTGGGCCTCGAGCAGCACGGTCTCGAGCCCGCGGGAGGCGGCGTCCAGCGCGATCCCCGCGCCCGTGATGCCGCCGCCGATCACCACCAGGTCGACGGGGGTGTCGCGGTCGCGCAGGTCGGCGAGGTCGCGGCGGCGGCGGGCGGCGGACAGGGCGGTGGTGGCTGGCGTGGCGGCCGGCGTGGCGGTGTCGGTGTGACCGGTCATAACCCGAGGTATCCCCTGATGAGTAGGTGCAGTTCCGTCCGCCAGGCGTCCGGGTCGAGCGGCGGGTCCGCCAGCGGAGCGGACAGTACCGCCCCCTGCAGGGCCAGGAAGAGCATGGTGGCGGTGCGATCGGGATCGCGGCCGGCCAGCCTCCCGTCGGTGGCGATCGCCTGCGCCAGGAGCCCGCGCAGGACGGCGATGAGGCGACGTTGGGAGGTCCCCAGCCGGTGGAGGACGTACTCGGCGATCAGCTCCGACTCGCGGCGCAGCGCGTCCAGCAGCGGGTCGGTCCGGACCTCGTCGGCCATGGTGCACAGGAGCCTGGCGAGGTCGTCGGCATCGCGGGCGTCCGGGCGGGCGGGGCCGGCGTCGCGGAGCGTGGGGTCGACCCGCTCGGCCACGGCGGCGAGCTCGCGCGTGAGCAGGTCGGCGAACAGCGCGGTGATGTCCGGCCAGTGCCGGTAGAGGGTGGTCCGCCCCACCCCGGACCGGCGGGCGACCTCGACCATCGTCGTGCGGGCGGCACCGATCTCGAGGATCGAGCCGCGCGCGGCCGTGAGGGCGCGGTCGCGGGACCGGCGCGGAGGGGCGGACCGCGGAGGGGCGGACGTCGTCACCGGCCCTCCTTGGCGGTCGTCCGCCGCGCGAGGCGCGGGCGGGGCTGTCTGAAACGGAACAGATTCTGCTTTACTGTTCCAGTATGAGCGCCACGATCCCCGCTGACAACCTGCCGCTGCCGCACATGGCCCTGTCCCGGTGGGGAACGGAGGCCGAGGCCAGGGACCTGGGCGAGGGCATCCGCGGCCTGCTGCGCGACGTGCTCGGGGTGACCGCGGCCGGCGGCGCCCGGTTCGACCCCGCCGCGGTGACGGCCTCGCCGTCGCGGCTGTCCGGCACCGACCTCGCGGCGCTCGCCGGCGTGGTGGGGGCGGGCAACGTCTCCGTCGACGACGCCCAGCGCCTGCCGCGCGCGCGGGGGAAATCGACCCCCGACCTCCTGGCCTGGCGGCTGCGGCCGGCGGTGGACTGCCCCGACGCGGTGGTCGCGCCGAGGGACGACGACGAGGTCGCCGCCCTCCTGGACTGGTGCGGACGCGAGGGGGTCGCGGTGGTGCCCTTCGGCGGTGGCACCTCCGTCGTGGGTGGCCTCACCCCGGACGCCGGTGGCCACCGGGCCGTGATCTCGCTGGACCTCGCGCACTTCGACGCCCTCGAGTCGATCGACGCGGAGTCCGGCGAGGCGGTCCTCGGGGCGGGGCTGTCCGGGCCCCGCGCCGAGGACCTGCTGGCCGCGCACGGGTTCTCGCTCGGCCACTTCCCGCAGTCCTTCCCCTACGCCACGATGGGCGGCTACGCCATGACCCGCTCGTCCGGGCAGAGCTCGGCCGGGTACGGGCGCTTCGACGAGATGGTCCGCGGGCTGACGGTGGTGACCCCGGTCGGCGTGATGGAGGCGGGCCGCGCCCCGGCCTCCGCGGCCGGTCCTGACCTCCGGCAGTGGCTTCTCGGCTCGGAGGGGGCGTTCGGGGTGTGCACCAGGGTCCGCGTGCGGATCCACCCGGTGCCGGAGGTCGTCCGGCACGAGGCGTTCCGCTTCCCCGACTTCGCGACCGGCGCCGCGGCGCTGCGTGCGGTCGAGCAGCAGGGCACCGGCCCCACGGTCATCCGGCTCTCGGACGAGGTGGAGACGATGGTCAACCTCGCCACCGCCACGGAGTCGATCGGCGAGGCGGCGGAGGGCGCGGACGGCGACGGCGCGGGCGCGGATCCCGGCGGCTGCCTGTGCCTGTGCCTGTTCGAGGGCACGGCGGAGCATGCGGAGTCGCGACTGGCCGAGACCCGCGCGGTGCTCCTGGCCCACGGCGGCGCGTCGCTGGGCCCCGGTCCGGCGCGGTCGTGGGAGCACGGCCGCTTCGGCGCCCCGGTCCTGCGCGACTCGTTGCTCGACAACGGTGCGCTGGTCGAGACCCTGGAGACCGCCACCGACTGGTCGGCGCTGCCGGCGCTGCGGGACGCCGTGGCGCAGGCGCTGACCGCCGCGCTCGAGGCGAGCGGCACCCCCGCGCTGGTCATGTGCCACATCAGCCACGTCTATCCCACGGGTGCGTCGCTCTACTTCACCGTGGTCGCCGGACAGCGCGGCCGTGACCCGATCGCCCAGTGGTACGACGCCAAGCGGGCGGCCTGCGAGGCGATCGTCGCGACGGGCGGCACCATCACCCACCATCACGCGGTGGGCGTGGACCACAGGCCCTACCTCGAGGCCGAGATCGGGGAGGTGGGCGTGCGGATGCTGCGCGCGGTGAAGAACGCGGTCGACCCGCACGGGGTGTGCAATCCGGGGACACTGATCCCGTGAGAGCGCAGCTGTCCGACCGCGAGATCCGGTCCGTCGCGGTGCTGGTCAACCCGGCGGCCGGCGGCGGCCGCGGCGCGGCGGTCGCGGGCCGGGCGGTGGATCGTCTGCGCTCGCACGGCGTGGAGGTCCGTCGACTGGACGGTGCCGACGCGGAGGACTCCCTCGCCCTCGCGCGGCGGGCGGTCGCCGACGGCGTCGACGCGCTGGTGGTGTGCGGCGGCGACGGGATGGTCTCCCTCGCGGTCCAGGCGCAGGCGTTCTCCGGCATCCCGATCGGCATCATCCCGGCGGGCACCGGCAACGACCTCGCCCGCGAGTACGGGATCCCGCTGGGGAACCCGGAGGCCGCCGCCGATGTGGTGGCGGCCGGCCGGGTCGAGTCGGTCGACCTCGGCCGGGCCACCCCGGACGGCGGCCGGCCCCACGTCTTCGCCTCCGTCCTGTGCGCTGGACTGGACTCGGCCGTCAACCGGCGGGTCAACGAGATGCGGATCCTCGGCGGCCCGCTGCGCTACGTCCTCGCCTCGATCATCGAGTTCCCGACGTACCGACCCCGACGGTTCCGGATGGCCTTCGACGTGGGGCTGCCGACGGAGGAGGTCGTCGAGACCGAGGTGCTGCTCAGCGCCTACGCGATCACCCGCAGCTACGGCGGGGATATGAAGATCGCGCCGGACGCCGACCGGTCCGACGGGCTGTTCGACGTCTGCTACGTCGGGAGGATCTCCAAGCTCCGGCTGGCGTGGCACTTCCGCCGGATCTACTCCGGCACCCATGTGGGTCTGCGGGGCGTGACCACAAGGAGGTGCCGCACCGTCCGCATCGAGGCCGACGGCGTCGAGGCGTTCGCCGACGGCGACCCCGTCGCACCGCTGCCCGTCACCCTCGAGGTGCTCCCGTCGGCGGGGCTGTTCCTGGTGCCGCGGGAGTCACTCTAGCCACATCAGCCACTCTGATCTATGCAGGTCACGGCCGTATCGCGGGCGCGTGAGCACATCGGACATTCGGTTCGCGCCAGGCGCGCCGTGACGGCATGATCACCTCCATGCGCTCCAGGTTCATCGCGTCACTCGCGACCATCTCCGTCACCTCCGCCACCCTCGTGGGTGGCGGAGTCGCGACGGCCTCCGCCCAGGCCCTGCCGTCGTTCCTCCCGCAGCAGCTGATCCCCCAGCACGTGGTGGACGGCGTCGTCTCCCAGGTCCGCGCCGCCTTCCCCGCCGAGGTGTGGGCGGCGGCCGGATCCACCGGGATGGTGTTCAGGGACGTCTCCGGAGGGCTGCGTGACGGGATCGTCCGCGAGATCGACGGCTACCGGGTCTCGCGCGGGCTCGGGACTCTCGCGCCCGACGCCGCGCTCGACGCCGAGGCGCAGAGGTGGGCGGACCGACTGGCCGCCGAGGACGCCGTCTATCACAACACCGCGCTGCTCAACCGGGGCTACGGCGAGAACATCGTCGCCGCCGGGACGCACTGCGGTGCGGTCTGCCTGGTGGACCTGTGGAAGAAGTCGCCCGGGCACCACGAGAACCTGGTCGACCCGGGATACCGGTCGGCGGGCATGGGGATCGCCTACTCCGCCGGTGGAAAAGTCTTCGTGGTGCACGACTTCTCCTACTGAGCCCCCGGACTGAACCCCCGGACCGAGCCCCCGCGCTGGGCCCCCGAGCCCTCGGAACTGGCCCCCGGGGCCGACGAGGGGACCCGCCGTCCCGGTCAGTGCCCGCGGACGTCGAGCATCGTCATCCCCCGGTGCATCTCCCACACCAGGATCTCCGCGCCCTCGTCGCCGGCGGTGACGCGGCGGCCCCCCGAGGCCGTCATCCGCGCGGCGTCGCCGGTCCCGAGTACGCCCTCTCCCTCGAGCGTCACGGATCCGAGCGGGACGTAGAGGTGGAGGAACGGCGCGTCGGGGAGGTCGACGGAGCGGCCGGGCGCGAGGCGGGACGCGAGCAGGGCGGACGCGCTGTTGCGGATCCGGATGGCGGACCGGTCGGAGTAGGTGGGGAGTCCGCCGGCGACGACGGCGAGCTGGTTCTCGAGCTCGCGGGGTTCGAGCTCGAGCTGTTCATAGCCGGGATCCCCGCCGGAGGTGTCCGGGACGACCCACATCTGGACCAGGTGGACCGGGTCGCCGGGAACCAGGTCGTGCCGGATCGAGCCGTCGCGCCAGCCGTCGTTGCGCTCGGAGTGCAGGATGCCGGAGCCGGCGCTCATCCGTTGGGCCAGGCCCGGGTAGATGATCCCGCTGTGGCCCTCCGAATCCTGGTGGACGAGTGAGCCGGAGAGCACCCACGTGACGATCTCCATGTCGCGGTGGCCGTGGGTGTCGAACCCGGATCCCGCGGCGATCCGGTCGTCGTTGCTCACCAGCAGGCGGCCGAAGTGCGTGTTCATCGGGTCCTGGTGCCGGCCGAAGGAGAAGGAGTGGCGGGAGTCCAGCCAGCCGCCGCCGTCGTGCGAGCGCGAGAGCGAGCGGTGGATCCTGACCCCGGGAACGAGCATGGCGACCTCGCTAGTGAAGATGATAAGTCAACAATATTGGTGTCCGGAACACTTGTCCAGATTTGTCGGTCGTTTGGATGTGGAGCGCGCTCCGCGTGTCGTAAAGTGACAGGCGTCACAATGACGTTCCAGGAGGCCACCGATGTTGCAGAACGCCCTGTCCGCCACCCTGCGCCTGGGAGTGGCCACGACCAACGAGTTCGCGGCCCTCGTCGTCGACAACACGCTGGGGCGGTTCCTCGACACCAATCCCGACAAGGTCCGCTGACGGTCCAGGCACCGTTGCCGTCGACCCCCTCGGCCTTCCCGTCGCCGGGCGGTGCCACCGCCGGCAGGCGTGACCGATCGTGACCGCTAGGCTGGTGGCCATGTCGGACAATCCCTTCGGGCGGGTCATCACCGCGATGGTGACCCCCATGCACGACGACGGCTCGATCGACTTCGACGGGCTGCAGAGGCTCGCCGTCCACCTCGCCGACCACGGCCACGACGGCCTTCTGGTCAACGGCACCACCGGCGAGTCCGCCACCACCTCGGACGAGGAGGACTACGACTGCGTGGCCGCGGTCGTGGAGGCGGTGGGTGATCGCGTCTCGGTGATGGCGGGGTGCGGCACCAACGACACCCTGCACTCGATCCGGGCGGCGGAGGCGATGGTCGCGCGCGGAGCCGACACGCTCCTGGTGGTGACGCCGTACTACAACAAGCCCACGCAGCACGGCATCGTGGAGCACTTCCGGATGATCACCGAGGCCGCGGGCCGGCCCGTGATGGCCTACGACATCCCCGGCCGCACCGGAACGGCCCTGTCCACGGACACGATCCGCCGGCTGGCGGAGATCCCGGGGATCCGCGCGGTCAAGGACGCCAAGGGTGACCTCTTCGAGGCCAGCCGACTCATGGCCGAGACCGATCTGCTGTGGTTCTCCGGCGACGACGTCCTCAACCTCGCGTTTCTCGCGCTCGGCGCCACCGGCATCGTGTCGGTGGTCGGCCACGTCGCGGGGGACGACTACCGGGCGATGATCGACGCGGTGGACGCCGGCGACCTCCACCGTGCCCGCGAGATCCACACGCGCCTCATCCCGGCGGTCGACGCGATCATGCACACCTCGCAGGGCGCCATCCAGGTCAAGGCCGCGCTCAAGATGCAGGGCCTGATCGGGTCGGACCGGTTGCGCATGCCCCTGCTCCAGGGGCCGCCCGAGCACCTCGACAGACTCCGTGCGGGCCTCGCGGCCTCCGGGCTGGCCTGACCCACCGGACGCCCGGTCCCGCGCCCGCACCCCGCGGCGCGACTACCGGAACGCCGCCATCTCCGTGCACCGCTCCCACAGCGCGGCGGCGACCCCCGCGTCGCGCGAGCGGCTGCTCGACGAGGTGATCTTCGGGTACCCCTTGAGGCCGCCCAGTCGATCGGGTCCCACAAAGGCCCCTCCGGCCACATCGGGAACGGTCGCGGCGTAGAGCACGGACAGTGCGCCCATCTCCGGTGTGAGTCCGGCCCAGGTGAGCGAGTTGCCCAGCTCGAAGAACCGGTCGGCGAGCGGTCTGCCGCTCTGCCTGATGAGCTCGGTGGAGGTGTAGCCGGGGTGCGCGGCCACCGAACGGAGCCCGCCGCCCAGGCGATCGAGCCTGCGCTGCCATTCGTAGGCGAGCATGATGCAGGCGAGCTTGGAGTCGGCGTAGGCCGCCATCGGTCGGTATCCGCGCCGCTCCATGTTCAGGTCGTCGATGTCGATCCTGCCCCGGAGGTGGGCGAGGGATCCCAGCCAGACCACGCGGTCGGTCAGGTGGGGGACCAGTCCCGCGGTGAGCGCGTGGTGGCCGAGTGCGTTGACCCCGAACTGCATCTCGTGGCCCTGCGCGGTCCGGGAGTGGGGGAGGTTCATGACGCCGGCGTTGTTGACGAGGACGTCGATCCGGGCGCCGGTGCGGCCCGGGGCGGAGGCGGCGAGGAAGTCCTCGACCGAATCGAGGTCGGCCAGGTCGAGTCGGCGGATCTCCGCCAGTTCCCGCGATTCGGGGGGGAGCGAGTCGCGCGCGGCCTCCGCCTTGTCGAGATTCCTGCAGGCCATGATCACCTTGGCGCCCCGGGCGGTGAGGGTCGCGGTGGTGGCCCGCCCGATCCCGGCGTTGGCTCCGGTGACGACGAACGTACGCCCCGTCTGGTCAGGGACGTCGGCGGCGTTCCATCTGGGCGTGCGGCTCATGGGTACCAGTGAACCAGCCGCGCCTGCCGGGCGCGCGGGCACCCGTGTGGTAACGACCGGGGCGACTGGGCGATGTTCTTGTGTCAGACTCTCCGTAGCCGTGTGCGTCCCACGCGTCACACGCCTTTCGTCTACGACCGAGATCTCGGAGTACCTCCATGACGTTCGACCGCCGAACCTTCCTCCGCCGCGCCGGTCTCGGCGCGGCCGGCGCCGGTGCACTCGCCGCCGGCCTCACGCCCGCCGTCGGTGCGCAGTCCGCCATCCCCGCCCCGCTGGGCGCACTCCCCGGCGCGGGCGCGGGGATCCCGATCGGTACCGTGCTCGACTACGCGGCGGGCCCGCCGTCGGCGGCGTCGATCCGCGCGGCCGGCCACCTCGGCGCCGTCCGGTACTGCTCGCACCGTCGGCCCGGCGCCGGGTGGATGACCGGCAAGCCCCTCCTGCGCGGTGAGGTCGACGACTTCCGCGCCCACGGACTCAACATGGTGTCCTGCTACCAGTTCGGGCGTGAGGACACCGCCGACTGGAAGGCCGGGGCCGGCGGGGCCGACCACCACGCCCCCATCGGGATCGGGCTGCACTTCGGTGCCGGCGGCCCGCGCGGCGTTCCGATGTACGTTGCGATCGACGACAACCCCACGCGCTGGCAGTTCGACAACCAGATCGCCCCTTACCTCGATCGGTGGCGCGTCCACCTGAACGGTGCGGGCCTGAAGCTCGGCGTGTACGCCAACGCCCCGACCATCGACTGGTGCCGCCAGCGCGGGCTCGGTCAGTACTTCTGGCAGCACGACTGGGGCTCCGGCGGGCGCCTCAACCCGGCGGCCACGATCCACCAGTTGCCGGTGAAGCAGCAGGTGACCGTGGGCGGCGTCGTCTCGGACCTCAACCGTGTCTATGCGATCGACTTCGGCCAGTGGTGGCCGATCGACGTGGCGGCCCTCGCGGCCGCGGCGGCCGGAAGCGTGGGCTGACCGAGTTCGCAGCGGGCATCGGAGACGGGCCGGTCGGGGTGTCCCCGGCCGGCCCCCGTGCATCCGGGGAAACCCCTTGACTCGCTCACGCGTTCTAGTAGAATAGAACGCATGATCGAGGCGTGGGGTTGAGATGAGGTCGGCGGAGACGGAGCGCGTGTTCGCGTGCGAGTCCGAGGTCGCGCGCCTGGCCGTGGACGCCGAGAACCGTGCCGCCGCCCTCCGCATCCGGGCCGTCTACAAGACGTTCGACGCCGCGGTGGAGCACGTGCGTGCGATCGACGACGTGGCCCACGAGTCCGATCTCCCCGTCCGGGACCACGCCGCCGTCGACCCCTGGGAGCTCGCGCGCTCGGAGTTGGCCGTCGCGCTCGGGATCCACGCCAACCGGGCCGGCGCCATGGTCGACCTGTCGGTGGAACTGGTCGAACGGTGCCCGGCGGTGCTCGAGGAGATCGAGTCCGGGCGGATCGACGAGCGCACCGCAGCCGTGATGGTCGGATGCCTCCGCGGCGTGACCGACGACGGACTCTGCCGCGCCGCCGCCGAGCTCGCCGCGCGCCGTTTCGTCGAGTCCCTCAACTCGGGAAGCCGTCCCGGCCTGGGGCAACTCCGCCGGATGATGGACCGCGCCGTGCGCCAGGTCGACCCGGAGGGGGTGCGCCGGCGCCGGAGCGAGGCCCACCGCGGCCGCGGCGTGTGGATCCGCAAGGCGCCCGACGGCATGGCGTCCGTCTCCGCGAACCTCAGCGCCGCGGGTGCCGAGGTCCTCGCGGAGCGGCTGGACCAGATGTCGGGAGCCGGCACCTGGTCCAGGCCGGGAGGGAACGACGACGAGGCGGCCACGGCCGCCGACGATCGCAGCCCCGACGAACGCCGGGCGGACGCGCTGGTCGAACTCGCCACCGCCGGCCCAGACCCGGACCGCGGGGCTGCCGGGGCCACCGGAGCTGGCGGGGCCGGAGGCGGCGCCGCTGACGCCGCTGAGGCCGCTGACGCCGCTGACGCCGCTGAGGCCGCTGACGCCGCTGACGCCGGCGCGGCTCCC
>NZ_CALMYY010000049.1 GCF_937873725.1 uncultured Dietzia sp.
CGAGCGTCACCACAGCCGCCATGAAGACGATGTTTGAGAGCAGTTGGATGTGGAGGGGTTGGTCGAGCCGGATCGCCCAGTCCCTCTTCATGAACCAGTGCACCGGCCCCAGGACGAAGAGCGCCACCAGGGCCGCCAACCAGGGAGCCCATGCCGCGTACCGGGCCGTCAGCACCATCACCAGGAGCAGAATCGCCCCCACCCAGTGATGCTGGAACGACATCGGCGCGGCCAGGACCACTCCGAGCGCGACGATCGCGACGACGGCCGTGTCGAACCCGCGGCGGTGGAGGACGTGCGCACAGAAGGCCACGGCCAGGATGACGACCGCGGCGAGTACGGCGTAGGGAACGGTGACGTTCTCCTCCGTCAACCCGGCCCGCAGCATGGGGCCGGTCAGCGACTGGTTCTGCACGTACCACCGCGCGCCGGAGTGCCCGGTGTCCCAGGCGAAGTCCGTCCAGTACTCCCGGGACGCGGCGGGCAACAGGATCCAGAACCCGACCACCGTGGCGGCGAGCGTGCCCAGCGCCCGCCCGACGGAGGCCCAGTCCCGCCGCACGAGCAGGACCAGGATGAAGCCGAGGGGTGTGAGCTTGAGCGAGGCCGCGATCCCGATCCCCACCCCTCGGAACCTGCTGGGCGTGACGCCGAACAGATCAGCTGCGACGAGTGCGAACAGGAGCAGGTTGATCTGGCCGTAGTGGAAGGTCGACTCCACGGGGTAGAGCAGTGTGGCGGGACCGAGGAGGGCGCCGGCGACCCACAGTGGTCGCCGGAACCCCTCCGCGCGCGCCACAGCCCAGATGATGAAGGCCGTGGCCGCGAGGCAACTGATCTGCCACAGGATCGCGACGGCCCCCGGTGAGGTGTAGGCCATCGGCAGGAACAGGAAGGCGGCGAAGGGCGGATAGGTGAGGATCAACTCCCCGCCCATCCGGTAATGGTCACCGGTCCCGTACAGCGGGAGGCCGTTCACCAGGGCGACCGCGGCGTCCTGGTAGACCGTCAGGTCCTCTGACACCGTGAACACCTCGTCGAAATCGACGATGTTCACTCCCTTGGTCGCGATGGTGGCGAGCGCCAACCCCGCGGACAGCGCCCATGCCAGGATCCAGAGCCCCCGGACGCGGAGGGCGTCCGCGACGCCGGACGTGCTCTGTTCCGTCACGTTGATTCCTCTCCGGTCAGCCGTGCACACGACCCAACCTAGACGCCCGGCCTGACCAATGGGAAGATGCTCACATCGGCCCGTGCTCCCCCGCGCGGGCGAATGGAGGCCGCCACGTGAACGCTCTGGGCGACACTCGCGCGCGGTCGACCGGGGTGACGCCGCTCGGGTGGATCTCATGGGGTCTGGCCCTCGCCGTGATCGGCCTGTTCGCCGTCCGCGCCTGGGCCTTCAGATGGATCGCCGACGACGGCATCATCGTCCACCGCACCGTCCGCAACCTTCTCGCGGGTCACGGCCCCGTCTTCAACGCCGGGGAACGCGTGGAGGCGAACACCTCCGTGCTGTGGACCTACGTCGTCGCGGCCGGGGGTGCGATCTGGGAGGACCTCGACGCGGTGTCGATCGTGGAGGGCATCGGCCTGAGCACGGTGGGCCTCCTCGGTCTGGTCGCCGGATGCGCGGTGCTGTACGGGGGCTCGAGGGCACGGTTCTTCGTTCCGGTCGGGGTCGCCGCCTACTGCGCGCTGCCCGCCGCCCGGGACTTCGCCAGTTCCGGCCTGGAGAACGGACTCGTCCTGGCCTGGGTCGGGGTCGTGTGGTGGTTGCTGTGCCGCCGTGCGGTCGGCTCGCCGGGTGGCAGGGAGCTCGCCCTGACCGCGGTCCTGGTGGGTCTCGGCCCTCTGGTCCGCCCCGAGGCCGCGGTCGTGACCGCCCTGGCGGGGCTCTACCTCCTCGCCACGGCCCGGGGCCGGCGCGAGCGGGTCCTCACCCTGGCGTGGGCTGCCGCCCTACCGGCGCTCTACCAGGTGTTCCGGATGGGTTTCTACGGCCTCCCCGTTCCGCACACCGCGATGGCGAAGGAAGCCGGGGTGAACCGCGTCGAGCAGGGCCTGTTCTACTGGAACCACTCGCTGCTGCTCTTCAACGTCGGTTGGTTCCGGGCCGGGTCGGTGCTCCTCGCGCTCGGAGGCGCAGGTGTCCTCGCGATCGCGCTCGCCTCCCGTCGGCCGCGCATGGACGGGGCGGCGCTGCGCAGGATCGGCCCGATCGTCGTGGTGCTGGCCTCCGCCGCGATCCTGCTCGCCTACTCCGTGTACAACGGCGGCGACTACATGCGCGGCAGGATGACCCTGTTCCCGCTCGCGCTGGCGCTGGCCCCCGTCGCCTGGATCCCGGTGCGGTTCCGGTCCGGTACCGGGGGCCGTGCCGACTCCGCCGCTCGTCTGACCGTCGCGGCCGGGGCCGCGGTGATGATGCTGTGGTCGGGCTCCGCCGTGCTCGCGGCGCCGCCACCCGGACATGCTGACACGACCGAGATCCGCGGAATCGTGGACGAGCGTGCCTACAAGGTCGACTTCTCCGGGGATCCCACTCCCGACGACACCGACTCCTACGCGGGCATCGAGGCCGCGCCGGCGCTCGTCGGGACACTCGGCTCCGCGCCCGGTGGGACGCTCCTCATGGCGCGCCGTGACAACCGGACCTGGATCGAGGTCCCCCCACCGGTGGGCAGCGCTGATCCCACCACGATCGTCGCTCATCACCTCGGGATAGATGCCGCGCTCTCCCCCCTCCGGGTCCGGGTCTGGGATTACGTCGGGTTGGCCACCCCGCTCGCGGGCCATATCGAGGGGATCCGTGGCGGGCGGATCGGGCACGACAAGGACATGCCCCTCGAGTGGGCCGTGGCCTCGATGGCCCAGGGTCCTCCCTGGTCAGCCCTCCCCCCGGACGTCGACCCGGTCCGTGTCGCGGCCGCGCGGGCGGCCCTGGCCTGCCCGGAGGTCCGGGACCTGCTCGCCCCCGCCACGGCGCCACTCACCCCTGGCAGGTTCCTGTCCAACATCGCCGGGTCGTTCGGCAAGTACTCGGCACGGATCCCGTCCGATCCCGTGGCCGCGGCCGCCCTCTGCGACTGAGCAACCACCCCGACTCCTACCAAGCACTTGCTTGGTACCGTGGTGGCGGCCACACCAGCAGCCCCCGAGGAGTCAGCGATGCCCGCCACCGACGCCCACCCCGTCGAGACGACCCCCGCCGCGCTCCGGCGCGCGGCCGCGCTCTGGCCGGACCGCGAGGCGATCGCCGACGTCCAACCCGGCCAGGACGCCCGCCTGACGTGGGCGGCGCTCCTCGACGAGGTCCGCCGGTTCGCCGCGGGCCTGATCTCGCGCGGCGTCCGGCCCGGCGACCGCGTGGTGATCTGGGCGCCCAACACCCGCCACTGGGTCATCGCGGCGCTCGGCGTGCAGTTCGCGGGCGGCACGGTGGTCCCCGCCAACACCCGCTACACGGGGAGCGAGACGCTCGAGTTGATCCAGCGCACGCACGCGGTGGCGGCGGTGGTGGCGGGAACGTTCCTCGGGTCCGAGCGGATCGCCGACCTGACCTCGGCCGCCGGCGGGAGCCTGTCCGAGGCGACCGACCTGCGGACGATCGTGCGGATCCCCCTCGACGGCGGGGATGCCGCGACCGCCGACCTCGTCGTCGTCGACTTCCCCGACCTCTCGGCGCTGGCCACCGACACCCTCCTCACCGAGGTCGACGCCCGCGCGGACGCGGTGACCGGCGACGACGTGGCCGACATCCTCTTCACCTCCGGCACCACCGGCAAGAGCAAGGGCGTCGTGGCGCTGCACCGGCAGACCGTCGCCGGGGCCCGCGCGTGGGGCGCGAACGGCCGGCTCACGGAGGAGGACCGGTACCTCATCGTCAACCCGTTCTTCCACAGCTTCGGCTACAAGGCCGGCTTCCTGGTGTGCACGCTGTTCGGCGCGACGATCATCCCGCTGGCCGTGTACTCGACCGGCGAGACCATGCGGCTGGTCCAGGCCGAGCGGGCCACGGTCCTGCCCGGCGCGCCGACCATCTTCCAGAC
>NZ_CALMYY010000050.1 GCF_937873725.1 uncultured Dietzia sp.
CCGTATGCCTGCGCGGCTCTTCGCACCTGTCGAGGCGGGGGGCGCCGCGCTGCCCCCCCGCCGGGGACCCCGCGGGACCGCCCCCCCCCCCCCGGAGGCGCCCCACGCCGGCCGCCGGGGGCGCCCCCCCCCGGGCCCCGCCCCCCCCCCCCCCCCCGCCCGCCCCGCCGCCGATTGGTAGCAGCCACGGACGCATTGGTCGCGGGCAGGTGGCTCGATCGGGCGTGCGGCCGCACTGAGTGCTACCAGCTTCGGCCGAGCGCCTGTGGATGGTCGTCGACTCCCTCCACAACCGCGGCCCGGGGCCCGAATGCGCGTCGCGTCGCGCCCCATGATCGACACGTGACCTCGAATCAACCCGCGAGACCATTCATCGGCAGCGAGGCGCTGGCGGCAGGCCGCGTCACCACCCATTCCCTGCGTTCCGCGCACCGGAGGATCTTCCCGGACGTGTACTGCCGGGCGTCCGGACCCATAGACCCGACCACCCTCGTGTCAGCGGCCGCGCTGTGGGCGCCGTCGGGATCGGTCGTGGCCGGGTTGGCGGCCGCGCGCCTGCACGGCGAACGCTGGTACTCCCCGGAGTCGGTCCGACGGGAAGTGGACATCTACACGCTCGGGCCGACACACGCGCCGCGCGGAGTGCGCGCGAGACGACTGCGGAGTGCGCTCCCCGGCGCGCAGCTCCACGTCTGCGAGGGGATCACGGTCACCTCCGTCGCGCGCACGGCGGTCGACGTGGCACGGTGGGAGGACGACGACGAGCGGGCGATCGCCAAGATCGACGCGCTCTGCAACAGGACGCAGACGGACGTGTCCGAGGTGAGATCACTGGCGTCCTCCCTCGGCGGGCTGCACGGGTTGCGACGGGTTCGGGGGCTGCTTCGCGACGCCGACCATCGCGCGGACTCCCCCAGGGAGACCAGGCTGAGGCTCATCCTCGGCGGAGCGGAGTTGCCGGTCCCGATCCCGCAATTGATCATCTACAACGAGTACGGGGTGAAGATCACCGTCGCGGACTTCGGGTATCCGGAGCAGCGGGTCGCGATCTTCTACGACGGCGAGGTGCACCGTCGACGATCCACCTGGGAGCACGACGCCCGGGTGAACGCCGAGTTGGCGGAACTGGGTTGGCAGGTGGTGAGGGTGACCGCCCAGATGCTGCGGAACCACGCGACGGTGATCCGTCAGATCCAGGCCGCATTGCGTCGCGGGCAGTCGGCGCCGTGAGGCGGTCCGAGACATGCTTGGGAGCCTGCGTTGCCTGCGGGCAGAGCCTGCGTAGGGAGCCCGCGTCGGGAGCCTGCCGAGCCCGTCACCGGAGCGTGTCGGCGGCGATTGGTAGCACTGAGGGCGGCCGCACGGCCCGCCGGGCGATCTGGCTGCGACCAGAGTCGTCGCCGTTGCAACCAAGTCGCGGATCAGCGGGGGAGTGGGGGCGGATCGGCGGGGGAGTGGGCGCGGATCAGCGGGGGAGTGGGGGCGGATCAGCGGGGCGGTGCGGGCGGATCAGCGGTGGGGGGTGTGGGGGGTGGGGATGGCGGCGTGGATGGCGGCGCGGAGGGCGTCCGGGTTCGTGAGGTCGGGCAGGACGGCGTGGGCGCCGGCCGCGAGGAGTTGCTCGGCGGAGACGTGGCCGGTGGCGATGGCGACGCAGGGGGCCCCGGCGTCGAGGGCACCGCGGACGTCGTGCACGTGGTCGCCTATCACGACGGCGGTGGACGCCGAGACGTCGAGGCCTGCTCTGCGGGCGGCGGCGACGGCGTCGCGGACGAGGTCGGCGCGGTCCATGTGGTGATCCCCGAACGCCCCGAGGGAGGGGTCGGGCAGGCTGTCGAACCCGCAGAGCCGCAGCTTGAGCAGGGCGGTGCGCCGCATGTTGCCCGTGACGATCCCCTGGTGCAGCAGCGGGTCGTCGGCTAAGGCGGCGACCGCGTCGTGGGCGCCGGGCATGGGGCCTCCGCCGGCGGCGAGGAGGTCACTGCCGAGGGCGTCGCAGCGCTCGGCGACGGCATCCATGAGGGAGAGGACCACCTCGTCGAGCGGTTCCGTGACGTTGCGCGCGAGCAGATCGGTGAGGATCGCGCGGTCGGTCCGGCCGGCGAACGACGCCCCCATGACGGGGTCACGTCCCAGGAAGGCGGCAAGCGTGGGGGTGATCATCCGGGCGCCGAAGCCGGCAGGATCGAGCAGGGTGAGGTCGAGGTCCCACAGGACCAGGATCGGCCTCACGACGGTGTGCCGACGACCGGCGCCAGCCACTCCGTGAGGAAGTCGCGCAGTTCGGCGTCGGATCGCGAGTCGGGGTCGTCCAGGCACAGGACCGACCAGCCCACGTGCACCCCGATGTCCGCCACGAACTCGATGCGGCCGGCCAGTTCGGGGAACCGCCGGGCCGCGGGGGCGAGCAGGGCTACGCAATAGGCTCGCGCGCGCTCGGCGGCACCCGGGTCGAAGATCGGGTTCGCGGTCCCGGAGAGCGTGAGCACCCGCAGCAGGGGGTCGCCCAGGATGCGGCGGCGGGCCTGGACCACGATCTCCACGAGCAACTCGAGCGGGGACCCGACGGACTCGAGGAGGTCCGTGAAGGCCCCGGAGAGCGTGGTCAGCCGGTCGGTCACCGTCTGCGAGACGAGGTCCTCGCGGGACCCGAAGATCGAGTACACCGTCTGGCGGCTCACCCCGGCGCGCTTCGCCACGCCCGCGATGGTGACGCCGTGGAAGCCGGTCTCCCCGATCACGTGGCGGGTTGCTTCCAGGATGGCGTCTCGGGACCTCACAGCCGCCAGTATCCCGCCGGGTGGGCCCGGCCGCAGCCGGACCGCCACCGTCGGGCCGTGGACCGCCCCGACTCCGGCGCTAGATGACGCCGCCCACGTCGTGTCGGACGATCCGGTCGAGCGCGCGCTCGGCGATCGCCGCGATGGTGAGTGACGGGTTGCAGGCGGCGGTGGTCCCCGGGATGAGGGCGCCGTCCACCACGTACAGCCCGCGTTGTCCGAGGACGCGCCCGTCGATGTCACAGACCCGCCCCATCGGCGCGCCGCCCAGCGGGTGCCAGGTGGAGTTGACGAAGGCGTTGGTGTCGGTGAGGTGGCTGCTCGGTCCGACGATCGTGCGCGCGGTCCGCTCGATGTGGCGCCGTATGCCGGAGTCGCCGGCGGCGGGCCAGCGGATGACGCCCCGGTCCTGGGCGGGGTCGTAGACGATCCGGCCGCGGTCGGCGCTGACGCCGTAACCGACCAGCATGGTGGTGTGCAGGTCCGGGCCGAACGGCGGCGTCGAGGCCTGGATGACGGTGTGCGCGGTGGTGGGGTCGGACCAGTTGAGGCTGCCGTAGACCACCGGCCCGCCCTGGACGGCGCCGAAGTCGGCGGTGGGGTCGGTCCAGGCGTAGATGCGGTCGGCGTTGGTACCCCAGCCGTCGCCGACGGACTCGGGCAGATCGGACACGGCGCCGGTGGCGGCGGCGCGGGTGAGCAGGGTGGCGGTGCCCACCGACCCGGCCGCCAGCATGAGCGCCGGGGCGCGCATCGTGAGGGTCCGGACCACGTTGCCTGCGGTGTCGAGTTCCTCCACGTCCAGCTCCCACCGGCCGTCCGGCGAGCGGCGCATCGCGCGCACGTCGTGCAGGGGGCGGACCTCGACGAGGCCGGTGGCCTCTGCCTGGGCGAGGTAGGTGACGTCGACGGAGTGCTTGCCGCCGTTGTTGACGCCGAACGAGCCGTCGCCGTTGGTGTAGGACGGTCGCATCTCGCCGCGCAGCTCGGCCAGGGCGTAGTCCCAGTCGATGGGCATGGGGATCTTGCGCAGGGGCAGGCCGGCGGCGCGGACGCGGTCGGCGAACACGCGGGAGGCGGCGTACGGGCGCGATTCGATCAGCTCGTCGGGGGCCTCGGCCAGGCGCAGCACCCGGGACACGCGCGGGTAGTACTCGCGGTCCATCTCGCGCCAGTCGATCGCGCCGGGGAACCAGGTGCGGAACAGCTCCTCGGTGGGTTGGAGCGCCATGCCCTGGTAGATGAGGGAGCCGCCGCCGACGCCGGTGGCGCACACGGAGGTCATGTTCTCCCCCACGGAGGCGTCGAGCAGTCCGGTGTAGCGGGGGAGGTCGACGCGGCGGCCGAAGATCTCGGGTGCGGAGCGGAACCACAGCGCGCGCTCGTCCGGGGCCGAGGCACTGGGGAAGGTGCGGGCGTCCGGGCCGGTGGGCCACCGGCGGCCACGTTCGAGGACGACGACGGGGACGCCCGCGGTCGCGAGCCGGAGCGATGCGACGCCGCCGCCGAATCCGCTGCCCACCACGATGCACCGGTGGTCCTGCACCTCGTGGGGGATGCGACCGGGGGCGGCGGACCCCGGGCCGGCGGGGTCGGCGGGCCGCGCGGCCGCGGAGGCATCGGCGGCGAGGGCGGCGATCCCGGCGGCGGCGACGGAGCCGAGGAAGCCCCGGCGGGAGATGTGCGGCATGCGTCCCTCTCTGCCGGCAGGTGTGACGGGTGTCACGTGAAAGTAGACAGTCCCCCCTCGGGGTGTCAAGTTGCGGGCATGTGGTCGGTCGGCCGCGGCGGGGCCGTAGGATCGGTGGCCATGGGCAGCAAGAAGGACGTCAAGAAGTCCCCCTCGACGAACGGCGACGACGCCTCTCCGGGGAGCGGTGGCAAGAACGGGTCCAAGAAGAACGGGCAGCTCCCCAGCGGCCTGGAGAAGCTGCCCAAGAAGGCCTACGAGAACGAGCTCGAGCGAATGCAGGCCGAGCTCGTGGAGATGCAGGCCTGGCTCAAGGAGAGCGGCAACCGTCTCGTGGTGGTGTTCGAGGGGCGTGACGCCGCCGGTAAGGGCTCCGCGATCAAGCGCATCACCCAGTACCTCAACCCCCGGCACGCCCGCGTCGTCGCGTTGCCCGCGCCGACCGCGGTGCACAAGACGCAGTGGTACTTCCAGCGCTACATCGAGCACCTGCCGGCGGCCGGGGAGATCGTGATCTTCGACCGCTCCTGGTACAACCGGGCGGGGGTGGAGCGCGTGATGGGCTTCTGCACCACCGACGAGTACCGCCGCTTCCTCCACCAGGCGCCCATCTTCGAGCGGCTGCTGGTGGAGGACGGGATCATGCTGCGCAAGTACTGGTTCTCCGTCTCGGACGAGGAGCAGGAGCGTCGCTTCCGGGACCGTCACTCCGACCCCATGCGCCGGTGGAAGCTCTCGCCGATGGACCTGGAGTCCATCAACCGCTGGGAGGCCTACAGTCGGGCCAAGGACGAGATGTTCGTCCACACCGATATCCCCGAGGCCCCCTGGTACACGGTCGAGTCGGAGGACAAGAAGCGCTCGCGGATCAACGTGATCTCCCACCTGCTCTCGACCGTCCCGTGGGAGAAGCTCGATCCGCCGTCGTTCGAGATCCCCGAGCGGCCCGCGAGCGCCAACTACGAGCGGCCGCCGCGCGAGGAGTTCCGTTACGTGCCCGACGTGGCCTCGAACCTGCTCGACGGGTGACCGGGTCCGGCCCGGCGGCCGGGGGCGGCGTGAGGTAGGAATTCCTAGTATCCCGGCGACGGTCCGCGCGCCGCCTGACACACTGGGGCCATGAGCGAATTCGTCATCACCCGCCGCGAAGGCCGGATGCAGCACATCGTCCTGGACCGCCCCAAGGCCCTCAACTCCCTCGACCTGGACATGTGCCGGGCCCTGCACTCCGCGCTCGACGCGGCCGCCGGGGACGCGGGCATCGAGGCCGTGGTCACGACCAGCACCTCGGAGAAGGCGTTCTGCGCGGGCGGCGACATCCGCGCGCTGCGCGACGCCGCGGCCGCCGGGGAGCACCAGGTCAACCGCGAGTTCTTCTCTGAGGAGTACGCGATGGACCTCGCGTACCACACGCACGGCGTGCCGACGGTCGCGGTGATCCACGGGGTGGCGATGGGCGGCGGGCTCGGCATCTCGATCAACGGCTCGCACCGCGTGGTCACCCGGAAGGGGATGATGGCCATGCCGGAGACGGCCATCGGCTTCATCCCCGACGTCGGCGCCAGCCACTTCCTGCCCCGCCTCTGCGGCGGCGGCGCGCGCGGCCTGGCCGTGGGGATCTACCTCGGCACGACGGGTGTGCGGATGAACTCCGCCGACGCCCTCTACACCGGTCTGGCCACCCACCTCGTCGACGACGACGAGCGCGACGCTTTTGTCGCCGCCATCGGCTCGGAGGGGCTGGAGGCCGCCCTCTCGCGTTTCGGCCTCGATCGCTCCGCGGCCGGGGAGTCCGCCGTCGAGCGCCACATCGAGCGCATCGAGGACGTCTTCTCCCGCGACACCGTGCAGGAGATGATCGCCGCGCTCGAGTCCGGGCAGGACGAGTGGGCCACCGCGACGCTGGAGATGCTGCGCTCGCACTGCCCGACGTCGATCGTCGCGACCATCGAGCTCCTGCGCGCGGGGGCGGAGGCGGGGGACCTGCGCGAGTGCCTGGACCACGAGCTCGCGCTGGGCGGCTGGATCACCGCCCGCCCCGACTTCGTTGAGGGCGTCCGGGCCGTGGTGATCGACAAGGACCGCAACCCCACCTGGGACCCGGCCGACCTCGACTCGGTGGACGTCGACGCCATCCGCTCCGCGCTCGCCGGGAGCTGAGCGGGTCCGGACGTCCACCGAGCCCACGAGCCGGGCCGCACCGCGTACCCTCGCCGAATGGACCACCAGCAGGCGATCGGGGGGTCTGATCCCATGGCAGCCGGGATGCGACTCGCCGGACTCACCGTCACCCGTGCGACGCAGGCCGACGTCCTCACACGCATCGGAGACTCGCTCGGACAGGGCACGTCGCCGCCGCTCGCCATAGGCTCGGTCAACCTCGACCACCTCCACCACTTCCCGGCCGGTACGGGAGCCCGGCCGGGAGCAGATGAGGTCGAGTGGCTGTGGCTCGCCGACGGGATGCCCGTCGCGTGGAGGGGCAGGGCCCTCACGGGGCGGGCCTGGCCCCGGGTGACCGGAGCAGACCTGCTCCCCGCGATCCTCGGCCTGGCGGAGACCGCCGGCGCCCGCGTCGGATGGCTGGGTGGGACCCCATCCATGCACGACGACCTCGCCGAGGTGCTCGCGCGGCGCTGGCCGCGACTCGACGCCGGATCGGTCTGGACCCCGATCCGGGCCGAACTCGACGACGCCGCCGGCGCGGACGCGATCGTGAGGGACATCGCGGCCGCACAGGTGGACATCCTGGTGGTGGCGCTGGGCAAGCCGCGTCAGGAGCAGTGGATCGACTCCCAGGGCGCGCTGTCCGGCGCGCGGGTGCTGCTCGCCTTTGGCGCGTCGGGGGACTTCCTGGCGGGACGGGTCGCGCGGGCGCCGGGATGGATGCAGAACGTCGGCGCGGAATGGCTCTACCGGCTGTACCGCGAACCACGACGGCTCGCGCGCCGCTACCTCGTGGAAGCCCCGCAGCAGCTCACGGTGCTGCGGCAGGCGTCCCTGGATGCATGACCTACGCGCCCGGTTGTTGACCTAGGCTGAGGCGACCCGGGGCGGGGGGGCCGCCCACGGCGGCAGGGGGCGCAGATGTCGGACAGTCCTGGTTTCTTCACCCATTCCCACGCCTTGTGCGAGAGCCGGGACATCGGTCCGCGGACCCGCGTCTGGGCCTTTGCCCACATCCTTCCCGGCGCCTCCGTCGGCGCCGACTGCAACGTCTGCGACCACGCGTTCATCGAGTCGGGCGTGGTGGTCGGCGATCGCGTGACGGTGAAGAACCGGGTGCTGCTCTTCGACGGCGTGACGGTCGAGGACGACGTGTTCCTGGGGCCGGCCGTGGTGTTCACCAACGACCTCAGGCCCCGCGCCGAGATCAAGAAGAGCGGGGACGCGCTGACCCGGACGCTCGTCCGCCGGGGCGCCACCCTCGGCGCGGGGTGTGTCGTGGTCGCGGGTCACACCGTGGGGGAGTACAGCTTCACCGGGGCCGGCAGCGTCGTCACCCGCGACCTCGCGCCGCACGGGTTCTACGTCGGGAACCCCGCCCGCCTCAGGGGCTGGGTCTGCCGGTGCGGCGAGCGACTCGAGGCCGACCTCGGGTGTCGATGCGGCCGCCGCTACCGGCGGGTGGACCCGGACACCGAGACGGCCGGCCTGGAGGAGGTGCGGGATGGGGGCTGACCGCTCGTTTCGGGCGGCCGACCAGCACGCCGACGTCTGCGTGGTGATCGTCACCTACAACAGCGCGGCGGACATCGGGTTGCTGCTCGGCGATCTGCGGCGGGCCGCGGACGCTCTCGCGATCCGCGTCGTCGTCGTCGACAACGGCTCCGCCGACGGGACCCGTGACGTCGTGCGGGCGGGTGGCACCGACATCGACCTGGTCGAGGAACGCAACATCGGGTACGCCGGCGGTGTCAACGCCGCCACCCGCCGTCCCGGTTCCTACCGCTACCAGGTGGTGATCAACCCCGACCTGAGGTTGCCGGACGGCGCGCTCGAGCGGTGGGTGGACTCCGCACGTCGGACCGGCGCCGCCGCCGTGGCTCCCGCGATGGTGGACTCGGACGGCTCCCTGCACCGGTCGCTCCATCGGGAGCCCACCCTCCTTCGGGCCCTCGGCGACGCGCTCCTCGGGGACCACCTGCTCGGGCGGCCGTCGGCATTCACCGAGCGCGTGTCCGATCCACGGGACTACTCGCGTCCGGGGACGGCGGAGTGGGTGACCGGCGCGGCGCTGTTGGCCCGGCGCGACGTGGTGGAGGCGGTCGGCCCGTGGGACGAGCGCTTCTTCCTGTACTCCGAGGAGACCGACTACTGCCGACGGATCCGCGAGCTCGGACACGAGATCCTGTTCGATCCCGACGTGACGGTCGTTCACCACGGTGCCGGTTCCGGGACGTCGCACGAACTCGACACGCTGCTCGCCGTGAACAAGGTTCGCTACGCGGCCAAGTGGCACGGCGCCGCGTACGCGGACCTCCTGCGTCTCGTGCTGGTGCTGGCCGCGCTGCTGCGGTATCGCCGGCCGGGCTCTCGCCACACCCGGATCACGCTGCTGGATCCGGCCCGGTGGGACGCCCTCCCCAAGGCCGAGGGGAGTCCCGCGCACGTGCTACCGCCGCGGGCCGCCTCGGTCGTCATTCCCGCACACAACGAGGCGACCGTGCTCGCCCGCACCCTGGATCCGCTGGCCCACGCCGCCGAGAGGGGTGCGCTCGACGTCGTGGTGGTGGCCAACGGCTGCACGGACTCCACCGCCCGGGTCGCGCGCTCCTTCCCCGGCGTCAGGGTGCTGGAACTCGCGGACGGGAACAAGGCGGCGGCCCTCGATGCGGGGCTCCGGGCGGCGTCGTGTGTTCCGTGCCTCTTCCTCGACGCGGACATCGTGCTGACCGAGAAGTCGGTCCTCGACGTGGTGGGGGAGCTTGGTGAGCCCGGCGTCCTCGCCGCGCGACCTGACCGGGTGTTCGACGCCTCCGCGTCGACGTTCCTGGTCCGGCGCTACTACCGGTGCCGCAGTCGGGTACCGATGCTCAACGCGTCACTCTGGGGCGCCGGCGTCTACGCCCTGGGCGGCGCCGGCCTCGACCGGATCGGGTCTTTCCCCGATGTCGCCGCCGACGATCTCTGGCTCGATCTGCAGTTCTCGCCGGCCGAGTGCCGGGTGGTTCCGACCGACCCGGCGATCGTCACCACGCCGGTCGGCGTCGCGGACCTCACGCACACCCTCAAGCGGATCTACCGCACCAATCGCGCACTGTCGGACGAGGGCGGGGCGCCCTCCACCGCCATGGCGGTGCTGCGCACCGTCCGGGGTCCCGTTTCCGCGCTGGATGCCCTCGTCTACCTGTCGATAGCGGCTCTCGCTCGCCTCAGGCTCGGCCTGGACCCGGCCGAGCGGTGGGAGCGCGACGAGTCGAGCAGGTGAACCGCACGGCCTCCGCTTCTCCTCACCGCCCGTGGACCAACTTCCCACGGTGCAACCGACTCGGTCGGTCGGATGCGACGTGCGCGGACCTGGTCCACAGGAGCCCGTAGAGGACAAAGAGAATCGCGCTCACCTGCTGGAACGCGAGGAGATCGAACGTCACCATGGATACCGTCACCGCGGCGAACGACGCCCCCAGCGCGTAGGCCTCATCCCGCGACCCGGGACCGGAGCTGCGGCGAAGTGCGGTGGCGAGGCCTACGAACCCGGCGATGACGAACAAGGCCAGGGCGACGACTCCCACCACTCCGCCCTGGATGACGGCCTGCAACCACTGATTGTCGAGGATCTGGTACTCCGGGTAGGGGTTACCTCCCAGGCCCATCCCCACCCAGGGATGCTCGGCGAACATCGTGCCGACCCACGCGTAGTCGTCGGTGCGGGTGGTGATGCTGTCATCCCGACCGGCGTCGAGCACCGAGGAGATCAACGACGCGACGGGGCCGGGATAGACGAGGCGGTAGGTGACGGCCACGATCCCTCCGACCACCACCGCGTTGAGCAGGAACCTCACCGACTGACCCACGGCGTACACCGCGAATGCCGCCACCACGGCGACGAGGCCGGTCCGGGACACCGCCAGCGGCAGGGCGAGACAGGCCACCGCGAGGGAGAACGCCGCCCATCTCCGCCGGCGTGGGGTGAGCGCGAACCGGGCCATGTGGAGTGACAGCGGAATGGTCGCCGCGGACAGCACCACGAACTCGATCGCGTGCGACGACGTGCCCACCACCCGGACCGCCGAGCCGCGCGCGATGATCTCCGTCTCCGGAACGCTGTTGACGAACCCCGGTGGGACGAACAGGTTGCGGATGTCGGCTCCGATGAAGCCCTGCAGGACGCCGACACACATCGCCCACGTGAGCCCCAGGAGAAGAGCGCCGACGAGGTAGCGCTTCTGCCGCGCGTGCGTGACGGTCATGATGATGTAGAGCGCGATGAACGCGTAGGCGACGGTCGCTATCGCGATGCGGTCCTTGTTCGCCTCGACCTCGGCACCGCCGAGGGAGAATTCTCCCATGAAGTAGGTGAGCAGTTGGAGAACGAGGAAGCACACCATCAGCACCGCTCCGGGGTTGGGTGACCGCAGTGGCCCGACCCTCCGTCGCGCGAACCGCCAGAGCACCACCACCAGCATCGCGAGCGCGAGTAGCCGCGCCGGGCTGCCCTGCCCCCGGAGCGGTCCCGGCAGCACTGCGGCCGCGGGGACCAGTGGCACGATCAGGCACAACAGGACCCCAAGGAGCGGGATCCGGTCGGCGCGGAGCCGCTCGGAGCGCCACCAGTCGGAAACGCGCAGGTCGGCCGACATCTCTAGCCCCGGTGACGGCCGGGCACTTCTCCGCCGTCGGCGTCCGCGGGAGACGGCGGCTCGGGGGTATCGGCATCGGTGAGGCGGTCTCCTTCCCCCTGGTCCCGCAGCTGTGATCTCGTCCGTCTCAGATCCCAGTACACGCCCGCGAGGACACTGATGATCAGGCCCAGCCCGACGATGCCCGCAACCAGCTTCATTCGACCCGGCCGGAGCACGTCGATGACCGGAGTGCCGCTGACCTGGTAGATCACACCGTAAGCCCGTTCGGGTATGCCCGCATTCGCCTGGATCCGGTTCAACTCGTCCTTGGCGAGTCGCTGCGACATCGTCACCGCCGACTCGGCGGTGTCCCGGTCGTGAGCGGACGCCACGAGATTCACCATCGGCATCTGGCCGCCGGGAACCGCGACCACCGCCGCGGCGAAGTCGGTGGCGCCCGTCGAGTCCTCGATCTCCCGGGCGACCGTGGGGGAGGAGAGGCCCGCGGCGGTGAGGTTGGCCAGCATGATCGTTCCGCCGTTGTTGATGATTCCGTTCCCCTCCCCGCCCGAGACGGGAGAGGGCGCGAGACCGACAACGGTTGAGGCTCGGTACACGGTGGGCACGGCGAGGTAGGCGGCTCCCGCCAAGGCCAGCGTCAGCACCATCAGGGGGACGGTCACGTACCAGCGTCTGCGGCAGGCCCGCGCCACATCGAAGAGGTCCATTCTGTCTTGTCCCCAATCCGCTGACGTGGTGAGTGAGTCGGAAGTGGGCCGGCTGCAGGAACTGGCCCGTGGAAGCTCTTCCGCGAGCGCGACGGTGAAAGTACCCTAACACGAATGGTGCCGCGGAGAGGGAAGCTCGTAGCGGCCTCCGTTCTGACAACGGCGCTGGTCGCGGGCGGTTGCGGCGCGTCGTTCGGCGGTGCGGGCGCGAATGGGAACGGAGTTCACACGCTCCCTCGCATCGCGTGGGAGGGCGGTCCCGAGTACTGGTCGAGGTTCGCGAACGCGGGAGACTGGACGGATCCGGGTTTCTTCCCGATCGGCCTCTGGTACGG
Source organism: uncultured Dietzia sp. (assembly GCF_937873725.1). Lineage (GTDB taxonomy): Bacteria > Actinomycetota > Actinomycetes > Mycobacteriales > Mycobacteriaceae > Dietzia. The sequence continues at coordinate 12,319 of NZ_CALMYY010000050.1, forward strand.
CACGATCGACGATGCGGATCACGCCCGGGCCGACAAGGCCGCCGGCCTCACCTTCTACACCGGCGGACTGTGGGAGAAGACGGACTTCGCGGCACTCCGCCAGTCCGGGATGTACTGGGTGGGCGGCCGGGTGAATCCCACCTTCGACGACACGTCCCGGTACTGGCCCGGGGTCCTGCTCGACGATGAGGTCGACGGGCGTTTCACGCCGGCCGAGGGCTTCGCGCACCTCGATGAACGCAGGAAGGCGATGACGACCGACGATCAGTTCTCATATGCGAACTTCACCAACATGGTGGTCGGCCCCGAACTTCCGCTCGCGGACCGGCTCCGCTACGTGAACACGTTCGCCGATGTCGTCAGCCTCGACATGTACTTCTACACCGTGCCCTTCTGCGCCGCGGGGGACGCCTACCGGGGTCACCTCTACGACGGCCGGATCCCCGAATCGACCTGCCGCACCGCGTCCAGTTACGGCAGGTTCGTGGGGGCGCTGCGGGACCTGGACGCACGGGACTCCCGTCTCGTGCCCATCTGGAACTTCGTCGAAGTGATGAGCGGTGCCAACGACGACGGAGCGTTCGTCCGCTACATGGAGCCCGAGGAGATCCGCGGCGCGGCTATGTCGTCGATCATCAACGAGGCGCGCGGAATCGTGTGGTTCCAGCAGTCGCTCGGCGGCCCGTGCAAGAGCACCCAGCCGGTGCGTCAGGCGCAGGAACTCGGTGAGGCCTTCTGCGGATTCCGCCAGGTCGAAGCCATGACGCTCATCAATCGACAGATACTCGAGCTGGCCCCGGTCCTGAACACCCAGTCCCTCCAGTGGCACGCCGCGGACGAGTCCCAAACGATGCTGAAGGTGCACGAGGGGCAGGCGTATCTCTTCGCCATGACCGACGGCGGGACCGGCACCCGAACCTTCGCCCTGCCCGGTGGCCTGGACGACACCGCCACGGTGGTCAACGAGGACCGCACGGTGAAGATCGACGATGGTCGGCTGACCGACGATTTCCCCACCGAATCCACCTATCACGTCTACCGGATCGCCCTGCGGGAGTAGACCTCACGCGCCAGGGTGGCGGACGCCGTCGATGGACGTGAGCAGCTCCTGTGCGCGGCGCGCCCAGGAGTGGCTGCGCGCCAACTCTCGGCAACGGTCAGCGAGCTCGACCGTGGACTCGCCCCGGCGGACCGCCTCGACGCGTGACCGCACGGCCGACACGAAGCCGACTGTGCCCTCTGCCGTCTCCACGCACTCGGATCCGATCCACCGGGACGCCGGAAGATCGGAGGAGACCACCGGGACGCCGGCCGCGAGGTAGTCGAAGGTCTTGAGCGGGAAGCTCGCGCGGTTGAACGCAGTGTCCGCATACGGGGCCAGCCCGACCGCGAGGACGCCGATCCTCGAGCACAGCTCATCGGCAGGAATCCGGTCCGTCCACTCGACGAGGTCGTCCGCGGCGAGCCGATCCAACCGTCGTCCGAACTCCGGATCACGGTCCGACCGGGGCCCGATCAAGTGCAAGCGGATACCCGCATCCACCACTCCCTCCAAGAGCGATAGGTCCAGGCGTTCGTTCAGGGTCCCGACGACCCCGGCCTCCGGCACCCGGCGGGCGGGTTCGGTCGTGCACACCGGAGGCGCGCCGTTGGGGAGCACGACCGCGGGTGTCGTCACCGGCATCCCCAGCGACTCGATCCGTCCGACCAGTCCCGGACTGACAGCCGCGATGCGGTCGGCCTCCCGTGCGGTCCGAGAAAGCGTCCGTCGGAGGTACCGGGGCGACAGACCCATGAGGCTCGCCCCGGAAATCCAGTCGTCGGTCACGTAGAGCACACGCCTCCCGGTCACCCCGGGCGGGAACCCGCCCGTGGGATTGGCGACGACGACGGCGCGGGTTCGGAGGCTCCCGCCGACCGCGCGTCGAACAGACGTCTCTGTGGTGATCCGCGTCAGCGCGCGGACCGGCCACCGGGTGAATCCGGGTAGACCGGGAATCCTCACCCGGCGGACGCCCGGAGCCACCTCCTCCCCGGTCCGGGGGTCGGGGCGCCACCGCGACCAGCCACCACGCCGCGGCGGGTCGACCCAGAGGACATCGGCCCGGCGTCCGAGTTCCAGGACCATGCGTTTGTCGGTCCCGGTCATGTCATCCCAACCGACACCGGCGATCCAGACGATCGGCTCCCTCGGATCCGTCATGACGCGGCTTCCTTGTTGATCGCGGTGACCGGCCGCGAGTTGAAGTCATCCTCCGCCGTCGTGCCACGGAGCCTCCGGATCCGCTTGCGCACGTAGTACCGGGAGTATCGGCAGAGCGCGGCGGCCTCATCGAGTCGCCGTCGCGGGGAGGGGTGCGCGATCGCGTCCCGGTAGACCCGCTCCTGGATCGCCGCGGCTCTGGTCAGGGCGCTCGATGTCAAGCTCTGTTGAGTCAGTGGTGCTAGTTGGCGGGGAGTTCTTC
>NZ_CALMYY010000051.1 GCF_937873725.1 uncultured Dietzia sp.
GCAGCGATGGGGGTTCCGGGGAATCCCGTCCGTGCGGGCGGCTCAGTCGTCGGAGACCGAGACGGACACCTCGATGTTGCCCTTGGTGGCCCGCGAGTACGGGCACAGCTCGTGCGCGAGCGCGGCCAGCTCGTCGGCCTGCTCGCGCTCGAGGTCGGGGATGATCACCTCGAGGTCCACGGTCAGGTCGATGCTCTGCTCCCCCGACGGGACCAGCGACACCCGCGCCCCCACCGAGGAGCCGTCGATCGTGACCTTCTTCATCCGCGCGGCGCTCTGCAGCGCGGAGTGGAAGCAGGCGGCGTAGCCGGCGGCGAACAGCTGCTCGGGGTTGTTGCCCTCCCCCGACCCGCCGAGTTCCGTGGGCGGGGCCATCTCCAGGTCCACCGCCCCGTCATCCGTGGCGACGTGGCCGTCGCGGCCTCCCCCGGTGGACAGGGCTTCGACGGTGTACAGCGCATCGGTCATCGGGTGCTCCCCTTCATAGGTGCAAGTGCGGCAGTCACAGATATACCGCGGTCGCCGCGAGGTCGTCGGTCGGGCCCGGTAGCGGCCGCGACCATCAGTCATTCGGAACGAGGACCGGCGTGGATGCTCCCGTCACCGTCGGCGAGCGGGAAGAGGCGACGACGACAACGCCGCCATCCCGGCCACCTGGTCACTTGCCCGGCGGACGCAACCGCGTCACGCCGAGAATGCTCGTGTAGTTGTGGGGCATGACCAACACGCGCCCGTCCGACCCGGATCCCGTCGACTCCCCCGATCTCGATGCCGGCGGCTCCCCCACCGGGCCGCAGACGCCGGACTCGGATTCCACGTCGCTGGACTCCGATAGCGCACGGACCGGGCAGAGCCCGACCAAGTCCAACTCTCGCATCGGGATCGTCATCCTGCTGGGGCTCATCGTGCTGGTGATCCTGGTCCTGGTCCTTGGACTGGTGGGGAGACTGTCAGGACTGGGGTGATCGTCGCACTGCAACATCACGTAGTCGGGCACACAGCCCCTACTTTGTCTCGCTGCTCCCCGGCCCACGTCGAGCCGACTCGGTCAGTCGTACGGTCTCCGGGTCCACCTCGTAGATTCGCCGGTCGTCGCCGATGAGCAGATGGCGGACACCTCCGTCATCCCACGCCGGCGCGACGGACCCGTGCGGCACGCTCGGCTCGTAGCGGCCCATCACGAGCCGGCGCGGTTGGCGTAGCTCGACGTGCTCGATTTCCGGGTGCGGCGGGGTGGCGTTGATCCGTGCCCATACCCGCCCATACTCCGCAGCGTCGGTGACCTGCGGAAACAAAGTGTCGTCCTCGGCCCAACGGAGCGCGCAGTCCCCACACTCGTAGTCCTCCGGCACCTCGGGGAACCCGCAGCCAGCGATCTCGTACCCGGGCGGCGGCGGGCCCGGCGGGAAGCCCCAGATCAGGTGCAGCGTGTGCCTGGCAGAGCAGGACGGGCAGGGCGGCCTGCCGCTGCCCACGAGGTCAGCGAGGCTCGGCTGCACGGGGGCATGGAACCGGTCGTGGCATCGGGAGCACACGAAGACGATTCTTCCGCCTCCAGACTCGTCGTCGACGTCGACGACATGACGCTCGAGTTCCACCCCGTAGTCGTCACAACCCAGGCAGCCGTAGGCCGGCGACGGTCGGTCGTCGTCGACGATCGGGGCCTCGCACCGGACGGGACCGAGCAACCGCCATGGTGTGGGATCCTCCGACTCCGCCTCGACAGCGCGCTCGACTTCGGCCGCCAGGTGCGGGGCAACGGTCCCCGGGAGGGGCCCGAGCGAGTAGCCGAGTCGACGCTCCACCGCGGCTACGGAGAGTCCGTCCGGGTAGAAGCAGAGGCCGTCGAAGTCGAGATCGTCAGGTCCTCCGGGACCAGCTTCGACCGCGTCCAATTCGATGATCGCCGGCCGTGGAGAGTTGACGACGTGCAGGATCAAATCCCCGCGCTCGCACCCCTCCGGAACGTCCCATCGCAGGTCTTCGAAGTCTGAGCGGCCGTCGCCGAACAGCGAGGAGATCGCTTGTCGCGATGGGCTGAGGACGCTTAGGTGGAGTCGGGCCGGAGCAGTTCGTCTGGTAGCCATAAGTCCCTCATGATGGGGTCGGGGCGGATCCTCCGCCAGAAGTAACAACGACGGCAAGGCCCGGTGATCTCGGCAGGGTCAGGCTTCGAGGCTTAACGCCATCGCCGACACGATCGAGTCTGGAATCGGCTGCCGGGTCTCTTCGCTGCTGGTGTCGGGCGAGCTTCCTCCGTCCCTACCCATCACGATGTCGAACCACTTCCGGCGATCGTCCACCACCCGGAACATCTTCTCGTCGTGAGTACCGGCGAGATAGGGGACGTAGACAGTGATGCCGGTTCCGCGCCGTTCCGCCAGCGATCCGATTCTCTCGATCCGACCGGTGCGTTGCTCGACGACCCCGGGGTTCCAGTCCAGATCGTGGTGGATGATCGTGTCGCAGTTCATGTGGAGGTCGATCCCTTCGCCCATCACCGAACTCGCGACCAGGATGTCTGGGACCGAGGGGGTGTTGAAGATCGACGTGAGGCGCACTCGATCCTCGAGGCCGGTTGCGCCGTGCGCCCGCCGGACGGTTCGAAGGCTCGCTCGTCCGGTATGCGCGTGCCGCTCCGTGACGCTGTCTGCCACGCTCTCGTCCGCAACTGAGCCCAGGAGATCCTCGAGGAGCGCCCTCCGCGCCTGAGCGAAACCAGGCTGGACGAGCCTCTTCGCGAACTCGATCCACCTCTCCATGAGGCTGTCGCCGCCAGGCCTGCGTTCGGTCAGCTCACCGATCACATCCTCGGCAGTCATGTCGGGACCCAGCCTGGAGCAGCGCGAGAGGAACTCGTCCGTGCGCAGGTTTCGGATCGCCACATCGGCGATGTCCTGAACCACCGATTCGTAATCCGACTCGCGACCGACGTGGTCCCGCAGAGTGTCGAGTATGTGAGCGCGGATGACCTGATAGCTCTGATTGCTCCGTGACTCCGTGTCGCTGGCGAGAAGTCGGCGGGCGAGGTTCTCGTACCTGCTGCGGATGGCGGCTTCGTCGCTGCGGTCGATGCCGAACTCCCGGGCCCCTCGGTCGAGGACATGCTCGGAAATGCGACGAGCGATCTCAGTCTCCAGTCTCCCGCCGGTCTTGACGTACCAACAGAACACGACCGTCTTCTCGAACGCTCGCCACTGGTCAAGCACCCTGGTGGTCGTCGCGTCCACCTTGGGGTGTCGGGCTCTGATCTGGCCGCCGCTGTCAAGGATCGCGGTCTCGATCTGTCGCCGGTACCACGCCGATTCGTCGACGGGATCGTTCGCATCGATATCGGCTCCGCCGCCGCGCTCCTCGTCGTCGGAGTCCCGGTCGCCGTCACCCTCACCGATCCTCAGAAACGCAGCGAACGAGGAGGCGATCCCGTACGCGAAGTAGGGTCGGCCCGCACCGCGTTCCGAGAGTGACTGGGCCCGCGCGGCAAGCAGGAACGGCAGGCTCAACTCGTCCGGAACCTCGATGCCCCGACAGTGCGTGCCACCGGGCCGGATGGCGTCGCCCTCGATCACCAGTCGGTTCCTTGGCCGCTCGTGCCGGATGACCCACCTCGCCAGCTCAGCGTGCATCGCCTGCCGCTTGGTCACCGACAGAGTGGCAGCCGCCCAGGCGGCGGCCGCAGAGGCGGAGAGTGTGTCCGGGGGATCGATCGGCTCCCAGGCTGCCAACTCCCGGCCCGCGCCGTCATCGAGTCGGGACCAGGTGTCGTCGAACATCCGAGCCGCTGTCTGCGCCTCGGACATCACCGTGTCGAGCCGGGTGAGCAGGGTCTCGAGGCTCTCCGTCCGCTCGATGCCGTGCGCGCTCGCTGCCGTCATCCGGCGGAGAACGCGGACGAACTCATCGTTCCCGAGCGCGAACGGAGTCGCGGTCAGGAGCAGCATGCGGTCCGCGACGCCGTGGAGGATCCCCCGCCCTGTCTGGGACTCCGGCGAACCGAAGAGCTGGGCGAGCCTGGTCCAGTCGTTCTTGGCGGCGTGTGCCTCATCGAGGATCAGCAGGGGGAACCGTGCGCTCGTCCCCTCGAGCACCTCTCGGATGAAGTCGGTCGTGATCTTGGCCAACTCTGCCCGAGAGGCGACCAGCCGGTCCCCCAAGTGGCGCGTGTCGGCCACGCGGCGCCGAGGAATACCGTCCAGGCAATCCAGCACGTCCGAGAAGTCGTACCCCGCCAGCGTCTTGATGACGTCGTCCGGAACCGGGTCGTCGCCGAGGTCGATGCCCGTGAGGTTCCGCCACACGTCCTGCCACGTCCCGGGGCTGTGCGACAGGAGTTCGAGGACCCTGTCCGTCGAGTAACTCCTGTCCTCGATGAGGCCGCGGTGTTCGCCGCACCACTTCGCGTAGATGCGCCGGAAATACAGGTCGTTCTCGGTGGGATGTGATCCGCCGGTCGCGGCCCACACCAGTGCGAGCTGGATGTGATGGTTCACCGTGAGCCTGGACAGGGCGGTGTGGGTCACCACCAGCACGTCTGCCCGTCGGGAGTCCGGGTCGTCGATCGCCTTGAGAAAGTCGTCCGCTTTGGTGATGGGCGCCCTAGGACCGCGCAGACCCACCTCCGGGCCGAGATAGGTCTCGTGAAACCTGGCCCACTCCCCCACCCACTTGTCGGCGACGTTCGGTGGCACCACGATTGCAACCTGACGCTTGCGAAGGGGGGTCCACGGAGGCGGACTGAGCAGCACCGACGCCGCCACGGCACACGCGACGTAGGTCTTTCCCATCCCCACCTGGTCTGCCAGAACCACGCCTTCCTGCTGGCATAGGCGGTTCAGGATCTCGTCCGCCGTTTTCAGCTGTCGCCGCCAGCTGTCCTGGAACTGCGGCGAGGGGGCATCCCTACGAATGCCCTGCGTTACGTGGCGATACATGCTTCAGCCCTCTCGAATGCTCGCGATTGGTAGTCCCTGAAGCTCTCGGGCAGGCGCGCCAGGATGCTGGCGGAGGCTCGCATTTCCCTCAATGCGTCCGCGAGCACTCCCCACGTCTCGGTGTCGTCCTCATTGATCAGGTCGCCCCACGGGACGCGGCTGCAGACGAGCGCGATCTCCGCGATGGTGAATGCGGCTTCGGGCACCGGGACGACACCGCCCTCCACGTCCCGCAACAGGTGGCAGATCAATCCGATGGGCCCGAGGGTGGAGAAGAGACGACGCCGGAGATGGTCCGGATCATTGATGCGGAAGAGGGGTGCGGACAGCCTCTTCTCCAGGCCGTCCAAGGCCGTCGCCAGTGCTCTGCCCCGACGGAGGAGATAGCTGGGGTCGTCATGGAGCGCCAGAAGATCGATCCGCTGCGGTTCACCTGCGGCGGTTTCGTTCTCCGCCAGGATTTCTGCCACGGCCTCGGACAGCGAACGGCCCCGGCTGAGCGCAGAGAAGAGGACGGAAGCAGGTAGTAGCGAAACGTCGGGCGACGGGGGCAGCGTCGAGAGGTCATCGACGACGACGGCCCATACCGCGGAGGAGGCCCCGTCTGACTTTTCACCGGAGTCGGGTCGACTCTCCCACTCCACGTCGACTGCGGTCGGCAGGTCCGACGATTCGAGAGACACCTCCCAGTCCCCCGGCTGGCCCGCATTCCGCCACTGCCGCGCGTCGTAACGGATCACTCCACGCACGCGGATAGTCCAGGCGTGTAGTCGGTCGATGAGAGCGGGGTCGACCTGGAATCGGAGGACCCAGCTGCCGGCGGACTCCGAGGTGCGGAGCGCGCGGCAGATCTCGAACCCGGTGGGGAGAGGAACAGCAGCGTCCTCGTCCTCGTCGCGCAGCTGCTCCGCGGTGCAGGACTCCACTTCGGGTCCGAGCGCCTCGCCGCCTCGGACCAGCGCGAGCAGCAACCGGGATTCGCGGGACCCCGCCGGCGCACAGACCCAGACGTTCATCTCCCTGTGGCCAGGGGATTTCGTCGTGGCACCGATGCCCAGTCCCTTCGCGGTGTGATTGGAACTGCCCACCAGGACGGCTACCCCGTCGCGCCCCTCTGCAACCAGGGCTTTGGCATGAAGTCTCCTCTCGATGTCGGTGACATTCAGGAGGCGCGTGCCGGCACGGTCGCGGAGGTGGCGCGGGACCGGGATGTTCCCCGAGTGATCGAGAAGGGTGAGGACCTCGTGGGTGCACGAGCGGCGACCTCGCCTGGGCAGAATAGCCTCGACGATCGCTTGCGTGGCCCTCTCGTCGTCCATGTCGAAGTACGGCGAGACCTGGCTGAGGCGGTTGGGGCGCGCAAAGGATTTCCACACGTCCTCGAACCGTTCCAGGGGACGCCGCGGCGAGCGGCCGACATCGCTGCCCAGAGGGGACGAAGGGGCAAGGATCGTCCGGAGCCGCCGACGTCCGAACGCCAATGGCACCTCCGCCACCCTGTCCCGGAACAGCTCGAGCGAAGCGTGCGCCCGGTCCCAGGCGGGCAGCCCGGGCCCGTACCCCGGAATGAGATCCAGATAGGACCTGAGTTCGTCGGCGAGTTCGATGAGGTCCGTTCGGGATAGCAGACACTCGGGACCGAGGTCGATCGAAAGCATCATCTCCACCTGCTTGCGGTAGCCGGCTGAGGTGAGGTTCGCGGATCCGATCAGGACCCGGGTCGAGTGCTCCCACATCAGCACCGCCACCTTCGAGTGCAGGAGTCCATTGGGTACCGAGCACGGGAGCAGATCCCAGCGCAGGGTGGATCGGGCTTGGACCGAACTCCGGTCGGCGAGCACCGACACCGTCACCCCTCCCAGGAGGTCCTCGAGTTCGATGCGCGCCACGATGTCGTCGACGGTCCGCGATGTCCCGCCGTCGGTCGATTCGTCCACTCCGGTGACCGACAGGAACCTGGAAAGGCAGTCTCTGTCAACGAAGTCCGCCTCGAGAGCGAACGTCGCCGCGAATACAGCGATGGGCGCCCCGGCTCCGGGCGGTGGCTGCCAGCGATCGAGCAGTACCTTTTCCTCCACCGGCTTCATCGGGTTCCCTCGACAAAGGAGTACAGCGTCGACAACCGGTACGGATGCATCCACGCGTCGACATCGCGCGGCTCGGGTTGTTCCCGGTATATCTGGCGGGGCACCCAGCCTTCCTCGATGTCCGTGATCCACGGGGACTTCCCCTTGGTCTGCTGAACGGCCAGGTGCCTATTGACGAGCCCGTCGAAGAACTCGACCGGCCCCGGCGCCTCGCGCACGGGAGCGACGAGCTCGGCCACGCGTTCACTGAGTTCAGTACCGAGCTGGTCGATGGCGGCGACCGACGCGATCGCCTCGTCGGCATATCTCCGGATCGACGACGCCCCTGCCGCCAGCAGCCCGTCCTCCCCGATCGCCTCGGGCGTGATCAACCGGAACGTCGACAGTGTGGATCGGAAACAGTTGTCCATCGTCACGGCAAGCCGCTCGAACCGGGTCACAGCGTCGAGCACGCGGGCGAGTTCGTCGCTGGCCCCGGGCCGTATGGCCTCGGCTACGCCTCTGTCGTCCGCGAGATCAATCGCGATGGGGGGCCGGTCGATCAGCTCCACCACTTCCTTCCTCAAGACGTGGCTGGTCTCGAACAGTTGCGTCCGGAGGAGTGCTCGGACGCGTGGTCCTTCCCCCACCTTCAGGATGATCTCCGCAAGTTCCTTCGCTTTGACAGTGTGCTTCTCGACGCGGGACTCCCCTGCTCGCAGGCTCGCCTCGACCGAGTTGGCGATCCATCTGCGCAGTAGACCCCCTTCTGTCGAGAGGTCGTAGTTCAGGAATCCCTCCAGACCTCGGTCTTTTTCCCATGCCTCCACCAGTTCCCGCGCCGCTTCGCCGGGTCTGCCGTGGGCGTCGAGCACCCCGGTATCCACGCAGTACGGGCGGTACACACCGGTGAAGCCGAAGACGCGCGGGCCCCGGAGGTAAGTCGCCGGAGACAGTCGGCCATCGCCCGCCAGTGCACGCGAAGCCTTTGAACTACCGGGGAACGGGATCGACAGAAGCTTGTCCCGTTGGTGACGGACCATCGACTCCAGCACGTTCCACTCCAGCGCTATGTCCGCCCTCGTGGTCCCGTCTGTGCTCCGCAGATGGCTGTACTCCTGGACGACGACGGCGGAGAGCGCGATGCGTGCCACGAAGTGCGGATCCCTCATCCGGGCTCGGACGCCCGGCGCCAGATGGTCAGCGATCCGGTCCGCTATCGACCCCATCCCCAACGGATCGAGGCTTCCCTCACCGGTGGTCTCGGGATCCCATTTGGACAGGGCCGGTAGTTGGTCGAGCACACTCACGTTGGAGCCACCGTTCGGGTCATTCGCTGCGTTCGCTTTGTCTTGACTTGAGGGGATCTGCCTGTGCCCCACTACGCCAAATGCCGAAATCTGGGTCCGGCTCAATATTCTTCGTCGCCCCACGGAGCGGCGGGCCCGCCAGACCGACCGCCGACTATTCGATCTCGACGCCGTCCTCGTGGCCGGGGACCGCAGCGCTCTCCAGGGCAGCGAACTTCGCCGTCATCGTCGGGTTCCCGCGGGTGAGCTTCTTGATGGTCATGTTGCTGGCCTTGTCGTTCGCCAACCGCAGGTTCCGCTCGGACCCGAGAAGGTCCTCTTTCACCTTGTGGAGGCGCGCTATGGCCTTGTCGATCTCGTCGATCGCACTGTGGAATCTCCGACTCGCGAGATCGTAGTTCTTCCCGAATGCGGTCTTGAACGTCTCGAGCTTCTCCTCGAAACCGGTGATGTCGACATTCTGGGACTTGACCAGCTCGAGTTGCGACTTGTACTCCAGGGCGTTCATGGACACGTTCCGCAGGAGCGTGATGATCTGGAGGAAGAACTGCGGACGGACCACGTACATCTTCGGGTAGCGGTGGGAGACGTCCACGATTCCGACGTTGTACAGCTCACTGTCCGGCTCGAGCATCGAGACGAGTACCGCGTACTCGCACCCCTTGTCGTTCCGGTCCTTGTCGAGCTTTTTAAAGAAGTCCTCGTTCTTCTGCCTCGTGGCGGAGGTGTCGGACTCGTTCTTCATCTCGAACATGATCGACACCACCTCGATTCCGTTCTCGTCGGTGTCGCGGAATACAAAGTCGCCCTTGGTCCCGTAACTGGTGTCGTTGTCCTTCTCGAAGTACGCCCGGGGAAAGGCCGCTGCGCGGATCTGGTTGAACTCGGTCTCGCAGTGCTGTTCCAGGGTCTCGCCGAGCATCTTGGTGGACAGGCGGGCCTTGAGGTCCCGCAGTCTCTCGATCGCATCGTCACGATCCTTGATCTGCGTCTCGTACTTCTCCTTCAGCGATCTCTCGACCAGCTCCTTCTCCAAGGTGGCCCGCTCGAGATCGTGCCTGAGGGTGTCGCGCTCCTTCTCCACCTGCCCCACGGCGTGGGCCACCGCGAGTTCCTTTGCGACTCCGTCCGCCTCGAGCTTCGCCTTGAGTTTCTGGATCTCCGCCTCCTTGGCCGCGACCGACTGCTGCAAAGCGGCCGCAGCCTTGGATTCGGCCAGCTCCAGCTCAGCCTTCTTGGCTGCCGCCACCGTCTCGAGCTGGCCCTCCAACGAGTCGCGTTCCTTCTCGACCACGGCGAGCGCCTCTCGTACGGCGAGTTGCCGGGCCACCTCCTCGGCCTTCAGCTTGGCCTGGAGATCGTGGATCTCGGCGTCCTTGGCCGCGGCGGCCTTCTGCAGCTCCCCCGCGGCTCGAGCCTCAGCGAGCTCGACCGCCCTATCCTTCTCCGCCGCGGCGAGCGCGAGACGCTCGTGGAGCTCGTTGTCGAATTCCTCGGTACGGACCTGACGGACGATCTCGGCATATCCCGCCTCGTCGACAGTGAATGCCTTGGCGCAGTGGGGGCACACGATCTCATGCACGGCGGAACTCCTCGAAGGCAGAACAGGTGGGGCGGCGGTTGACCCCGTCATCATGACCGTGAGATCAGACACCGGAGAGAATCTCCGCCAGATTGCCTCACGCCCGTCACCACTGCCCGTCCGCCACCACATCCCCACCATCGCCCTTGAGCCGGATGACCGTGGCCGGATCGACGGGGGTGTGCGGCCCGGAGTCGTCGCCGAGCAGGTCGCCCACGGTCTTGACCTTGCCCAGTGTGTCGCTCGGGGCCAGGTCCTCGTGGTCGGCGTCGTAGTACTCGAACCACGGCAGCCCGTGCCTGACATAGGTCTCGCGGTCGACCGGGGAGGCGGGCGGCACCTCACCTGTGATCGCCGACCACTGCGCCGCCGAGCAGAGATGGACAAACACGCGACCGGACCGCTTCTCGTCGTAGTCGGACAGCGCGCGCTCGTCGGCGTAGACCTCCTGCCGCATGCGCCCGCCCGCACCCAAGCCCATGTCGGGCGGGGCGCAGAACGGGATAACGGGGTCGGCGCTGTAGACCATGTCGCACTCGACCTGCCCCTGCGCGTCCTCCCACTTGCGCAGAGCCTGGTCGGTCAGGCCGACCGCGCGCAGCTGCACTCCCCCGTGGTCCTCCGATCCGGTCACCTGCGCCTCGACGGTCGCCCCCAGCCCGAGGGGCACGGCCACGAACTGCCGGATGTAACCCTCACCGGCGTTGATGCCGTCGAGCCACGGCTGGTCCTGGAGGGCCGCGTAGTTCTGCGGGTCCTTCGACAGGGACTCGTCCCACGTCTCGCCGCTGACGGCGCACACCCTGCCCACGCCGACCTGCAATGCGGCGGGCTCCTCGCTGTGGAACAACATCCACATGGCCTCCCGCTGATACAGCGGCATCATCACACCGCCGCGGGCGAGCCACTCCGCGGGCGCCGTGTCGGGGTAATCCGACACGCGGCGGAGCGGGAACCGTCCGAGCCCGGGCGGGAGCGAGTGGAGCCCCTCCTCGGGGATCCGGAGGGTGCGCTGGAAGCTCACCGTCACGGGCCCGAGCTCCAGCTGGTCGCCGTTCACCTTGATCGTCAATGCCGTGGTCATGCGGCCTCCTTCGTCACCACAGTCGTACCCCCCGGGTCCGACACGACCCCCGCCAGTTCCCCGTTCCCCCAGCCCACGCGGCATCCGCTCTCTACCCTCCCCCTATGAGCCGAGGCGCATCCCTGCTGCGAGTGACCATCGTGTACGTCGTCGCCGTGGCGGCGGGCCTGGCGTGGCTGCTCTGGGGGCCCGCCACCGACCACCTGTGGCTGGACGGCCTGATCGCCGACCTCCTCGCCACCCTGGTCGTCTTTGCCGGCAGCCGGATCTTCCGCAACTCCAGCGTCTATGACCCGTATTGGTCGGTCATCCCGCCGCTGCTCGCCTTCTACTGGTGGGTCACCGCAGACGCCGGTGTCAACGACGTCCGCTGGTGGCTGATGATGGCCGTGCTCCTGGCGTGGGCCGTCCGCCTCACCGCCAACTGGGTCCGCACCTTCCCCGGCATGCACCACGAGGACTGGCGCTACCCGATGGTCCGCGACCGCGCCGGCCGCCTCGGCATGGTCGCCGACCTCATGGGCATCCACGTGTTCCCCACGCTGGTGGTGTTCGCGGGCCTCATCCCCGTCTACGTGGTGGCCACCCGCGCCGGCGAGCCGCTGGGCTGGCTCGACTTCCTCGCCTTTGCCGTCGGCCTGGCCGCGCTGGCCCTCGAGACCGTCGCCGACGCGCAGATGCACCGCTTCCTCGCCACCTGCACGCCGGGCCAGGTCATGGACTCCGGCGTGTGGTCGTGGTCCCGGCACCCGAACTACGTGGGCGAGTGCGGCATCTGGCTCTCCATGGGCCTGTTCGGCCTGGCCGCCTGGCCCGGCGCCTGGTGGGTCCTGGCCGGCGCGGTGGCCATGGTGACGATGTTCCAGGTGGTGAGCATCCCGATGATGGAGGGCCGTAGCCTCGAGCGCCGCCCCGGATACCACCTCGTGGTCCGGCGGGTGTCCCGCTTCCTCCCGCGGCCGCCCAGGAAGGACGCGGGATGACGACGACGACGTGGCCCGCCCCCCGGCCGGGCCGGCGGGGTCCCGCCCTCACACCACCTTCACCCGGACGTGCGACCGGGACAGCTCGTAGGTCTTGACCATCCAGAAGGCTCCCAACGCGAAGAGCGCGCCGGTCTCCACCAGGAGCAGCGCCGTGGTGGAGTCCATCAGCCACGCGATGAGCAGGGCGGCGGCCGGGAAGAGCAGGACCAGCGCCACCAGGATCCGGTAAACCGTGCGGTACCTGCCCCGCAGCCCCGGATCCGGGATGGACCCGAGGGTCTGCTGCCCGTAGAAGAAGATCGACAGCGCGGCCAGGACGAAGAAGGCCGCGGCGGCCACGGCGTGGACGACGCTCACCGGGGTCGCCCCGGGCGATGCCGGGTCCTCCGTCGGGCACAGGGCGGCCACCATCGCCAGCGTCCCCGCCGCGTTGAGCAGCCGGTTCTCGCCGCGCGTGTATCCGCGATACGCCACCAGCGCGACCCCGATCGCCACCAGGGTGCCCACGAAGAGCCCGCGGGCCGGCGTGTAGTAGAACGCGCTGAGCGAGGTCACGGCGGCCGCCGGCTCGGGATCGACGGCCGCCCACCCGACCAGCGCCACGGGCAGCCCGATCGCGCCGACCGCGATCACCATCCGGAGGACGAAGTAGGTCTCCACGATGTACGCCGCCGGCGCCTCGCAGAAGGTCGTGGGATCGCGCTGGGGCTGGGTCACGCTCACACCTCCGTCTTGCGCCGACCCTACTGAACCGTCCCGACGCGGCGTCGCACGTCAGCCGCACTGGACAGCGGGGGGATACTTGTGGCGGGCGTCACTCGTCCGGTGCGCCCTCCGGCCAGACTGAGGAGTGCAGTAATGAAGGCGGTCGTTTTCCAGGGGTTCAAGACCTCCCCCGTACTCAAGGATGTGGACAGGCCCACCCCGGGCCCCGGCGAGGTCCTGCTCAAGGTCGCCGGCTCGGGGGCCTGCCACTCCGACGTGGGCCTGTTCCACGACTACCCGGGAGACCCCACGGGCTTCCTCACCCCGCCGTTCACGCTCGGCCACGAGGTCTCGGGTTGGATCGAGGAGGTGGGCCCCGGCGTCACCGGGTTCACCAAGGGCGACGCGTACCTGGTCTACGGCCCGATCGGCTGCGGGCGCTGCAAGCCGTGCTCCCGCGGACAGGACACGTACTGCCAGGACGTGCCGTCGGTCGGCTACCTGGCCACCGGGCTGGGCCGCGACGGCGGCATGGCCGAGTACATGACGACGTACGCCCGCAACCTCGTGCCGCTGGGCGATGCCGATCCCGTGGCCGCGGCCCCGCTCGCCGACGCCGGCCTGACCCCGTACCACGCCATCAAGCGCGCGATGCCCCACCTCACCGCTCCCGGGGCGACCGCCCTGTGCATCGGGCTGGGTGGGCTCGGCCTGGTGGGGGTGCAGATCATCAAGGCCCTCACCGGCGCCACCGTCTACGCCACCGACACCAAGCCCGGCGCGATCGCCGCCGCGGAGGCCGACGGCGCGATCGGCATCCCCAGCGAGGGCGCCGCCGAGAAGGTCAGGGAACTCACCGGCGGGCTGGGCGTCAACGCGGTGTTCGACTTCGTCGGCGCCGGCCCGACCCTCCAACTGGCCGCGGCGTCCGTCGCGCAGCAGGGCTCGCTCACCGTGGTGGGGCTGGCCGGCGACGACTTCACCTGGAACGCCTTCGGGCTGCCCTACGAGGTGGACTTCTCCTCCACCTACTGGGGCACCCTGGAGGACCTCTACGAGGTGGTGGAGCTCTACCGGGCGGGCAAGATCAACCCTGAGGTGCACGTGTATCCGCTGGATCAGGCGCTGGAGATGTACCAGAAGCTCGTCGACGGCCAGATCAGCGGACGGGCGGTGGTGGCGCCGCACGGGCGCTAGCCGGACCAGGAGGATTGGGGCCCCATCCGAGGGGCATCGCCGGCAGCCGCGAAGGGGGGACGACGCGGCTGCCGGCGACTCGCGTCACGGACGCAGAAATCCGCGGCCTTGCGGCCTGCAGGAAACGCTGCGCCCCGACGTGGTCGGCAGCCCATGGAGGGGGGTCCACGGCTGCACCGACCTCGCAAACCATAAGACGCCCGTCCAGGAGATTCCAAGTCCTACCCCACCCAGACCCCCCTTAATCAACGCTTCTTAATCTGATCTCCATTAACACCGCTCCCGCGGAAAGCGCCCTCGTGGCGGGCTCGCGCATCGCCGCGAGACATGAGAGTCGGCTTATGTGAGCCTGGGTGACATCCGGCTTCGGCGGCCCCGCCGGGGCCGGGATGCCCGCCCCGCCTCCCCGCCGCGGCGCCCCGGACCCCCTCGGCGCCTATCGCGTGAGTCGATGCTTACCTATTTCCGACCCGAGTAGGCCCTGCGTCCACCCGTGCCTGCCGCCCGCGACGCGCCCCGCGCCCCGGTTAGCAGCGGAAACACCGGCCATCCCGCCCTCGGCCGCGGAAACGGACTTTCACCGATACCAATCGGTAACCGCCCTCTCAGCCTGTATATATCTCTGTAGCGCACCCTCCCGCGCCCCGCGCGGTGCCGAACCCTGCCCTCACAAGTCCCCACACGCTCCAGGAGCCACATGTCCCCGAACTCGACCCTGCCCCTGTCCCGCCGCCGGTTCCTCGCGAGCACCGGGTTGGCGACCGGCGTGGCCGCGGCTGCCACGTTGTCGTCGTCGACCGCGTCGGCCGCCCCGCTCCCCAGTCGCGCGCTGGCCGACGACGACCGGCTCCCCGCCCTGGTGATCGGCAGCGGCTACGGCGGCGCCGTGGCGGCGCTGCGCCTGACCCAGGCGGGGATCGCGACCCACATCGTGGAGATGGG
>NZ_CALMYY010000052.1 GCF_937873725.1 uncultured Dietzia sp.
CGGCGAGGACGGCCGGCTCGGAGTCGGCGATCGAGTCCACGTAGAAGTCGAGGTGCACCTGCGTCGGGACCGGACCGTCGGGTCAGGTCGGGGCGCGGAAGTCGGGGACGGTCTGGCACGCGAGAGCGAACCCTGCCGGCTCGCCCTCCGGCGGCAGCACCTCGACCCACTGCGGATGCCCGTCGTGAGTCCGGACCCGCCACCCGAGCATCAGGGCGTAGAACTCGGCGAGCTCCAGCGCATCGGGGCAGTCGAGGGCGACGATGATCTTCCGGGCTGCGATACCGGCCATGACGTCACGCTGCGACCGCGGCGGCCGCACCTCAAGAGGCAGAAGCGTCCGCGCGCGGGTCGAGGTCCGCAGTGGTCGCACGCCTCCCCGCTCACCACCGCTCGTGGGACGACTACTCCCTGGGCCGTGACACCGCGCAGGCCCACCTCGGTGCACTCGACAAGGTTTACGACGGGGTAGTCGGCGATCACCGCAAGGCCATCGCCGTGGCCGGCGAGGTCGACCCGGTCACCGAGGACATGCTCATCGGCCAGACCGCCGAGCTCGAGAAGTTCCAGTGGTTCATCCGCGCCCACCTGGAGAACGCAGCCGGCAACCTGCCCACCCCCGACGACGTCTCGGAGAAGGGCGCCGCCCCGCGACGCGACCACCTGACAGTGCGCTCGAACACCACCGACGGGCCGACCCCTCTCCCCGGGGGGCTGGCCCGTTTTGCGGAGCAACCACAAGTAAAATCCCTAGGACGACGACGAGCACCGCCCTTCGCCATCATCCCGCGGCAGCCGGGTCGGCAGAACCGGCTGCCGGTGTTTCGACGTCGCGGCGGGCGGCGGGGGTGTGCAGGCGGTGTTCGGCGTCGTCCCTGCCCGCCGCGACTTGGCAACGGCGATTTGCGTGAACTCGCCCTTATCTCCGGCACGGCTGGGTTACGTTCTGAGACAGGACCGGTCGCGCCCGCGCAGCAGGCCCCCTAGCGCTCGCGAGCGGCCCACTCTCCGATATCCCCGGATGAAGGACTCCCCCATGGCCCCGGACTCCCGCCCCTCCCCGACCCCCTCCCAGGACCCACTCCGGGTACAGCCCGGTCTTTCCCGCCGCTCGCTGCTCTCCGCTCTGGGCGGCGCCGCGGCCGCGACCGGGATCACCGGCCTCACTGCGGGTCCCGCCGCTGCGCAGTCTGTCACCGGCTCGTTGGGGGCGGGCTCACTCGGCTCCTCCGATGCCATGCCGCCGGGCGGCATCCCCTCCGCGGAACGCGAACCGCTCGAGTTGATCCTCCTGGGCACTCTCGCCGGCCCGATGGTCGAGAAGGCCCGGGTGGGTATCGCCTCGGCGTTGGTGGTCAACGGCGCGGCGTACATCATCGACTGCGGGCGTTCGTCGGTCACGCAGTACGGGCTCACGGGCCTGGAACTCTCGGCCATCCGCGACATATTCATCACGCACCTGCATTCGGACCACATCGCCGACTACTACAACTTCGCCCTCATCGGCGGTGTGATCGCCAACGCCGCCGGGGACACGCTCTCGGGGCCGGTCGGTGTGTGGGGGCCCGGGTCCGCGGGAGGGCTGCGGCCGCCCAACGTCCCGGATCCGAACCTCCCCGTCGTCGCACCTCACAGTCCCACCCCCGGCACGGTCGAAATGACCGAGCGTCTCCACGAGGCCTACGCCTACACCTCCAACATCTTCATCCGCGACAACGGTCCGGCCGGCGGGCCCCCGGATCCGCGGACACTGTTCGATGTCCACGACATCCCCCTGCCGGACGTGGGTGCCAGCTATCTCGACACCGCCCCGCAGATGGATCCGTTCCTGGTGATGGAAGACGAGAACGTCACCGTCACCGCGACGCTGGTGCCGCACGGTCCGGTGTTCCCGTCGTTCGCGTTCCGCTTCGACACCGCGCACGGTTCGGTGACGTTCTCCGGCGACACCCGGCTCAGTGAGAACTTCGATCGTCTCGCCCACGGCAGCGACACCGTGGTTCACGAGGCGATCAACGTGCGCGGGGCCGACCTACCGCCGGCCTTCGTGGAGCACAATCTCGAGTCGCACGTCGAGGTGCAGGAGGTGGGTGGGGTCGCCGAACGTGCAGGAGCGGCGCGGCTCGTGCTCACCCACCTGGGCGACTACAGCGGGTCGATCGACGCCCGGCAGTGGAAGGCCTGGGCGCAGCAGGGTTACAGCGGTGAGGTGATCGTGGGACACGACCTGCAGCGCATAGTGCTCGCGCGCCGCTGAACCGGTCGCAGCCTCGCAGTCGGGTGCCCGTCTTGGTGTAGATGCGGATGAGGCGCCCCTCGCCCCGCCTGATCTCCCGTCCGAAGCACCGCCGGAGGGCTGATGGAGCCGAGCGAGGGGGGCTACTATTCGGTGTAGATGCGGCCTTAAGGAGCTGGTGATGCCGCGGGAGGGTGTGACTGGCCAGTCGTCTGTCGCGCCCCGAGGCCGGAAGCAGCGTGCGGCGCGCCTGTTTCCTCCCCGCGGGCGCCGGTGCCGGCCCGGTGGTGCGGCCGGCCCGGCGTCCGCTGGCGGAAGGGGGGGAAGGGGCGACGACGACGAGCGCCGCCACCACAGCCCGGCCCGCGCGTGCTCGGGTTCGCCGAACCGGCGGGGTCAGCCCTGGATCGTGGGAAGCCAATCGACGATCGCCCGGGCCAGCGCGTCCGGGGCCTCCACCGGCAGCATGTGCCCGGTCTCCGGGATCTCGGTGTAAGACACCCGGGCATTCCGACTGCCGCCCGCTTCGGCCCCGTTCGCCGCTGCCCAGCGTCGCTGCTCCTCGGTGGGCACCACTTGGTCATCCGACGCCCCGACGATCAGCACCGGGACACCCGCCTGCGCGGGGAACTCGCTGCGGTCGGGCCGGGCGCCGATCGCCGCCGAGTGGGCGGCGAACCGCTCGGGCCCGTACGCCTGTGCCGCGCGCAGCCGCTCGGCCCTCACCTCGGGGTCGTGGCCGCGGTCGCCGTAGTACACCGCCTCCATGCCGTCGAGCGCGATCTCTTCGTACGCCTCCGGACTCAGACCTGCCGCGCGATCAGCGCGGGCTGCGGCCGACTCCGGGTCCTCGGCACCCACGGGCGCGGTCACCAGAACGAGCCCGGCCAACAGTGACGGGTGCCGCTCGGCCAGCTGCATGGCCACCACCCCGCCGAGGGAGTGACCCACCACCACGCTGCCGGGTGCGATCTGCCCGGCCACCTCGTCGGCCAGCGCGTCGAGGTCGGGCTCGGCCGGCAGATCCAGGGCCGTAGCGGTCACGTGGTCCGGCAGTGCGCGCATCACGGGAGCCCACGTCTGCGCGTCGCCATGGAGGCCAGGGAGAAGGACGAGCTGCGTCATACGGGCGACGATACGTTCGGCCGCCGCTGTCAGCGGCGTAGCGAGACAGTGCGACGACGAGGTCCCCCGACCCGGCGCTCCGCGCGGCGGCACACAGCCCGCCCCTCGCGAGAAGGGGCGGGCTGTCAAAGTGGCTCTTCCGGAATCAGAGTGCATTGATCCGATCCTGAAGCCGGCCGGAGTGGAT
>NZ_CALMYY010000053.1 GCF_937873725.1 uncultured Dietzia sp.
GTCCCGGGGGGTCCCCCGGACTTTTTCGGGGGCCCCGGCCCGGGCGCGGCCGCCCCGGGGCGGGGGGGGGGCGGGGGGGGGCCCGGCGGGTGCCCCCCCCGCCGGTGTCGGCCCCGCCGAGCGCGGCGTCGATCCCCGGCCAGGCGTCGGTCGCGGCGGCGTGGGCGAGCAGCACGGTCGGCGCGCGCCGCAGCAGGTCGCCCTCGTTGGACTTGCCGGTGACGGCGGGGTCGCCGAACACGCCCAGCACGTCGTCGATCACCTGGTAGGCGGTGCCCAGGTGGCGGCCGGTCTCACGCAGCGGGTCGATCAGTTCCTCCGGCGCGCCCGCCAGCACCGCCCCGAGCACCAGCGGCAGGACCACCGAGTACGCCGCGGTCTTGGCGGCGCCGATCGCCAGCGCGCGATCCCGGGTCGGGGGCTCAGGATCGGCGGCCCCGTGGACGTCCGCGTACTCGCCGGCGATCGAGGCCACCACCGCCCGCTCGACCTCCTCGAGGGCGCGGCGGAGCACGGGAGCCGGAACCGGGAGGCGGGCGAACTCCCCCATCGCCGCCACGAGCAGCAGGTCGCCGCCGAGCAGCCCGCCGACCATCCCCAGGTGTCCCGCGGTCTCCGCCGACGCACCCCGTTCCGCGGCCCGGGCCCTGGTGCGTCCCTGGAGGTTCGGTTCGCCGCGGCGCAGGTCGTCGCCGTCCGCCAGGTCGTCGTGGACGAGGAACGCCTCGTGCAGCAACTCGAGGGCCTGGGTCGCGCTGGCGCGCACGGCCTCGTCGCCGCCCCCGGCGCGGGCGTAGACCGCGTCGAAGAGCGCGGAGCGCATCCCCTTGCCGGAGCGGGTGCTGCGGCCCAGGTCCGTCACCCAGTCCTCGACGGCGGGGCCGAGGCCCTCCGGCAGGTCCCGGGCGGTCATCCGGTGGGCTGCGGTTACCGATACCAGTGTCATGTCTGGTTGTTCGGAGCCGGCGCTGGCGTGGATACGTCTCACCTCGATTCTCCTCGACGAGAAACTGCGCCTCCGGACTCGGCAGGCGGCCGGAGACCACGATCGCACAGTGCCGCTCACTGGGCCACCCACCGGACCACTCCCGCGCCGCCCCGAAATGCACGAAGACCCCCGCTTGTGGCAGGGGTCCCGCGTGCCAGATGATGGATTCGAACCAACGTAGGACTAAGCCGACGGATTTACAATCCGCTCCCTTTGGCCGCTCGGGCAATCTGGCGTGCACCCTTGAGGGCGCTACGACACGATACAACGCCGGTGACCCCCGGTGCCAAATCGGGGGCGGGTGGGGCGGGTAGCCTGGCCGGGATCGACCCACCCCACGTAAGGAGCGCGTCCATGGCCTCGGAGTCCTCGTTCGACATCGTCTCGGAGTTCGACCGCCAGGAGGTGGACAACGCGCTCAACCAGGCCGCCAAGGAGCTGGGCACCCGCTACGACTTCCGCGGCACGGACGCGACCATCGAGTGGAAGGGCGAGGACGCGGTGGAGATCGTCGCCAACTCCGAGGACCGCGTCCTGGCCGCCAAGGACGTGTTCATCGAGAAGCTGGTCCGCCGCGGGCTCAGCATGAAGGCGCTCGAGGTGGGCGAGCCCATGCCGTCGGGCAAGACCTTCCGGCTGGTCGGCTCCCTCAAGCAGGGCATCGACAAGGAGAACGCCAAGAAGATCACCAAGCTCCTGCGCGACGAGGGCCCCAAGGGCGTCAAGGCGCAGATCCAGGGCGAGGAGATCCGCGTGTCGTCCAAGAAGCGCGACGACCTCCAGGAGTGCATCTCGCTGCTCAAGAACGCCGATCTCGAGGTCGCCCTGCAGTTCACCAACTACCGGTGACCCCCTTCCGGTGACCTCCCGCACCGGTGTGGGCGCCGCCTCGGTCGCCCTGGTGGGCGCGACGATGCTGGCGGGGGGTGCGGTCGACGAGGCCTCCCGGACCCTCACCGTCTTCGCCGCCTCCTCGCTCACCGGGGCCTTCACCGAGATCGCCGAGGACTTCGAGCGGGACAACCCCGGGGTCCGGGTCCGCCTGTCCTTCGGCGGCTCCTCCGGCCTGGTCGACCAGATCGCCGGCGGCGCCCCCGCGGACGTGCTCGCCTCCGCCGACACCGCCACCATGGACCGGGCCCGCGCGGCCGGCCTCGTCGCCGACGATCCCCAGGTCTTCGCCACCAACGTCCTCACGCTCCTCACCCCGCCCGGGAACCCCGCGGGGATCACCGGACTCGACGGCTCCCTGGACGGGAGCCGCCTGGTGGTGTGCGCGCCGGCGGTCCCGTGCGGGGCGTCCGCCCTCGCGCTGGCCCGCGCGGCCGGGGTGGCGCTGCGCCCGGTGAGCGAGGAGTCCGGCGCCACCGACGTGCGGGGGAAGGTCGCCTCGGGCGAGGCCGACGCCGGGATCGCCTACGTCACCGACGCGACCGCCGCCGGCGACCGGGTCGAGCGGGTCGAGATCGCCGGGGCGCAGGTCCACCCCAACCGGTATGCCGTCGCGGCGCTCGAGCGCACCGAGCTCGCGCGGGGCTTCGTCGACGCCGTCACGGGCGCCGAGGGCAGGGCCGTCCTCGGCTCCTTCGGGTTCGGCCCGCCGTGACCCGGCCCCCGCTGCCCCGGTGGCTGCTCGTCCTGGCGACGCTCGCGGTGCTGCTCGCCGCCGTCCCGCTGCTCGGCATGGCGGTGCGCCTGCCGTGGGCGGACCTCCCGCTCCTGCTCTCCTCCGAGTCCGCACGCGAGGCCGCGCTGCTCAGCCTGCGCACGTGCGCGCTCTCCACCCTGCTGTGCGTCCTCGTCGGCACCCCCCTGGCGGTGCTGCTGTCCCGCAGCCACGGGCCGCTGGCCGCGCTCGCCCGCACCGTCACCGCGCTGCCCATGGTCCTGCCGCCGGTCGTGGCGGGCCTGGCGTTGCTCGTCACGCTCGGCCGCACCGGTGTGGTGGGCAGGCACCTGTCGGTGCTGGGCGTGGAGATCGGGTTCACCACCGCCGCCGTGGTGATCGCGCAGACGTTCGTCGCCATGCCGTTCCTCGTGGTGTCGCTGGAGGGCGCCCTGCGCTCGGTGGACGCCCGGCTGGAGCGCACGGCCGCCTCCCTCGGCGCCTCGCCGAGCCGCGTCCTGTGCACGGTGACGCTGCCTCTCGTCCTGCCCTCCCTCGCCGCCGGCGCCACCATGTCCTTCGCCCGCGCGCTCGGCGAGTTCGGCGCCACCCTGACCTTTGCCGGCTCGCTGCAGGGCACCACGCGCACCCTGCCGCTGGAGATCTACCTGACCCGGGAGGCCGACACCGACACCGCCCTCGCGCTGGCCTTCCTCCTCATCCTCTCCGCCGCCCTGCTCATGGCGGCCTCGGCGCCGCTGTCGGGGGCGGTGGGCCGTGGCTGACCGCCCGCCCGCCGGGCCCGCCCCCCACCTCGGCTGCCGCGTCGCCGCCCGCCCCGGGCAGCTCCTCATCTCCGTCCCCACCGGACGACGGCTGGCGATCGTCGGCCCCAACGGCGCGGGCAAGTCCACGGCCCTCCTGCTGCTGGCCGGGCACCTGCGCCCCGACTCCGGGTCGGTCCGCCTCCACGGCAAGACCGTCAGCTCGCCCCGGACCCACGTCCCCGCGCACCGCCGTCGCGTGGTCTCCCTCGAGCAGAATCCCGGGCTCTTCCCCCACCTGACCGTCCTCGACAACGTGGCGTACGGCCCCCGCGCCCGCGGCCTCGGCCGCGCCCTCACGCGCGCCCGCACCGAACTCGACGCGGTGGGCCTCGCCGCCCTCGCCTCGCGCAGGCCCCACCAGCTGTCCGGGGGTCAGGCCCAGCGGGTGGCGCTCGCCCGGGCGCTCGCCGTGGATCCGGACCTGATCCTGCTCGACCAGCCGCTGGCCGCCCTGGACGTGGAGGCCGCGCCCGACATGAGGCGGGTCCTGG
>NZ_CALMYY010000054.1 GCF_937873725.1 uncultured Dietzia sp.
CCACCTCACCAACCCACCAGGCAGCACACGACGCACACGCAGACGCTAACCGCAGGCCGCGATCACGAGCTCCTTCACCCGTGCGGGGTCTGCCTGACCGCGGGTGGCCTTCATGACGGCCCCGACGATCGCACCGGCGGCCTGCACCTTGCCCGAGCGGATCTTCTCCGCGATGTCGGGCTGGGCGGCCAGTGCGTCGTCGACGGCCTTCTGGAGCGCCGAGTCGTCACGGACCACCTCGAGGCCCTTGTCCGCCACGATCTGGTCGGGCTCACCCTCGCCGTCGAGGATCGCGTCCACCACGTGGCGGCCGAGCTTGTTGGTGAGCTTGCCCTCGGCCACGAGCTCGATCACCCGCGCGACCTGGGCGGGCGTGATCTGCAGCGCCGGAAGGACCACGCCCCGCTTGTTGGCCTGCTGGGACAGGTAGGACACCCACCACGAGCGCGCCTCGGTCGGGGACGCCCCCGCGTCGACGGTCGCCAGGATCAGGTCCAGGGCGCCGGCGTTGACGAGGTCACGCATCTCCTCGTCGGAGACCCCCCAGTCCGCCTGCACGCGCGCGCGGCGGAGCCACGGCAGCTCGGGCAGCTCGGCGCGGACCTTCTCGATGAGCTCCTCGGACGGCTCGACGGGAGCCAGATCGGGTTCGGGGAAGTAGCGATAGTCCTCCGCGGACTCCTTGGGGCGGCCCCCTGTCGTGCTGCCGTCGGCCTCGTGGAAGTGCCTGGTCTCGAGGACCACCTCACCGCCGGAGGTGAGGACGTCGGCCTGGCGGCACATCTCGAAGCGGACGGCGGTCTCCACGCTGCGCAGGGAGTTGACGTTCTTCGTCTCGGTGCGGGTACCGAACTCGGTGGCCCCCTTGGCCATCAGCGAGACGTTGGCGTCGCACCGCATGGACCCCTGGTCCATGCGCACGTCGGAGACGTCGAGGCTCCTGAGGAGGTCGCGGAGGGCGGACACGTAGGCCTTGGCGATCTCCGGCGCGCGCTCCCCCGCCCCGACGATCGGCTTGGAGACGATCTCGATGAGCGGGACGCCGGCCCTGTTGAAGTCGAGCAGCGAATGGGTGGCACCGTGGATCCGGCCCGTCGCGGAGCCGACGTGCGTCGATTTGCCGGTGTCCTCCCCCATGTGCGCGCGCTCGATCTCGACCCGCCACGTGGTGCCGTCCTCGAGTTGGACGTCGAGGAATCCGTCGTGTGCGATCGGCTCGTCGTACTGCGAGATCTGGTAGTTCTTCGGCTGGTCCGGATAGAAGTAGTTCTTCCGCGCGAACCGGCTGTACGGCGCGATCGAACACCCCAGGGCGAGCCCGATCTTGATGGCCCACTCGACCGCCTGCCGGTTGACCACCGGCAGCGCACCCGGCAGCCCGATGCACACCGGGCAGACCTGGGTGTTGGGCTCGGCCCCGAACGCGGTCGGGCACCCGCAGAACATCTTGGTGGCAGTGTGCAGCTCGACGTGCACCTCCATGCCCATGACGGGATCGAAACGTGACACGACCTCGGAGAACTCCATGCGGAACAATCTAGCCGAAGAGGCAGGCGGCCTCGCGGTAGCGGTCCACCGGGACGGTCTTGAGCACCGCGACGGCCTCGGCGACCGGAACCATCTCGATGGACTCCCCGCGCAGGGCGACGATGTGCCCGAAGTCCCCGCGGTGGACCGCGTGGGCGGCGTGGACACCGAAGCGGGTGGCCAGGACGCGGTCGTACGCGGTGGGCGTGCCGCCGCGCTGGATGTGCCCGAGGACCGTGGTGCGGACGTCGCGGTTCATCCGCTTCTTGATGGCCGCGGCCATCTGGTCGGCCACGCCGGTGAACACCTCGTGCCCGAACTGATCGATGCCGCCCTCGCGCAGGGTCATACCGGAGCCCGCGGCGGGCGTGGCGCCCTCCGCCACCACGCAGATCCCGTAGGCCTCACCCATCTGGAACCGACGCTTCATCAGCTTGCACACGTAGTCGATGTCGAACGGGACCTCGGGGATCACGATCATGTGCGCGCCCGACGCGAGACCCGCGTGGAGGGCGATCCAGCCGGCGTGTCGCCCCATGACCTCGACCAGCATCACCCGCTCGTGTGACTCCGCCGTGGTGTGCAGCCGGTCGATCGCGTCCGAGGCGATCGAGACGGCGGTGTCGAAGCCGAAGGTGTAGTCGGTGCCGCCCACGTCGTTGTCGATGGTCTTGGGCACCCCCACCACGGGGATCCCGTTCTCCGTCAGCCACCGCGCCGCCTTGAGCGTTCCGTCGCCACCGATCGCCACCAGCGCATCCAGCGAATGGCGTTCGATGGTCCTGCGGATCTCCGGCAGGCTCGACGTGAGGATGTCCGGGTTGAGCCTGCCCGTCCCGAGGATCGTGCCGCCGCGGAGCAGGATGCGATCGATCCCCTCGTCGTCGAACAGGGGGACCGCACGGTCGTGGACCAACCCCGACCACCCGTCCTGGAACCCCAGGACCGGTGAGTCGTACTCGGAATGGGCCGTCCGGACCAGCGCGCGGATGACCGCGTTGAGTCCGGGGCAGTCGCCGCCGGCGGTGAGCACGCCTATACGCACGTGGAGCTCCTCTCGGTTCCACAGCAGTCTAGGGGTCGGCGGGGGTCACCGCGCCGCGCTCACCGACTGTTCACCGGTACGGAACGCCATCGTGGCGAGGCCGCCGAGCAGGACCACCACCGCGGGCAGGACCATGGCGTCCGCCACCGCCTGTCCGACGTCGCCGTGCACGGCCAGCCGGGCTTGCATGACCGCGCCGATCGCGGCGGAGCCCAGCACGGCCCCCACCTGCCGGGTCGTGTTGTAGACCCCGGAACCGGCGCCGGCGGACGCAAGGTCGAGCCGGCGCATCGCCGTGGACGAGGTCGGCGCCCACACACACCCGTTGGCCACCCCCATGAGCGCGATCGGGCCGAGGAGCACCGGAACGGAAGTCGAGGAGTCCATGACCAACGCCAGCCAGAACAGCGAGGCGGCGTAGGAGAAGTAGCCGATCCCGGTGAACAGGCGCGGGTCGACCCTGTCGGCCCATCGCCCGACCACCGGCGCCAGGACGCCCGCGATCAGCGCCATCGGCAGCAACATGAGCCCCGCGCGCGTCGGGCTGAGATCGGTGACGCCCTGGAGGTAGAACATCAGCGGAACCATGGTGCCGGCGGTGACGAAGCCGATCGTGGAGACGCCGAACGTGCCGATCGAGAAGTGCGATCCCGGAACAGCCGTAGAGGCACCAGTGGCTCAGTGCGCACGCGGGTCTGCCACCACACGAACGCCGCGAGGCCCACGGCTCCGGCGACGATGAGCGCGGTGGTCGTGCCGCCCCACCCGTGCGACTCGCCCTGCTGGATTCCGAACACCAGCAGGAACATGCCGAGCGCGGACAGCAGGATCCCGGTGCCGTCGTAGGTGTGCGGCCGGGTCTCGAGCCTCGGGACCCAGAGCCACACCAGGACCACGGCGAGGACGCCGAACGGGATGTTGACGAAGAAGATCGCGCGCCAGTCGAACGCGTCGATGAGCACGCCGCCGAAGACGGGTCCCACCACCGAGGCGATCCCCGCGACCGCGCCCCAGGTCCCCATGGCCGCCCCGCGACGGTCCGGCGCGAACACCCGGGTGATCACGCTGAGCGACTGGGGGGTCAGCAACGCCGCGCCGAACCCCTGGAACACGCGCGCGACGATCAGCGTCTCGACGCTCCCGGCGAGCCCGCACCACAGGGAGGCCGCGGTGAAGAGCACCAGGCCGGCGATCGAGACCGCCCGGGGTCCGACCTGGTCGCCCAGGCGCCCGGTGAACAGCAGCGGGACGACGTAGGCCAACAGGTAGGCGCTCGTCACCCAGATGACCTGGTTGGTGGTGGCGCCCAGCTGGGTGACAAAGGCCTCGGTGGCCACGGCGACGATCGTTTGGTCCACCAGGATCATGAAGAACCCGATGACGAGCGCGATCAGCGCCTTCCACGCGTCCCTCTCGGGGACGGCGGTCACGCGATCGAGCCCCTCGCGGCCTCGAAGGCGGCGCCGACCCGGTACAGGCGGTCATCCGCCAGCGCCGGCGCCATGATCTGCAGACCCGCGGGCAGCCCGTCGACCAGACCGGAGGGCACCGACATCCCGCAGTGGCCCGCGAGGTTCAACGGCAGGGTGCACAGGTCGAACTGGTACATCGCGACCGGGTCCTCGACCTTCTCCCCCAGGGGGAACGCCGTGGTCGGGGTGGTCGGCGAGACCAGGACGTCGACCTGCGAGTACGCGGCGTCGAAGTCGCGCGCGATCAGCGTGCGCACCTTCTGCGCCTGGCCGTAGAAGGCGTCGTAGTAGCCGGCCGAGAGGGCGTAGGTGCCGAGCATGATGCGGCGCTTGACCTCGTCACCGAAGCCCGCCTCGCGACTGGCCGCCATCACCTGATCGGCCGAGCCGTCGCCGGTCCGCAGTCCGTAGCGCATGGCGTCGAAGCGGGCCAGGTTGCTCGAGACCTCGGACGGGAGGATGAGGTAGTACGCGGGCAGGGCGTAGCGGAAGTTCGGGCACGAGACCTCGACGACCTCGGCACCCAGGCCGCGCAGGGTGTCGACGGCGGCCCGGAACGACGCCTCGACCCCCGGCTGGTACCCCTCGCCCGAGAGCTCGGAGACTACCCCCACGCGCACGCCCGTCAGGTCGCCCCGGGCGCCCACGCGGGCCGCCGCGACGACGTCGGGGACGGCCACGTCGAGACTGGTGGAGTCCCGCGGGTCGTGCCCGGCGATCACCTGGTGCAGCAGCGCCGTGTCCTCGACGGTGCGGCCGCACGGGCCGCCCTGATCCAGGGACGACGCGCAGGCGACCAGTCCGTACCGCGAGACGGTCCCGTAGGTGGGCTTCACGCCGACGGTCGCGGTGAGCGCGGCGGGCTGCCGGATCGACCCGCCGGTGTCCGTGCCGATGGCGAGCGGGGCCTGGTGGGAGGCCAACGCCGCCGCCGAACCGCCGCCCGAACCACCGGGGGTGCGGCTCGGGTCCCACGGGTTGCGGGTCGGACCGTACGCCGAGTTCTCGGTCGAGGACCCCATGGCGAACTCGTCCATGTTGGTCTTGCCGAGGATCGGGATGCCGGCCTCGCGCAGCCTCGTGGTGACCGTGGCGTCGTAGGGCGAGCGGTAGCCCTCGAGCATGCGGGACCCGCAGGTGGTGGGGGCGTCCGTCGTGGTGAAGACGTCCTTGAGGGCGATCGGGACCCCCGCCAGCGGGCCGAGCTCCTCGCCGGCCGCCAATCGGGCGTCGACGGCTCGGGCCGCCGCGAGGGCCTCGTCGGCGCCCACGTGGAGGAAGGCGTTGATCTCGCCGTCGACCTCCGCGATCCGCTCGAGGTGGGCCCGGGTCACCTCCTCCGAGGAGACCTCGCGGGCGGCGATCCGCGCCGCGAGGTCGGCGGCGGTGGCGGTGGTGAGCTCGGTCATGAGTCCTCCCCGAGGATCTGCGGGACCTCGAAGCGCTGGCCGTCCGCGGCCGGGGCCTGGTCGAGCGCCTGCTCCGGGGTGAGGCCGGGGGTGACCACGTCGTCCCGGTAGACGTTCGAGATGGCGGTGGGGTGGCTCATCGCCGGGACGTCGTCCGCGGCGACCTCGGACACGGCCTGCACGTGGTCGAGGATGTCGGTGAGCTGTCGTGCGAACGAATCCAGCTCGGCGTCACTCAGTTCCAGGCGGGAGAGCCTGGCCAGATGAGCGACATCCCCGCGTGAGATCGAGGTCACGTGTCTGCCCCTTTCCGTGGCGTGGTCGGTACCGGCCCAGCCTAGTCAGCCCCGGTGAGTGCGGCACAATGGGCGCCATGTCTTATCTGCTCCGCGTCATGCTGCCCGACCTACCGGGCAGTCTCGGTTCGCTCGCGGTGGCGCTGGGAACCGCCGGGGCGGACATCATCAGCCTCGACGTGGTGGACCGGTTCGACGGCGTGGCGGTGGACGACATCGTGGTGGAGGTCCCCAACGGGACCTTCCCCGACACGCTGATCACGGCGGCCGAGCGACTCGACGGGGTCGTGGTGGACTCCCTGCGGCCGTTCGGCGGGATCCTCGACGCGCACCGCGAGCTCGAGCTCATCGACGCCGTCGCCGGTGCGGGCGCGGGCGCCTCGCAGTTGCTCGCGGACGAGCTCCCGGGCGCCCTCCGCGTGGGGTGGGCTCTCGTGGTGCGGGCGGACGGCGACGCCTGGCGTCTCGTCGCCCGTGGATCCGCCGCGCCCATGTGGGAGGGCGGCGAGGTCCCCGCGCTCCGGGACCTCGAGCGGGTCACCCCACTGGATGACGACGACGAGGTGCCCCCGGAATGGACGGCGTTGGACACCGCTCTCGCGGCGGCGCCGCTCTCGTCCGGGCACGTGCTCGTGGTGGGCCGTCCCGGGGGGCCGTCGTTCCGGCCGTCGGAGATCGCCCGGCTCGGCTACCTCACCGGGATCCTGCGCACCCTCCACGCCGGCTGAGCCGCCACCCCACCCCGCGGCCCCCACCGCCCAGCCCCCACCGCCCAGCCCCCGCGGCCCAGCCCCCGCGGCTTGCGCTGCGTGTCTGCCCGCATTTCGCCGGTTCGCGCTGCGGGAACGGTCCCAAGACGCAGCGCACCCGTCGTTCGGCATTCGGCATTCGGCACCCGGCATCCGGCATCCGGCATCCGGCATTCGGCACAGGGATCGCCGGGACCGCACCCCTCAGCCCTCGTCGGGAGCGTCCTCGGACCCGTCCTCGTCCGAGGGTGACGGACCGTGTTCCAGCAGGGACACGAACCCGGCCTCGTCGAGGATCGTCAGCCCCAGCTCCTCTGCCTTGGCGGCCTTGGACCCCGGGTTCTCCCCCACCACCACGTAGTCGGTCTTCCTGGACACCGAGCCGGAGGCCTTGCCCCCGCGGGCGATGATGGCCTCCTTGATGCCGTCTCGGGTGAATCCCTCGAGGGAGCCCGTCGCCACGATGGTCAGGCCCTCCAGGGTCCGCGGGATCGACTCGTCGCGCTCGTCGGCCATCGCGACGCCGGCGGCCGCCCAGCGGTCGACGATCTCGCGGTGCCAGTCCACGCCGAACCACTCGACCACCGACGCGGCGATGATCGCCCCCACGCCGTCGGTCTCCGCGAGGTCGTCCTCGGTCGCCGCGCGGATCGCCGCCATCGTCCCGAACCGCGTTGCCAACGCCCGCGCAGCGGTGGGCCCGACGTGGCGGATCGACAGCGCGACGAGGACGCGCCACAGCGGGCGGTCCTTGGCGGTGGCCAGGTTGGCCAGGAGCTTGCGGCCGTTCTCGGTGAGCACCGTGCGCTCGGCGTCGGCACCCTCCTCGATCTGCCTGCGGGTCGCCTTGTCCACCCGGGTGTAGAGGGTGGTGCGCAGCAACTCCGCCTCGCCGAGGTCGAACAGCCCGGCCTCGTTGTCCAGTACCCCGCTCGTCAGCAGGTCGCTGGCGCCCTCGTACCCGAGCGCCTCGATGTCGAGCGCGTTGCGTGAGGCGAGGTAGAACAACCGCTCGCGGAGCTGTGCCGGGCACGAGCGTTGATTGGGGCAGCGCCAGTCCGCGTCGCCCTCCTTGGCCGGGGCCAGGACCGTGTCGCACTCGGGGCACCGTTCGGGAAAGACGAACTCGCGCTCGGTGCCGTCGCGGCGCTCCACCACCGGGCCGAGGACCTCGGGAATGACGTCGCCGGCCTTCCGGATCACCACCGTGTCACCGATGAGCACGCCCTTGCGCTTGACCTCGGTCTGGTTGTGCAGCGTCGCCAGCGAGACCGTCGACCCGGCCACCGTCACCGGCTCCATGTGCGCGAACGGGGTGACCCGCCCGGTGCGGCCCACCGAGACCCTGATGTCGAGCAGTTCGGTCATGACCTCCTCCGGTGGGTACTTGTAGGCGATCGCCCACCGGGGGGCGCGCGAGGTCTGCCCGAGCCGACGCTGGACCGAGCGGTCGTCGATCTTGACCACCAGCCCGTCGATCTCGTGTTCCGGGTCGTTGCGGTGCTCGCCCCAGTAGCGCATCCGCTCCAGGACCTCGTCGACACCGATGGCGGGTTCGGTGTAGGGCGAGACCGGAAGGCCCCACTCCGCCAGCGCGAGATAGACGTCGTGGAGACTGTCGAACCCCGTTCCCTCCACCGCGCCGAGCCCGTGGCAGTACATCCCGAGACGCCGCTGGGCGGTGATCGCCGGATTCTTCTGCCGCAGTGATCCGGCCGCGCTGTTGCGCGGGTTGGCGAACGGCGCCTTGCCCTCGGCCACCAGGCGGGCGTTGAGCTCCGCGAAGTCCTCGAGCCGGAAGAACACCTCGCCCCTCACCTCGAGGAGGTCGGGCACGGGCCGGCCTGCCGAGGGGGTGAGGGTGACGGGGATGTCCTCGATCGTCCTCGCGTTGAGCGTGACGTCCTCGCCGGTGCGGCCGTCGCCGCGGGTCGCGGCGCTGACCAGCTTCCCGCCGCGGTAGACCAGATCGAGGGCCACCCCGTCGATCTTGACCTCGCACAGGAACCGCAGTTCGCTCTCCGACGCGTGGGCCCGCTCGACCGCGGAGGCCACCCAGGAACGCAACTCCTCCTCGGAGAACACGTTGTCCAGGCTGGTCATCCGCTGGAGATGCTCCACCGGGGCGAAGTCCGTGGAGAAGCCGCCCCCCACGAGCTGGGTCGGCGAATCCGCGGTCCGCAGGCCCGGGTGCGCCTCCTCCAGCGCCTCGAGCTCGCCGAACAGTCGGTCGAACTCGGCGTCCGAGACCACCGGTGCGTCCTTGACGTAGTAGCGGAACTGGTGATCGCGGACCGTCTCCGCGAGCGCGGTCCACGCCTGACGCGCGTCAGGCGGGATGTCCCCGGTGCCGATGGGCTCGTTGCTCTGGCTGGCTTGGCTCACGAGGACAGGGTAGTGCGACGCGCACCCGGGGTGTCGGAGCGCTGGCCTACGGTGAGCCCATGAACCAGGAGAATCAGAACCCCGTCACCATCGACCGGAACCGACTGCTCGCGTTCGACCTCGAGACCACCGGTCCGGACCCGCGGACCGCCCACGTCGTCACCTCGGCCCTCGTCGCCATCGACGGCCCCACCAAGGTCGAGCACACCTGGATGGCCGATCCGGGGGTGGAGATACCGGAGGGGGCCACCGCGGTGCACGGGATCACCACCGCCCAGGCCAGGGAACACGGGCGGCCGCACGCCGAGGTGGTGACGGAGACCATCGCGGGCATCCGGACGGGGTGGCGGGAGGGCCGGGCACTGGTGGTGTTCAACGCGGCCTACGACCTCACCATCCTCCGCCGGTGGGACCCCTCCTTCGAGGTGCTCGGGCCCGTGGTGGACCCCTATGTGGTGGACAGGGCGGCGGACCCGTACCGGAAGGGCAAGCGCACCCTCGCCGCCCTGTGTTCGCACCACGGGGTGAGGCTGGACGCCGCGCACGACGCCTCGGCGGATGCCGTTGCCGCCGCCCGCCTGGCCTGGAAGCTCCTCGGGGAGGTTCCCGACCTGGTGGGGGCGGACTGGCGACGGGTGAACGCGCAGCAAGCCCGGTGGCACGAGGAGCGGCAACGCGATTTCGCCGCCTACCTCGAACGGACGGGCAAGGACCCCTCCGGCGTCAACACGATGTGGCCCGTGGCCACCGTCTAGGTGATCACCGCTACTCGGCCAAGCGGGGCGCGCCCTCCGCCACGCGCCGCACCGCGGCCAGAGCCTGGGCCGGGGTGAGCCGCCCGGAGGTCATGTCGTCCACGGTCGGGGTGAGGACCAACTGGGACAGACCCGCGTACCGGTGCGCGCTGAGCCGCTCGAGCAGGGAGAGGACCGCGGACACGGACCGTTCGACGTCCCCGCTCGTCCGAGGGGGACGGGGCGTCCCGGGGAGTCCCTCGAGGTGGAGCGTCCTGCCGTCGCTCAGGACGGTGCCCGCGGCGTCGAGCGCGGAGTGGGACAGGCCCGAATGGAGCAGGCCGGCGGGCACGCAGAGCCCGTCGAGCGGGGTCTCGTCCCTCGGGGTCTCCGCGACCACGGCCCACCTCGCGGGCGCCTCCCCCTCGACCCCGGCCGGTACCCGGATCACCACGTCCGCCACCCCCGCGCGGCGGAGAGCGTCACCGAAGCGGCACAGGGTCAAGGAGAGCTGGTCCTCCGGCACGGCCGCGATCGGATCGAAACGGCTCGGTCCGGCCACTGTTCCGGCTGCGACGTGCCAGAGCATCGGCTCGTCGAGCAGGATCCGGGCCCCCGCACCCAGGCGGCCGGCCAGGCGGACGACTCCCTCGGCGACCCCCTCCGCCAGCGACCCGGCCAGGTCCCGTCGGGCGCCGCGGTCGGTGAGAACCGGCAGGCCGCCGGGGAGCTCGAGCCGAGCGGCGAGGGACCACGGGCCGAGCACCCGGACCTGCAGTCGGCGATCCGCGGGGGCGGGGTCGCCCTCGGGATCCCTCGCCACCTCGTCGGCCTCCTCGAGCGCGTCCAGGTCCCGGTCGAGCAGGTCGGACGCCGTCCGGGCGAGCCTCCCCGGCGACGTCGCGAGACGCCAGCCGCGGGTGGAGATGTCGACGGGAAGGTCGGCGAGCAGCGCGAGGGTCCGCCCGGTCTGGTCGGCGGCCGGGCCGCGGTCGGGGAGCTCGGCGAGGAACGGCATCGCGTGGCACTCCCCCACCACGACGCGCGCGGCCTCACGGGGATCCGTGCCGGGCATGGGACCGGGGCCGGTGTGGGCGGTGGACACCGGGGTCACGGCGTGTGCGCGATCGGGACAGCGGCGGTGATGGTCCCGCTGCCGAGCACGCGATCGCCCTCGGGCTCCGGCCGGTAGAGGACGGCCGCCTGCCCCGGGGCCACGCCGCGCACCGGCTGGTCGAGGGCGATCTCGAGCCGCGCGTCCGGCCCGTCCCCGATGCGCCTGACGAGGCCCGGGGTCGCCTCGCCGTGGGCGCGGATCTGTACCTGGCATCGGGTCTCGCGGATGTCGTCGTCGACCAACCAGTAGGGCGAGGACGCGGTCATGCTCGCGGAGAGCAGGTGATCCGACCCTCCGACCGTCACGGTGCCCGTGTCGGCGTCGATCGCGGTGACGTAGCGGGGGCGGCCGTCGGCGGCGGGCCCCTCGAGTCCGAGCCCCTTGCGCTGACCGATGGTGAACCCGTACACGCCCTCGTGCCGCCCGAGTTCGTCACCGGTGTCGGCGTCGACCACGGCTCCGGGGCGCAGGCCGATCCGGGCGCCGAGGAAGGCCCGGGTGTCACCGGAGGGGATGAAGCAGATGTCGTGACTGTCGGGCTTGGACGCCACGGGGAGACCCGCCGCCTCGGCCTCCGCCCGGACCTCGGACTTGAGCGAGTCCCCCAGGGGGAACATCGAATGGGCGAGCTGCTCGGGGGTGAGCACCCCGAGCACGTAGGACTGGTCCTTGCCGGGATCGACCGCACGTCGGAGGACGGGACGCCGGGAGCCGTCGGGCAGCTCCTCTGTCGAGAGCCGCGCGTAGTGCCCGGTGGCCACCGCGTCGAACCCCAGAGCCGTCCCGCGGTCGAGGAGCGCCTCGAACTTGATGCGCTCGTTGCACCGCAGGCACGGGTTGGGGGTCTCTCCGCGGGCGTAGGACTCCACGAAGTCGTCGATGACGTCGGCCCGGAACCGCTCGGCGAAGTCCCACACGTAGAAGGGGATGCCCAGGAGATCCGCGACCCGGCGGGCGTCGCCGGCGTCCTCGCGTGAGCAACAGCCCCGTGAGCCCGTCCGGAGGGTGGCCGGATCCGCGCTCAGCGCGAGGTGCACGCCCACCACCTCGTGGCCCGCCGCCACGGCCCGGGCCGCGGCCACCGCCGAGTCCACCCCCCCGCTCATCGCCGCGAGGACCCTCACGACGCCGCCGCCCCGGTCCGCGGCATCCCGAGCCCCGCGATCCGCGCGCGGTCGACGGCGGGGACCAGCGCGGCGATCGCGGCATCCACGTCGGCCTCGGTGCTGGTGTATCCCAGGCTCAGTCGGAGGCTGCTCCGCGCGGCGGAGTCGTCCGCACCGAGCGCCAGCAACACGTGACTCGGCTCGGCGACCCCCGCCGTGCACGCGGATCCGGTGGAGCACTCGACGCCGGCCGCGTCGAGCAGGAGGATGAGGGACTCGCCGGAGCAGCCCGGGAACGTGAGGTTGGCGATCCCCGGCAGCCGGTCCCCGCCCCCGTTGGCGATCACACCGGGAACCGAGGCCCGCACACCCTCGACGAGGCGCTCGCGCAGCCCCGTCAGTCGACGAGCCTCGGTCTCCATCTCCCGCACCGCCTCGTCGAGGGCCACGGCCATCGCCACGACGCCCGGGACGTCGACCGAACCCGATCGCAGATCCCGCTCCTGCCCACCGCCGAAGCTGACCGGCAGGCAGTCGGCACCCCGGTCGATGAGCAGTGCCCCCACGCCCAGAGGCCCGCCGAACTTGTGGGCGGACAGGCTCAGCGAGGTGGCGCCGAGCGTCTGGAAGTCCACCGGCACGTGGCCGACGGCCTGGACGGCGTCGGTGTGGACGGCCGCCCCGGCGGCCCGGGCCACCGCGGCGACCCCCGCCACGTCGGTGATGGTGCCGATCTCGTTGTTCCCGAGCATCACCGCGACCAGCGCCAGACGCGCACCGACCTCGTCGACCAGCTCGCGGACCGCGCCCGGGGTGACGGCGCCACGTCCGTCCACCGGCAGCACCCGGACGTCCATCCGGCCGCCGCGGTCGGTGGCCAGATGGGCCGCCGAGTCGAGCACGGAGTGGTGCTCCGTCGCGCCGACGGCCACCACGCCACCGCCGGCGGCGGCCGCCTGACCCAGCACGGCGAGATTGTCGGATTCGGTCCCGCCGGAGGTGAACACGACCTCCGAGGGCCTGCACCCCAGGTGCGCGGCGAGGGACTCGCGGGCCTCCTCCACCCGGCGGCGGGCGCGGCGCCCCGCCCCGTGGAGCGAGGAGGCGTTGCCGACGGTGGAGGCCGCCTCGGCGTAGGCCGCGATGGCCGACGGACGCATCGGGGTGGTCGCGGCGTGGTCCAGGTAGTGCGCGGTGCGGGTCGTGAGCATGTCGTCGGCAAGGATACGCCCGAATGCGCCGGACCCCGGCACCGCAGGGGTACCGGGGTCCGGGCGACACTGGCGTGTCGGACTCACTTACGGGCGTTGATGGCCTCGGTGAGCTGCGGGGCGACGTTGAACAGGTCGCCGACGATCCCGTAGTCCGCGATCTCGAAGATCGGGGCCTCCTCGTCCTTGTTCACGGCGACGATCGTCTTGGAGGTCTGCATTCCGGCGCGGTGCTGGATCGCGCCCGAGATGCCGAGGGCGATGTACAGCTGGGGCGACACGGTCTTGCCGGTCTGGCCGACCTGGAACTGCCCCGGGTAGTAGCCCGAGTCGACGGCCGCGCGGGACGCGCCGACGGCGGCCTTGAGCGAGTCGGCGAGCGGCTCGACGACCTCCTCGAACTTCTCCGCCGAACCGACGCCACGCCCGCCGGAGACGACGACGGAAGCCTCGGTCAGCTCGGGGCGGTCGCCACCGACGATCGGGTTGCGCGAGATCACCCTGGCGGCGTTCTCGGGCTCGGGGACCTGGACCTCGACGACCTCGCCCGCGCCGGCGGACGGAGCGGCCTCGACCGCGCCCGGACGCAGGGTGTAGACGGGGGTGTCACCGGAGACGGTCGCGTCGACGGTGAACGCCCCACCGAAGATCGAGTGGACGGCCGAGCCGTCCTCCCTGATCTCCACGACGTCCCCGAGGATCCCGGAGCCGGTGCGGGCGGCGAGGCGACCCGCCACCTCCTTGCCCTCGAACGTGGCGGCCAGGACGACCGCGGCCGCACCCTGCTCGGCCAGCCCGGCCAGGACGTCGACCTTCGGGGTGACGAGGTAGTTCTGGACCGCGTCACCCTCGGCGACGTAGATCTTCTCCGCGCCGGCCTCCTTGAGCGCGTCGGTGAGCGCGGCGGCGGTGCCGGTCTCGCCGAACACGACGGCGGACGGCTCACCGAGCGCGCGGGCCGCGGTGATGAGCTCGAGGGTGACCTTCTTCAGTTCGCCGTCGACGTGCTCGACCGCGACGAGGACTTCAGCCATGGTGGGTTCTCCTTGAAAGAAACTGGTGTGAGTCGGTCGGGTGAGCCCGGGTCAGATGAGCTTCTGCGCCACGAGGTACTTGGCGACGTCGTTGCCGCCCTCGCCCTCGTCGGCCACCTTCTCGCCGGCGCTGCGCGGCGGCTTGGGGGTGGACGCGGTGACCGTGGAGGCGGCGTTGTCCTTGCCGACCTGGCCGGCCTCGACGTTGGTGTCGGCCAGCGTCAGGGTCTCGACCGGCTTCTTCTTGGCGGCCATGATCCCCTTGAAGGACGGGAAGCGCGGCTCGTTGATCTTCTCGCCCACGGAGACGACGCAGGGCAGGGTGGCCTCGACCTCGAACAGCCCCTCGTCGGTCTCCCGCTCGCCCTTGACGGTGTCGCCGGAGATCTCGAGGGTGCGCATGTGGGTGAGCTGCGGCAGGCCGAGGTACTCGGCGATGATGGCGGGGACGGCGCCCATCCGACCGTCGGTGGCCTCGTTGCCGCAGACGACCAGCTCGGTGCCCTCGATGGTGCCGAGGACGTTCGCGATGGCCCACGCGGTCTGGACGACGTCGGAGCCGTGGAGCGCCTCGTCGTTGAGGTGGACCGCCTTGTCCGCGCCCATGGACAGGGCCTTGCGGATGGCCTCGGTCGCGCGGTCGGGACCGGCGCACAGGACGGTCACCTCGCCGCCGTTGGCCTCCTTGATCTGGAGAGCCTGCTCAACGGCCTTCTCGTTGATCTCGTCCAGGACCGCGTCCGCGGCCTCACGGTCCAGGGTGTAGTCACCGTCGGAGAGCTTGCGCTCCGAGTAGGTGTCCGGAACCTGCTTGATCAGTACGACGATGTTCGTCATGGGCCTGCGTCGACCTCCTGCGAGTCGGGGCTGGGTGCGGTCCGAACTGGCCGGGCGCACCGGATTGTGGTCCTGCGAGACACAATAACGTCACTCGGCCCGACGCCGCAGGGTCGGGGCTGTCAGTTGATGCGCTTCTCCCACCCAGACCACGCCGCGTCGCGGAGCTCGTTCTTGCGCACCTTCCCGGTGGAGGTGCGCGGCAGCGCCTCGGTGAGCTCCACCGCGCCCGGCACCTTGTAGCGCGCGATCCTGGTGCGGCAGTGCGCGATCACACCGTCGGAGTCGAGGTCGGAGCCCGGCCTGACCACCACGTAGGCCTTCGGCCGCTCTCCCCACTTCTCGTCCGGCATCGAGACCACCGCGCAGTCCACCACGTCGGGATGCGACACGATCGCCTGCTCGACCTCGATCGTCGAGATGTTCTCGCCGCCGGAGACCACGACGTCCTTGGCCCGGTCGAGCAGCTGGACGTAGCCGTCCGGGTGCATGACCCCGAGGTCGCCCGAGTGGAACCAGCCGCCGGCGAACGCCGTCGCGGTGGCGTCGGGGTCGGCGAAGTAGCCCTTCATCACGCCGTTGCCGGTCATGACGACCTCGCCCATCGTCACGCCGTCGGCGGGGACGTCGACCAGGTGCGTCTCGCCGGGCGTGGTGCGCTCCACCACGCGGACGGTGTCCGCGTGGATCATGGCCACCCCCTGCCGGGACTTGAGCCCCGCGCGCTCGTCCGGGTCCAGGTCCGCCCAGCCCGGCTGCGGCGCGCAGACCGTGAACGGCCCGTACGTCTCGGTGAGCCCGTAGACCTGGGTGACGTCGATCCCGAGCTCCTCGAAGCGCCGCAGGATCGTGGGCGAGGGCGGGGCGCCGGCGGTGATCATCCGGATCCCCTCGGTCGGCCGGGCCGCCGGGTCGTCCGCGATCGTGGACAACACGGCCGGGGCGCCGGCCAGGCGGTTGACGCCCTCGTCGTCGAACAGTCTCCAGATCTCGTCCCCCCGCACGGCGCGCAGGCACACGTGGGTTCCCATCGCGCCGGTCAGGGCCCACGTCGTGCACCAGCCGTTGCAGTGGAACATCGGGAGCGTCCACAGGTAGCGCGAGCGGTGGTCGAGGCCCTGGGTGATGATCTCGCCGAGCGCGTTGAGGTAGGCGCCGCGGTGGGTGTACATCACGCCCTTGGGGCGACCCGTGGTGCCCGAGGTGTAGTTGACGGCGATGACGGCGTCCTCGTCCGAGACCGCCCAGGACACCGGCTGCGGCGAGGCGAGCGCCAGCTCGTCCTCGAGCGCCTCCGCGCGGGGGCCGAAGCGCGCCGGGTCCGGTTGCGTCCCGTCCGCGTCGGGCGCCACCAGGATCAGCCTGATCGACTCCGGCACCTCGTCACCGAGGCCGGCCAGGAGCTCGGCATCCGCAATCAGCACCCCGATCCCCGAATGGTCGACGATGTAGGCGATCTCCGCCGGGGCGAGACGGGTGTTGAGGGCGACCACCGCCGCGCCGGCGAGCGGCACGGCGAACTGCGCCAGGAGGGCCTCCGCGGAGTTCGGTGCGAGCACCCCCACCCGGTCGCCGCGGGCCACACCCCGCACCCGCAGGAGCGCGGCGAGCCGCGTGGCGCGGTCGGCGAACTCGGCGTAGGTCTGCCGGCGGGGTCCGTCCACCACCGCGGTCGCGTCGGGCGCCACCCGAGCCGCCCTCTCGAGGAAGCCAAGCGGGGTGAGGGCGGTGTCGAGTCCGGAATCGGCTGTCATCGCGGTGTGGACCGCCTCTCGTGGTCGGGGGGTGATACCGGTCACCGTAACCGCGCCGGCCGGCGGTCGCCCGGCGATCCCCGGACATCCCCCTGGCGACGCCCTCCGGGGTCGGGGCGCGGCCGCCGACTACGCTCTCCCCTGACGACCGCGTAGCGAAGGGGACTCGAGTGGCACCGGCACCGACACCGCCGCCGGCGGCGGGGGCGACTCCCCCGCGCCGCGCGGCTCGGCCCGTCCGCGCGCTCCTGCTCGGCTCGGTCGTCCTCGCCCTCGCCGCCGGGTGCGCCTCGAGCACCGAGAGCGGCGGCGCCCGCCTCGGCCAGGCGGACAGTTGGTCGTCCGTCACCGGCGGTGCCCCCAACCCCCGGCGCGCACACTCCTCCGTCGCCGACTCCCCCGAGCTCGTGTGGTCACGCCCGCTGGGCGCACCGGCGACGGGGGTGGCGAGCTCCGACGGGATCGGCACGTTCTTCCAGGCCACCGTCTCCGAGCGCGGGTGCAACCTCTGGGCCCTGACCGCCGAGGACGGGCGGAAGCGCTGGTGCCTGCGGATGCCCACCGACGGGCCACGCATCACCGCCACCGTCGACGGCCGGGGCTCGGTGTTCGTCCCGATGTACGGCGGGGTCGGGGCGGTGTCGGCGGAGGGGGAGAACCGCTGGTTCGCCGAGACGCGCGGCATCCCCACCACCGTGACGCTCCTGGACAACCGGAACCTGCTGCTCGTCTCCCACCTGGGGATCGCCCGGGTGGTCAACACCCAGACCGGCCTGGACGCCTCCCCCAGGCTCCCGGTCGCCGGCGAGCTCGCCCCGTCCGCCCCCGGATTCGGCCTGCCGTGGTGCGACTCCGGCGAGCGCGGCTGCCCCGCCCCCGGTCCGGCGGCCGTCGACACCGCGAGCGGCACCGCCTACCTCACGGGCAGACCGCGCACCCGCCCCGCCCCGGAACTCGTCGCCGTGCGGCTGACCACCGGCGACACCGGTCTACTGGAGGTGCTGTGGCGGACCGGGCTCCCGGCGGGCCGGCTCGGCGTGCCGGTGGTCCTGTCGGACGACCGCGGTGAGGTCTACGTGCACGCCGAGGACGGCACGCTGACCTCGTACTCCACCGCCGACGGCGCCGCGCGCTGGTCCGCGCCGATCGGGTACCGCCCCGACACCCCGCCGGCGCTGCTGCCCGACGGGACCCTGGTCACCGGTGGCCGGACCTCCACCGTCTGGAGGGGGGTCGACGACGACCACGCCGCGGACGCTGGCCCGGCGCCCGTGGTGGCCGTGCGCGGGGCGGACGGAACCGGCCGCGAGGTCTGGCGCCGGGACGACCTGCGCCAGCTCACGAACCCCGCCGCCACCGCGGACGGCAGGGTGGTGGTCGCCGTCAGGACGGCGGGGGCCGGTGACGCGCCGGGCATCGCCCTCCAGCTCCTCGACGGCGGCGACGGCCGGACGCTCCACGAGATCCCGGTCCCCGCCGCCACGGGCCCGGTGTCCGGTGTGAGCGTGGATGACGACGGCCGGATCGCGCTCACCACGGCGGTGGGTGCGGTCTACGTCTTCGCCTGACCGTCCGTGCGGGGCCCGCATACAAAGACCACGGCCGACCTGTCGATCCTCGTCACCACCAGGGCCAGCGGCCGTGAGCCCTTCAGGGCCAGCGACCGGCGGAGCACGTCCGGGTCCGAGTCGACGCCCCGCACCAGGATCTCCAGCGAGCCGCAGTCCCGGTCACGCAGCACCCGGCGCAGCTCCTTGCGGTCGAGCCTGCACCGCTGCAGGACCTCGAAGCCGGTGTATCCCCGCGGCACCCGCGGGCCGGTGAGGTGGGCGATCCGGGGGTCGAGCTGACGGAGCCCGTGGCGGCGGGCCCAGTGCCTCACCAGCCCCGCCCGGACGACCGCCCCGTCGGGGTCGACGATGTACCTGTCCGCCTCCCCGTGGGCGTCCACCTCGTCGTCGTCGCCGTCCGTCACCTCCTCCACGTGGACCGCCACGCCGTCCGCGACGAGTCGCGGGGGCCCCCAGGGACCGGGGTCGCCGGCCGGGACGGTGCGGATCACCGTCGCGCGGCGCGCCACCCCGGCGGACAGGCCCGGCGACCACAGGCACGCCTCGCGCACGGACCCGTCGAGCGAGACCAGCTCGACCTCCCCGGCGTGGTCCAGCACGGAGGTGTCCAGCCCGGGCGCGCACTTGATCACGTGGTCGCGGCCCCGCGCCGCGGCCAGCAAGGCGGGCAACGGCGGGCTCAGCTGCTCGGGGTCGTGGATCCGCCGGCCGCCCGACCGGCGGGCGGGATCGGCGACGAGCACCGCGTCCACGGTGGGCGGGGCGAGTGCGTCCGCCACGCACCCCAGCGCACCGGGCACGTTGCGGGCGGCCATGCGGGCGCGGACCGGGTCGAGATCCGAGCCGACCACCCGGTCCGCGGTCCGGACGAGCTCGCCCAGCTCCGCACCCACCGAGCAGGTGACGTCGTGGACGTCCCGGCCCGCCAGCCGCCGCGCGCGCAGGGCGGCGACGGGCCACGCGGTGGCCTGCTGGACCGCCTCGTCGGTGAGCAGCATCCGCTCGGCCCCCCGGATGCGGCCGCGGGCCCGGAGGCGGGCGGTCACCAGGTCGATCGCCGCGGCCGCGTGCGCGGGGTCGGCCCCGCGGACGACCGCGGTCGACGCCACCAGCCGTGCGCGCGACCAGTCGAGCCCCGCGGCGAGCGCGAGCAGGTCGCCCCCGGCGTCGGTGGTGAGGAAGTCCAGGTCGTCCGGCGTCACCGGCGTCCCCTATCTGCCGCCCGGGGCGATGCTCCGGGGCGCGTCGAGGAGTTCGGCCACGTCGACGGCCGTGGCGAGGCCGGCGAGCACGTCCAGGGTCGGACGGAGCATCCCGAGGTGTCCGAGGATCCCCGCCTGGGCGGCGTCGTCGGCGCGGATCCACTCCGCCGCGCGGGCCTCGCTCGTGCCGCCGTCCGGCTCGGCGCCCTCCGGCAGCGCGGCCACGAAGAACAGCGTGTCGTAGCGCCGTGGCGGCCCCGGCGGGGTGGTCCAGCGGTCCCACGGCCGCAGCCGGTGCGCGGACAGGATCAACCCGTGCGCGGAGAGCAGCGTGTCGAGGTCCCCCTCCCCGGCGTCCAGGGCCCGCCGCTCCTCCGGGCCCGGGAGATCGACCGGACGCCCGTCCCCCGCGGCCGCGGGATCGGGCTCGGCCAGCAGGACTCCGGTCTCCTCGAACAGCTCCCGGGCGACCCCCCGAACGGCGGCGGCCGCCCGGTCGGCGGGGATGCCGAACCGCTCCGCCCACCAGGTCGCGTCCGGGCCGCGCC
This sequence comes from uncultured Dietzia sp., assembly GCF_937873725.1. Classification (GTDB taxonomy): domain Bacteria; phylum Actinomycetota; class Actinomycetes; order Mycobacteriales; family Mycobacteriaceae; genus Dietzia. Next base: position 19,998 of record NZ_CALMYY010000054.1, read on the forward strand.
AGGGCCGGGTCCCGCGGTAGTCGCGGGGGTCCACCCCGCCACCCGGGAACACCGACATGCCGGCCGCGAACTGCATGGTGGACACGCGGTGCTGGAGGAAGACCTCGACGCCTCCGCCCACCCGGGCGTCCCGGATGAGCGCGACCGTGGCGGCCTCGCGGACGGGCACGGACGCCGCCGGCACGACCGTGACGGGATCGGGGCGGCTCACGGCCGTCGGTGGCGGCCGAGCCGGCGCGCGCGCCGGGCGAAGTACCGCCCGTCGATCGCGTCCACGACGATCGACTGGGAGAACGCGCGGCTGAGGTTCTCCGAGGTGATCACGTCGTCGATCAGACCGAGCGCGGTCACCCCGCCCTCCGCGAGCAGCATGGCGTGGGTGAACCCCGGCGGGATCTCCTCCACGTGGTGGGTCACCAGGACCGTCGCGGGCGCGTCCGGATCGAGCGCCATGTCCCCGAGTCTGGCCACCAGGTCCTCGCGGCCGCCCAGGTCCAGGCCCGCGCCGGGCTCGTCCAGGAGGAGCAGTTCGGGGTCGGTCATCATCGCCCGGGCGATGAGGACGCGCTTGCGTTCCCCCTCCGACAGGGTCCCCCAGGTCCGCTCGGCCAGATGCTCCCCGCCGATCATCTCTAAGGTGTCCGCGGCGCGGTCGAAGTCCGCCTGGTCGTAGCGCTCCCGCCACCGACCGAGGACCGCGTACCCGGCGGAGACCACCAGGTCCTGCACCACCTCGTCGCCGGGGATCCTGCCCGCCACCGCGGCCGAGGACAGCCCCACCCTGCTGCGGAGCTCGGTGACCTCGGTCCGGCCGAGCTGCTCGCCCAGGATCACGGCCGTCCCCGTGCTCGGGTACTCGAGCGCCGAGGCGATCCGGAGCAGCGAGGTCTTGCCCGCCCCGTTGGGCCCCAGCACCACCCACCGCTCGTCCAGCTCGACCTGCCAGGTCACGGGCCCGACCAGCGTGCGCCCGTCCCGCCGGAGCGAAACGTCGCGCAGGTCCAGGACGAGGTCGGGGTCGGTCTCGATCAGGGTGGTCACGGCCCCCATCTAACCCCGTATCGGGGACCCGGGTGGCCGGGACCACCTCCCGTGCAGGTGGACCGTCGGTGACCTCGCTCCCCGATCGCCCCCGCTTCGCTAGCGTCGTGGGGGTGGAGGCATCCGCGCCGCGGAATCCCCAGCCGAGAGGAGCACCGACGTGAACGACCGTCTGGCCATCGACGAGGTCCGCCCACTGGTCTCCTGCGGGAGGTTCCCGTCCAAGTCCGTGGTGGGTGAGGTCCTGCCGATCTCCGCGACCGTGTGGAGGGAGGGTCACGACGCCGTGGCCGCGAGCCTGGTGGTCCGCCGCCCCGGCGGGTCGTCGTCCCGCTCGACGATGGTGCACGGGGCGGAGGCGGACACCGTCCACGCCCTCCTGCACACCGATGTCCCCGGCATGTGGTCGTTCCGCGTCGAGGCCTGGTCCGACCCCTACGCCACCTGGCGCAGCGGCCTGGTGAAGAAGATGGACGCCGGCCAGGGCGCCGAGGTGCTGGGGAACGAGTTCGAGGTGGGGGCCCGCGTGCTCGACGCGGGCGCCGCCCAGGCGGGTGCCGCCGGGGCCCCCGACCGCGCGGCCCTCCTCACGGAGGCCGCCGCGGCCCTCCGGGGTCCCGGCGACGCGCACGCCCGGAGCGGGCGGGCGCTGTCCCCCGAGGTCGCCGCGGCGATGGCCGCCGGCCCGGTCCGGGAGCTCGTCACCGTGGGGCAGACCCACCGGGTGTGGGTGGACCGCCGCGAGGCGCAGTTCAGCTCCTGGTACGAGTTCTTCCCCCGCTCGACCGGCGGGTGGAACGACCGCGGCGAGCCCGTCCACGGCACCTTCGCGACCTCCCGCGGCTACATCGACCACGCCGCCGACCTCGGGTTCGACGTGGCCTACCTCCCGCCGATCCACCCCATCGGCGAGGTGAACAGGAAGGGCCGCAACAACACGCTCACCCCGGACCCCGGCGACGTCGGCTCCCCCTGGGCGATCGGCTCCGCGGAGGGCGGCCACGACGCCGTGCACCCCGCCCTCGGCACGATCGAGGACTTCCGTGACCTCGTGGCGTACTCGGCCACGCGCGGCGTCGAGATCGCCCTCGACCTGGCGTTGCAGTGCGCACCCGACCACCCGTGGGCCGCGGCCCACCCCGAGTGGTTCACGGTGCTGCCCGACGGCCACATCGCCTACGCCGAGAACCCGCCCAAGAAGTACCAGGACATCTACCCGGTCAACTTCGACCTGGACCCCGAGGGCATCTACGCCGAGGTCCTCCGGGTGGTCCGCCTGTGGACCTCGCTCGGGGTGCGGATCTTCCGCGTGGACAACCCGCACACCAAGCCGGCGGACTTCTGGGCCCGCCTCATCGCCGAGGTCAAGCGCACGGAGCCCGACGTCCTGTTCCTGGCGGAGGCGTTCACCCGCCCGGCCCGCCTGTTCGGGCTGGCCAGGCGCGGATTCTCGCAGTCCTACACCTACTTCACGTGGAAGACCACCAAGGCCGACCTGGTGGAGTTCTGCGAGCAGCTCCTCGGGCACGTCGACGAGGCCCGGCCCAACATGTTCACCAACACCCCGGACATCCTCCACGAGTCGCTGCAGCGCGGCGGCCCGGCGATGTTCGCGATCCGGTCGGTGCTCGCGGCCACCCTCTCCCCGGCGTGGGGCGTGTACTCCGGCTTCGAGCTCTACGAGTGGCAGCCGGTCGCCGACGGCAGCGAGGAGTACCTGGACTCCGAGAAGTACGAACTCCGGCCGCGGGACTTCGCCGGGGCCGAGGCCGCCGGCCAGTCGCTGGCCCCCTGGCTGCGGACGCTCAACCGGATCCGCCGGGAGCACCCCGCCCTGCAGCAGTTGCGCACCCTGCGCTTCCACGAGGTGGACAACGACCGGATCATCGCCTACTCCAAGGTCGACCCCGCTAGCGGCGACTGCGTCCTGGCCGTGGTCTCGCTCGACCCCCACGGGGCACAGGAGGGCACGCTGACGCTGGACATGGCCGCCCTCGGATACGACGACGACGCCCGGTTCAGCGTCCACGACGAGGTCTCCGGCCGCGAGTTCCACTGGGGGCCGAGCAACTACGTCCGGCTCGAACCGTGGACGGCGGTCGCCCACGTCGTGGTGGTCCCACCGTGCGACGAAGCACGTAGGGTCGAACTGACCTACCGCACGCACATCGTGGATTGAGGCACAACGGCATGGGAAAGCACCACAGCGAGAAGGGCCGGTCCGCTCCCGACGGCCCCGCCACGCCGGCCGGGGCATCGGCAGCACCGCCCGTCGATCCGGATGCGGTCTGGCTGACACCGGAGCAGGTAGCGGACGGACCGACGGGGCCGGCCTCGTCGTCGTCGACCCCGGTCGCCCTCCCCGGGCACGTCCTGGACGCGCTGCGCTCGGGCACCCATCACGACCCCCACTCGGTCTACGGCGCCCACCGGGCCGGTGACGGCTCGGTGGTGCGCACCATGCAGCCCGGCGCCACGACGGTTCAGATCCGGTCGGGGGACCGCGTCGTGACCATGGAACCCCTCGGCGAGGGCATGTTCCACGCGACGCTGCCCGAGGCCGACGTCCCCGACTACCGCCTCCACGTCACGTACCCGGACGGGCACGAGCGCACCGTCGCCGACGGCTACCGCTTCCTGCCCACGCTCGGCGAGGTGGACCTCCACCTGATCGGCGAGGGCCGGCACGAGCGACTGTGGACCGTCCTCGGCGCCCACGTGCGTACCTACGACACCGCCGGCGGACCCGTCACGGGGACGTCCTTCGCGGTGTGGGCGCCCAACGCCCGCGGCATCAGCGTGGTGGGCGACTTCTGCGGGTGGAACCCGCTCGCGCTCCCCATGCGCTCGATCGGGTCCTCCGGCGTGTGGGAGCTCTTCGTCCCGGACGTCACCGACGGGGCGACCTACAAGTACTGCGTGCGCGGTGCCGACGGCCGGACCGTCGACCACGCCGACCCGCTCGCGGTGGCCGCCGAGGTGCCCCCCGCCACCGGGTCGAAGGTGTTCACGTCGCGCTACGAGTGGGACGACGACGAGTGGATCGCCGCCCGCGCGACCCGCGATCACTCGCGCCTGCCCATGACCACCCTCGAGGTCCACGTGGGCTCCTGGAGACCCGGACTCGGGTACCGCGAGTTCGCGCACCAGCTCGCCGACCACGTGGCCGAGACCGGGTTCACCCACGTGGAACTCATGCCCGTCGCCGAGCATCCCTTCGGCGGCTCGTGGGGCTACCAGGTGTCCTCCTATTTCGCCCCCACCAGCAGGTTCGGGTCCCCCGACGACCTGCGTTACGTGGTGGACCACCTGCACTCCCGCGGCATCGGCGTCCTTGTCGACTGGGTCCCGGCGCATTTCCCCAAGGACGAGTGGTCGCTCGGCCGGTTCGACGGCACCGCGCTGTACGAGCACGCCGACCCGCGCCGCGGCGAGCAGCCCGACTGGGGCACCTACGTCTTCGACTTCGGCCGTCACGAGGTGCGCAACTTCCTCGTGGCCAACGCCCTCTACTGGGCCGAGGAGTTCCACATCGACGGGCTGCGGGTGGACGCCGTCGCCTCGATGCTCTACCTGGACTACTCGCGCGAGGAGGGCGAGTGGACGCCCAACCGCTACGGCGGCCGGGAGAATCTCGAGGCCATCTCGTTCCTCCAGGAGGTCAACGCCACCGTCCACCGCGAGCATCCCGGGTTCCTCACCGTGGCCGAGGAGTCCACCTCGTGGGGCGGGGTCACCGCCGGCACCGACACCGGCGGGCTCGGGTTCTCGATGAAATGGAACATGGGGTGGATGAACGACACCCTGAGGTACGTGGGGCTCGACCCCGTCTACCGCAGCCACCACCACGGCGAGGTCACGTTCTCCATGATGTACGCGTGGAGCGAGCGGTTCGTCCTGCCGCTGAGCCACGACGAGGTGGTCCACGGCAAGGGCTCCATGTGGCAGCGCATGCCGGGGACGTCGTGGGACCGGGCCGCCGGCCTGCGCGGCCTCTACGCCTACATGTGGGCGCATCCGGGCAAGAAGCTCCTCTTCCAGGGACTGGAGTTCGGCCAGACCGGGGAGTGGAACGACGAGCAGGGCGTGACCTGGGAGAACCTCGAGGGCTGGGAGGGCGAGTACCACCGCGGCATCCTCGCCTCGGTGCGCGACATGAACGCGCGCTACGCCGAGAACCCGGCGCTGTGGGCCCTGGACGACGACCCCTCGGGCTTCTCGTGGATCGACGCGAACGACGCGGCGCACAACGCGTTGTCGTTCCTGCGGACCGACCACGCGGGCAACACGATCGCCTGCGTGGTGAACTTCTCCGGCGCCACCCTGGGCGGCTACCGGATCGGGCTGCCCGAGGGCGGGTTCTGGGAGGAGATCCTCAACACCGACGCGACCGGGTACGAGGGCTCGGGGACGGGCAACCTCGGCGGGCTCCACGCCGAGGACGTCCCCCACCACGGTCGTCCGCACTCGGCCGCCATCACCGTCGGTCCGCGTGCCGCGGTGTGGCTGCGGCACTCGCGGTGACCCCCGGTCAGTAGAGGGCGCTCGCGAGGTTCCGGCGGGCGGCCAACACCCGCGGATCGTCCCCCGGCAACGCCTCGAGGAGCTCTATCAGCCGGGCGCGCAGCGTCGCCCTGTGGTCGCCGGCGCTCACGCGGATCGCGTCGACCAGTACCCCGAACGCGGACTCGTACTCCCCGCCCACGAGCGCCCGGTCGGCGGCGCGCAGCGCCGCCTGGACCGTGCCCTCGCCCGCGTCGGACTCCTCCGTGGCGCGCCGCGCGGCCTGCACGTACCGCAGGGCCTCGAGGATGCCGTGGTCCCCGGGGCGGGACTCCACCAGGGCCGTGAACCGCTCCTCGGCGGTGACGAGGTCGCCGTCCGCCAGCGCGTCCTCCGCCGCATCACGTTCCTCGTCCGCCGGCTCCTCCCCGTCGCCGTCCCCGGGGGCCGGCGCGGGGCCGCCGAGCTTGCCCTCGGTCGCCTGCAGCACGGCCGCGAGCCACTGGCGGAGGGCGTCCTCGGGCTGGTCGCCCTCGAAGTCCGCCAGCGGGCGTCCCGCCGCCACGGCCACCACCGTCGGCACCGCGCGCGCCTGGAACGCCTGGGCGATCCCCGGCGCGGCGTCCACGTCCACCACCGCGTGCACCCACTGACCGGCGGCCTCCTCGGCCAACGAGGCGAGCAGGGCGGTCAGCGCGGACGGGGCCCGGCGGGACATGAGCTCGACCACCACGGGAACCTGGGTCGACCGGACCAGGACGTCCTGCTCGAACGACGCCTCGTCCACCACGATGCTGCCGACGTCCCCGCCGTCTGCGCCCGGGACGCGGCCCGGGACGGCCGCGTCCCGTTTTGCTTCGACACGCTTCTTCAACCCCGTCAGGTCCACTGCGCCGGCGAGCGACGCCGCCAGGTGCTTCTCGGAGGCGGACGGGGGTCGGTTACCTGGTCTCGTCACGGCGTCGATCCTGCCATGACGAGACCGGTCCGGTGTCAGCTGGTCGCGGGAACCCGGATGATCAGGGCGTCGCCCTGGCCACCGCCGCCGCAGAGGGCGGCCGCGCCGAGGCCGCCGCCGCGGCGGGCGAGCTCCAGGGCCAGGGTGAGGACCACCCGGTTGCCGGACGCACCGATCGGGTGCCCGAGCGCGATCGCGCCGCCGTTCGGGTTGACCGCCGCCTCGTCGGCCCCGAGCTCGCGGGTCGAGTGGATGCCCACCGAGGCGAACGCCTCGTTGAGCTCGAAGAGGTCGATGTCGGACACCGGGATCCCCGCCTTGGAGCAGGCGTCCTCGATCGCGCGGACCGGCTGGTGCTGGAGGGTGGAGTCCGGTCCACCGACGGCGCCGTACTGGACGATCTCGGCCAGGATGGGCCAGCCCTCCTTCTCCGCACGCGCGGCGCTCGTGACGACCGTCGCGGAGGCGCCGTCGGAGATCTGCGAGGACGAACCGGCGGTGATCGTGCCGCCCTTGGCGAACGCGGGTCGGAGGGCGGACAGCGACTCGGCGGTGGTCTCGCCGCGCATGCCCTCGTCGGTGTCGACGACGGTGTCGCCCCGGCGGCCCTTGACGGTCACCGGCACCACCTCGTCGGCGAACAGCCCGTCGGCCCACGCCCTGGCCGCGCGCTGGTGGGAGGTCGCGGAGAACTCGTCCTGCTGCTCGCGGGTGATCTCCAGCTCGGCGTTGCGCTGCTCGGTGAGCGCGCCCATCGGCTGGTCGGTCGGCACGTCGTGCAGGCCGTCGTACGCCATGTGGTCCAGGACCTCGATGGAGCCGTACTTGTACCCGTCCCGGCTGTTCGGGAGGAGGTGCGGGGCGCGGCTCATCGACTCCTGGCCGCCGGCCACCACCACCTCGGCCTCGCCGGCACGGATCATCTGGTCGGCCAGCGCGATGGCCGTCAGGCCCGAGAGGCACATCTTGTTGATGCTCAGCGCGTGGACCGAGGTGGGCAGGCCCGCGGCGAGCGCCGCCTGACGGGCCGGCATCTGGCCGACGCCCGCGCCCAGGACCTGCCCCATGATCACGGCGTCGACCGACTCCGCCGGCACCCCGCCCTTCTCGAGGGCGCCACGGATGGCGACGCCACCCAGTTCCGGCGCGCTCACGGTCTTGAGGCCGCCCTGGAGGCGGCCGAACGGCGTGCGGGCGCCGGAGACGATGACGGTGCGGGTGGGGTCGGCGGACATGGAGAACCTTCCGGTCGAGGGGTGTGACGTATCACGCCCAAACTACCGCCTGGGGACACGGGCTACCGTGGAGGGCATGACCACTACCCCAGCCAGCCAGCCCCTGTTGCCCTCGGAACTCGTCGTGGCGATCGACCACGTCGGCGTGGCCGTCCCCGACTTCGATGCCGCGGTCGCCTGGTACCGCGACAACCTCGGGATGGAGAACCTCCACGAGGAGGTCAACCAGGAGCAGGGGGTGCGCGAGGCCATGCTCGGCTCCCCCGGCCGCCCCGAGGGCAGCGCCCTCCTGCAGGTCCTCGCCCCGCTGGACGAGTCCTCGACCATCGCGAAGTACCTCGACCGCAACGGCCCAGGCATCCAACAGATGGCGGTCCGCGTGACCGACATCGACGCGATCACCGCCCACCTCACCGGTCGCGGCGTCCGGGTGCTGTACCCGGCCCCGAAGAAGGGCACCGCGGGGTCGCGGATCAACTTCGTCCACCCCAAGGACGCCGGCGGAGTGCTGCTGGAGTTGGTCGAACCCGCGGCCGAATCGCACTAGGCCCCCGCCCCCGCTCCCCCGCTAGGGTGGGATCCATGTCCAGCATGTACACGCCCACCAGCACCGGGGAACCCTTCGCGGTGGTCCGCAGGGGCTTCGACCGCGAGCAGGTGACGGCCACGCTCGCGCGCCTCGAGGCCGAGACGGGACTGCTCCGCGCGGACCGCGACGCGGCCGTGGAGCGAGCCGAGCGCGCCGCCGCCGAGGCGGCCCGGGAACGGGCGCGGGTCTCCGCCCTCGAGGCCCGGGTCGCGGAGCTGGGACGCGCACCCGTCACGGGCGAGCAGATGGCCGACCGTCTCTCGACCATGCTCGCGCTCGCGAGCACGGAAGCCGAGTCGATCCGGGACTCCGCCCACGCGGCGGCGGACCGGATCCTCGCGGACGCGGAGCAGGAGGCGTGGACCCTCCGGGACTCGGCTCGACGCGCGGCCGCCGCGGATCGCCGGGAGGCGGAGTCCGAGCTCACCGCCGCCCGCGACCGGGCGTCGGCCGTCCGCGACGGGCAGGAGGCGGTCCTCGCGGCCGCCCGGTCCAGGGCCGGGCAGATCGTCGCCGAGGCCGAGCACGAGGCGGAGCGGCTGGATCTGGAGGCCGCCCTGCGGCGGGATCGGATCGACGAGGACCATCGCCTGGCCGCCGACGCCCGCCGGAGCCGGTCCCTGCGTGAGGACCAGGCCAGGGAGGCCGCGTCGGTCAGCGCCGCGGCGGCCACCGGGCGCGCCGCCGAGGAGTCCGCGCGGAGCATCGTGGACGGCGCCCGGGCCGAGGCGGAGAGGCTGATGGCGCTGGCGCGCCGACACACCGAGGAGCTGCGGGGGCTGCGCGCGGACGTCATCGCGGAACTCGCGGGGATCCGCGCCCGCCTCGAGCCGATCCCCGGCCGCCCGGCCGACCACGAGGCGGGGCTACCGCACGAGCCGGATCTCAGCTCCACCGGCGGGTGACACCGCGACTCCCGCGCCCCGACCAGCACCCGTTGTGCCAGTGCCGCCGCTCGTCCTCTCCCCCGGGCCTGTCCGGCCAGGCCGCCACGTGCCCGGTCCCCGCCGGCACCACATGGTCGCAGCCCGGGCAGCGGTAGTCCTTGGCGGAGCGCGACGCCGGGATCCGTCGGACGTGATACCTGTCCGGATCGCCGGACGGGCCGGCCTCGAGGTCGCTCGACCCCAGCCCGTCTCGCCGGGGGACGGGCCGGTCCCCGCCCGCCCGCCTGTGGCGCCTCGGCATCCCGGTCACCGACCTCAGAAGAGCCGCAGGTCCGTCGACTCGATTCCCCGCAGTGAGTCGTAGTCGAGGGTCACACAGCGGATGCCGCGGTCCTCGGCCAGGGTCCGGGCCTGGGGTTTGATCACCTGGGCGGCAAAGACCCCGCTCACCGGTGCGAGCAGCGGGTCGCGGTTGAGCAGTTCCAGGTAGCGCGTGAGCTGCTCGACCCCGTCGATCTCGCCCCGCCGCTTGATCTCGACCGCCACGGTGACGCCGTCGGCGTCCCGGCCGAGGATGTCCACCGGGCCGATCGCTGTCATGTACTCGCGACGGACCAGGCGGTACCCCTGCCCGAGCGTCTCCATGTGCTCGGCCAACAACTCCTGGAGGTGCGCCTCGACGCCGTCCTTGACCAGCCCCGGGTCGATCCCCAACTCGTGCGCCGAGTCGTGGTGCACCTCGGCGACGGTGATCCGGAGTTGTTCCCCGGTCTTGTTCTCCACCACCCAGAGGCGATGATCGGGGTTCTCCGGGTGGTCCTGCTCGACGAGCGAGCACGGAGGTGTCATCCAGTTGAGCGGCTTGTACGCCCGGTCGTCCGCGTGGACGCTCACCGAGCCGTCCGCCTTGACCAGCAACAACCGAGGCGCCATGGGCAGGTGGGCCGTCAGGCGGCCCACGTAGTCGACCTGGCACGTGGCCACGACCAGACGCACGTCATCCCTCCTCGATCTGCGGGTATCCGTTCCGGCACATCAGCCCGGGCGACGGTCCGAGCGGCGGATCTGGTCGGTGGAGCACGCCTCCACCCACGCGAGCAGCCCGGTCAGCGTGGCGGGGCCCGCGCAGAGTTCGCCTTCTCGCACCCTGCCCCTGCGGTCGTGGCCGGAGAAGGAGACGATCATCTCCCCGACCTCCGCGACGTCGAACTCGTGGCCGGTGGGCTGCCGCCTCGACCCCAGGGTCAGCGACCGACGGTCGAGCCGTACGTCCGCGCCGAACCGGACGCTCAGCAGGCGGTAGAACGCCACGTCCGTGTCGGAGTACCGGATGGCGCCGTGCCTCCACGCGTCCTCCCCGGCGCGTCTGACGAGCACCGATGTGGAGTCCCCCAGGTTGACCACCAGCCGATACACCACGGCCGCGGCCACCGGGAGCAGCACGAGCAGCACGACGCCACCGAGAACGATCCCGGTAGTCGCCACTCTGCTCAACCCCTTCCGGTGGCCGCGGCCGTGGTCGACGGGCGTGGCCCAGACGTGTCAGGCGCCGGCCTTCTCCACCGCGCGCAGGCGACCCTGTGCCGCGGCGATCGCCGCGGCGTCGTCGCCGGCCTCGGACAATGCCCTCTCGGCCGCCGAGCGGTCGATGTCCTGTGACCACTCGGCGGACTCGCCGAGGATACTGACCTTGGTCGCCGTGACGGACAGGAATCCACCCTGGACGGCGGCGACCTTCTTGCCCTCGTCCGTGTAGACGGTCACGGTTCCACCGGCGTCCAGCTCGCCGAGCACAGGCTCGTGCCCGGACTGGATGCCGATCTCGCCCTCGGTGGTCTTGGCGACCACCATGGACGCGCTACCGGACCAGAAACGGCGCTCGACCGTGACGAACTCGACTTCGATGTCAGCCATGCTCTGTGGTCACTTCCCCGCGAGCTTCTTGGCGGCCGCCTCGACGTCGTCCAGACCGCCGATGCCGTTGAAGGCCTGCTCCGGGAGGTGGTCGAGCTCGCCCTTGCAGAGCTTGTCGAACGCCTCGATGGTGTCCGCGAGCGGAACGACCGAGCCGACCTGACCGGTGAACTTCTCCGCGACGAGGAAGTTCTGGCCGAGGAAGCGCTCGAGACGACGAGCACGCTGGACGGTGACCTTGTCCTCCTCCGACAGTTCGTCCATACCGAGGATGGCGATGATGTCCTGCAGTTCCTTGTACTTCTGGAGGATCTGGATGACCTGCTGCGCCACGCGGTAGTGATCCTCGCCGACGATGCCCGGCTCGAGGATCCGGGAGGTCGAGGTGAGCGGGTCGACGGCCGGGTAGATGCCCTTCGACGCGATGGAGCGGGAGAGCTCCGTGGTGGCGTCGAGGTGGGCGAAGGTCGTCGCCGGGGCCGGGTCCGTGTAGTCGTCCGCGGGGACGTAGATCGCCTGCAGCGAGGTGATCGACCGACCGCGCGTCGAGGTGATGCGCTCCTGGAGCTCACCCATCTCGTCCGCCAGGGTCGGCTGGTAGCCGACGGCGGACGGCATGCGGCCGAGCAGGGTCGACACCTCGGAACCGGCCTGCGTGAACCGGAAGATGTTGTCGATGAACAGGAGGACGTCCTGTCCCTGCACGTCACGGAAGTACTCGGCCATCGTCAGGGCCGAGAGGGCGACGCGCATACGCGTCCCCGGCGGCTCGTCCATCTGACCGAACACCAGGGCGGTGTCCTGGAGGACCCCCATCTCCTCCATCTCGAGGAAGAGGTCGGTTCCCTCACGGGTGCGCTCGCCGACGCCGGCGAACACCGAGGTGCCGGAGAACTCACGCGCGATGCGGGTGATCATCTCCTGGATGAGCACGGTCTTGCCGACACCGGCACCGCCGAAGAGGCCGATCTTGCCGCCCTTGACGTACGGGGTCAGCAGGTCGATGACCTTGACGCCGGTCTCGAGGATCTCCGTCTTGCCCTCGAGCTGGTCGAAGGCCGGCGGGTCGCGGTGGATGCCCCACTGCTCGCCGTCCCGGCCGGTGCCGGGCGCGTCGAGGCAGTCGCCCAGGGCGTTGAACACGTGGCCCTTGACGACGTCGCCCACCGGCACCGAGATCGGCTTGCCGGAGTCGACGACCTCGGCCCCGCGGACGAGACCGTCGGTGGACTGCATGGAGATGCAGCGCACCATGTTGTCGCCCAGGTGCTGGGCGACCTCGAAGGTCACCGTCTTGGCGACCGACGAGAGGGTGATCTCGGCGGTGAGGGCGTTGAAGAGGGCCGGGAGGGCGCCGCGCGGGAACTCCACGTCGACGACCGCACCCAGGACGCGGGCAACGCGACCGGTGAGACCGGCCGTGCCCGTCGTGCTCTGATCGGTAACAGCTGTGGTCATTGCTTAGTCACTTCCTGCGCTAGCGGCGAGCGCGCCAGCGCCACCGACAATCTCGCTGATTTCCTGGGTGATCTGTGCCTGGCGGGCCTGGTTGGCCTCGCGGCTCAGGCCTTCCACCAGTTCGGTCGCGTTGTCCGTCGCCGACTTCATCGCCGTCCGTCGCGCCGCCGACTCGGACGCCGCCGACTCGAGGAGGGAGGCGAAGGCGCGGGTCGACATGTACCTCGGGAGGAGGTTGTCGAGCAGGGTGTCCGCGTCCGGCTCGAACGTCACCTCGGGCTTGAAGTCCGACTTGGACGTGTCGAGCATGTCCTCGCCCAGATCCAGCTCCTCGATCTCGACACGGGTCTCGATCGGGGCCAGGCGCCGCGCCCGCGGGGTCTGGGTGAGCATGGACTTGAACTGGGTGTAGACGATGTGGACCTCGTCGACGCCCTGACGGGTGGTGTCGCCCTCGTAGCCGTCGCCGAGGAACTCGGCGGCGTCGAACGTGGACTCCCCGCCGGCCGCGAACGCCGCCGAGAGCAACTGGAACGCCGGGCGGGCCTCCTGGTACACGGGCTTCTGGGAGTGTCCGTGCCACGATCCGGCGAGTTCGACCTCGCGGAAGGTGTAGTAGACGATCCCCTTGTTCCCCAGCACGTAGATGTCGACCTCGCGGCCGGCCTCCTCGAGGAAGGCGATCAGCTCGGCCGCCTCCTTGAGCACGTTGTGGTTGTAGCCACCACACATGCCGCGGTCCGAGGTCACCACGAGCACCGCGGAACGCGTGGCGTCCTCGGGCTCGTTGAGCATCCTGTGCTTGACCGACGACGCCGTGGCGAGGTCGGTGAGGATCGCCGTGATCTGGTCCGCGAACGGCTGGGCCTCCGCGACCCTCGCCTGGGCCTTGGAGATCTGCGAGGTCGCGATCAACTCCTGGGCCTTGGTGATCTTCTTGGTCGAGTTGACCGACTTGATCCGGTCGCGTAGTTCGCGCAAGTTCGCCATGGCGTCAGATCACACTCCTCTCGGCCTTGACTCGGATGGCTGTCATCGCAGGCCTCAGGCCTTCTTCTTCTTGGTCACCGTGAGGGTCTCGCGATCGATCTCGTCCTCCGAGAGCGCCTCGGCCTCGGGCTCGTTGACCACCCGCGAGCCGTCGGAGGCCACGAAGCCCTCCTTGAACTCGTTGGTCTTGGCCTCAAGGGTGGCCTTGGACTCGTCCGAGAGCGCCCCGCCGCCGTCGATCTGGCCGTACACGTCCGACGCGCTGTGATGCAGGGTCTCGAGGAGTTCGTTCTCGAAGCGCCGCACGTCCTCGACCGGCACGGAGTCGTAGAAGCCCTCGCCCGCGAGGTAGATCGAGACGATCTGGTCCTCCACGGCGACCGGCGAACTCTGATCCTGCTTGAGGATCTCGACCAGACGCTGGCCCCGCTCGAGCTGCGCCTTGGAGGCCGCGTCGAGGTCCGAGGCGAACGTGGCGAACGACTCGAGGTCGCGGAACGCCGCCAGGTCGAGGCGCAGCGAGCCGGAGACCTTCTTCATGCCCTTGGTCTGCGCGGCGCCACCGACTCGGGAGACGGAGATACCCACGTTGACGGCGGGCCGCACACCGCGGTTGAACAGGTCAGACTCGAGGAAGACCTGGCCGTCGGTGATGGAGATGACGTTGGTCGGGATGAACGCCGAGACGTCGTTGGCCTTGGTCTCGATGATCGGCAGCCCGGTCATCGAACCACCACCCATCGCGTCGGACAGCTTGGCGCACCGCTCCAGCAGGCGGGAGTGCAGGTAGAAGACGTCACCCGGGTAGGCCTCACGACCCGGCGGGCGGCGGAGCAGCAGGGAGATCGCGCGGTAGGCGTCGGCCTGCTTGGACAGGTCGTCGAACACGACGAGGACGTGGGCGCCCTCGTACATCCAGTGCTGGCCGATCGCCGAGCCGGTGAACGGCGCGAGCCACTTGAAGCCGGCGGAGTCGGAGGCGGGGGCGGCGACGATGGTGGTGTACTCCATCGCGCCGTGCTCCTCGAGGGTCGCCTTGACGCCCGCGATGGTGGAGCCCTTCTGACCGATCGCGACGTAGATGCACCGCAGCTGCTTGGTCTTGTCGCCCGACTCCCAGTTCGCCTTCTGGTTGAGGATCGCGTCGATGCAGACGGCGGTCTTGCCCGTCTTGCGGTCACCGATGATGAGCTGCCGCTGGCCGCGACCGATCGGCGTCATGGCGTCGATCGCCTTGATGCCGGTCTGCATGGGTTCCTCGACGGGCTGGCGCTCCAGCACGGACGGGGCCTGGAGCTCGAGCGCGCGGGTGCCGGCCGCCTCGATCTCGCCCAGGCCGTCGATCGCCTGACCGAGCGGGTTGACGACGCGTCCGAGGAAGCCGTCGCCGACGGGCACGGAGAGGACCTCTCCGGTGCGGCGCACTTCCTGGCCCTGGGCGATCTGGTCGTAGTTACCCAGGATCACCGCGCCGATCTCTCGATCCTCGAGGTTCAGCGCGACGCCGAGGACGCCACCCGGGAACTCCAGGAGCTCGTTGGCCATCGCGGACGGCAGCCCGCTGATGTGGGCGATGCCGTCGCCCGTGTCGGTGACGATACCGACCTCCTCGCGGGACGCCTCGGTCGAGACGCTGGAGGTGTAGTTCGCAATCGCGCTACGAATCTCGTCGGAGGAGATAGTCAGCTCCGCCATGTCATTCCTGCTCTCACTAAAGTGGTCTGGACTTGTCTTTTTCAGGTGAGCATCGACCGTGTGCGACCGCTGCTCGTCGGTTCGTCGGCCCCGACTACCGGTTACGGGAGTGCCCGCCTCACGGCGGACAGCCGCCCGGCGAGCGATCCGTCGATGACCTCGTCACCGACATGGATCACCATTCCGCCGAGCACGGCCGGGTCGACCTCGACGTGCACCGCCATCTCACGCCCGTAGATCCCGGCGAGTGTGCGCGACAGCGTCTCCTGCTGACCCTCCGAGAGCTCCGTGGCGGAGGTGACGACCGCCACGGACCGGCCCTGGAGCTCCGCGGCGAGCCGCGAGAGCGCGTCGATGTCATCCGCCGGCATCCCCTGTGGGCGGGTCACGGCCTGCGAGGCGAGAGCCTCGGTGACGGCGGTGACCTTGCCGTACAAGACCTGACCGAGGAGCGCACGCTTGTCGTCCGCCGTGGTGGACCGGTCGGACAACGCCTGCTCGAACTGCGGGTCGCCGGCCACGATCCGTCCGAGCCGGAAGAGCTCGTCCTCGACCACACCGAGCTGGCCCTGCTCGCGAGCCGAGAGCAACAGCGCCTCCCGGCCGAGCACCACGAGGCTTTCCCGCAGGTCACGCGGGGTGGACCACGACGATGCGACCGCAGCAAGCACGACCGAGAGGGTCGCCTCGTCGATCTTCCAGCCCAGGACCGACCGGGCGAGGTCCTGTCGGGCCTCGACCGGAGCGGAGGAGTCCGCGACCGCGACGCGGAGCGCGCGCTCCCCCTCGAAGAGGTCGACCACCCGGAACAGCTCGGCGCCGACGGTGGCTCCGGTTGCTCCGCCGGCGGGATTGGCGGACAGCGTGGACTGCAGGACCGACCGGGACTGCTCGAGGGCGTCGCGGCTTGCTGCGTGCATAGTCAGCTACTTCCTTACTTCTGGCCCGCGCCGGCGACCCGGTCGAGGTCGGCGAGGAAACGGTCGATGGTGCCCGAACGGTGGACCGAGTCGGACAGCTGCTCACCCATGAGACGCTCAGCGAGATCGATCGACTGACGTCCGAGGTCGCCGCGGAGTTCCGAGACGATCTGCTGACGCTGCGCGTTGAGCTGCTGCTCGCCCGCCGCGACGATGCGGTCCTTCTCGAGGTTCGCCTCGGCCTTCATGTCCGCGATGATCTGCTGCCCCTGGGCGCGCGCGTCGTCACGGATCTTGGCGGCCTCGACGCGGGCTTCCGCGAGCTGGGCGTTGTACTTGTCCAGGGCGGCCTTCGCCTCGGACTGAGCCGCCTCCGCCCGCTCGATGCCGCCTTCGATGCGCTCGCTCCGCTCGTCCAGGACCCGCTTGAACATCGGGAGGACGAACTTCCAGAACACGAAGAGGACGACAGCGAAGGGAATCAGCGACCAGACGATGTCGTACAGCGCCGGGGTCAGGACGTTGGGCGTCTCCTCGAGGGGGAGCCCTTCGCCCTCGCCGGCGGCGAGGATGTGGATCGGATTCATGTCGTTGACCTTGCGCCAGTCGGCGATCAGAAGATGAAGCCGGTGACGATACCGATGAGCGCGAGGGCCTCGGTGAACGCGATGCCCAGGAACATCGTGGTGCGGAGCTGGCCGGCCATCTCGGGCTGACGTGCCATGCCTTCGATGGTCTTACCGACGACGATGCCGATGCCGATGCCGGGGCCGATGGCGGCGAGGCCGTAACCGATGGCGCCGTAGCCCTTGGCCGTGGTCTCGATTGTCTCGGCAGCCTGGGCGAGAGTGACGATATCCATGTGGGTTTTCCGTTCCCTTTCAGATGGCCGGTACGGGATGTCCGCACTCGGTCGTCGGAGTGGTCTGTGTGTCCCGGCGCTCAGTGGCGCCGGAAGTCTCTAGTGACTGTCGGCGTGGAGCGACAGGTCGATGTACACCGCGGCGAGCAGGGCGAAGATGTACGCCTGCAGGAAGATCACCAGCAGCTCGAAGAAGGTGAACGCCACGGCCACGATGATGGTCACGAGGCTGACGGCGGTCCAGCCGTTGAACTGCCAGAAGAAGAAGTTCGTGGCGGAGAACAGCAGCACGATCATGATGTGGCCGGCGAGCATGTTGGCCATGAGACGGATCGTGAGCGTGGCCGGGCGCAGGACGAAGGTCGAGATGAACTCGATCGGCACCACCAGCAGGTGGAGGGCCGGGGGGAGGTTCGGGACGACGATCGACTTGCCCACGAAGGAGAAGAAGCCGTACTTCTTGGCGCCCGCGTAGATGAACACCACGTAGACCACCAGCGCCATGACCAGGGGCATACCGATCCTGGCGTTGGGCGAGATGTTGAGGCCGGGGATCACGGCCGGGATGTTCATGAACAACGTGAGGAAGAAGATGGTGGCGATGATCGGGAGGAACCGGTCGCCGTCCTTCTTGCCGATGATGTCGTCCGAGATGTAGGTCTTGACAAAGTCGAGGGCGATCTCGACCACGTTCTGGAAGCCCTTCGGGACGATCTTCGCGCCGCGCATACCCACGTAGAACAGCAGGGCGACGAGCACGCCCACGAGGACGCGGATGATCATCAGCCGGTCCAACTCGAACGGGGTGCCCTCGAACAGCACCGCCGGCGGGAAGAAGTCGTTGAGTGAAGGCGGGTGGAACTCGCCCTTGAATGCCAGCAGTGACGTGCTCAGCGTTCTCTCCCCTGTTCGGGCCGCCTTCTTCAGACGGTGGTCTGTGTCATTCGCTTCGGTTCACGTGCAGGGAACCCGGCGGGCCCGAGGGGATCTCGGCCGCTCTCGCGACGCGCCCTCATCCCGGTTTCCCGCCACGGAGCATCGTAACAAAGACCCGGGTGTCTGACCTCACCGGGGCGCACCCCCGGAGGGGCGTGCCGGGCCGCCCCGCGGCGTGACTGCGCTCAGTCCCCGGTGACGGGTTCCACGGCCGGCGCCTTGTGACGAATGATCGCGACCGTCTCGGTGGCCAGGACGACGATCATCGCCACGACGAGCGTGAGCGCGAACGCTCGCCTGGAGTAGAAGTCCAGGGGTTTCAACGCCGCCACCACGCCGATCGCCACGATGAGTTTGAGCAGCCACGTCCCGAGGAGTACGGCCCCGGTGACGTTGGGCGAGGTCTGCGCCGTCGCGACCACCACCACCGCGGTGAGGAGGACGAACACCCCACCGATCGCGGCCCCCAACAGGGCGCCCCACAGTCCGGGGGTGCCGTCGAGCGCCCCCCACAGGCCCGCACTGAGCAGCATCAACACGGCCAGGGCGGCCGTGCCGAGCGTGAGCGCCTTGCGTAGTCCGGCGGTGTGGGCGCTCTCGGCGGGCTGCGGGGGTGTCTCCGTCATGTGGCCCAGCCTAGCGGGAGCCGGAGGGACTCCCGGAGTGGTCCTCCCCGCGGATGCTCCGCAGTCGCGGGACCAGGGTGGCGGCCAGGACGGCGATGAGCCCCGCGGCGGCGAGCGGGACCATCACCTCGGACGGGAGCATGGTCGCCCCGACCGCTCCGAAGGCGATGAGCGAGACCCAGGCGTAGATGACGAGGGCGACGCGCCGATGGGAATGACCGAGGTCGAGCAGCCGGTGATGCAGGTGCATCTTGTCCGGGGCGAACGGGCTCCGCCCGGCCCCGACCCGCCGGACCACGGCCATGACCAGATCGAGCATGGGGACGAACATCGCCGCGGCCACCACGATCACCGGCGAGAGCAGGACGATCATCTCCTGCGGCCCGTACAGGCTCTGCGAGATCTTGCCGGACGCGCTGGTGGAGGCGGCCGCCAGCACCAGGCCGATGAGCATCGATCCCGAGTCGCCCATGAAGATCCGGGCGGGCTGGAAGTTGTGGGGCAGGACCCCCAGGAGCGCGCCGGCGAGGACCGCCGTGACCAGCGCCGGCGGATACGCGCCCACCGTGCCGCCCTGATCGAGCATGATCCCCACCGAGAAGACGCAGATCGCGATCGCCGCGATGGCCCCGAGCCCGGCCGCGAGTCCGTCCAGCCCGTCGACGAAGTTCATCGCGTTGACGATGGTCAGGGTGAACACCACCGTGAGCAACCCGGCCTGGAGCTGGTCCAGGACGAGGATGTTGCCGTCGCCGAACGGGAGGTACACGAGGGTCCACGACACCCCCATGGCCACCAGGACGCCCGCGGCGGCGGCCTGACCGGCGAGTTTGGTCACCGCGCCGATGCCGAGGATGTCGTCGACGATCCCCACCAGCACGATCAGGCCGCCGGCGACGATCGTGGCCTCGACGTCGGGGGCGAAGGGCGGGAACCCGCGGTTGAGGGCCGGCAGCTGCGCCGCGAGGAACACCGCGACCAGCATCCCGGTGAAGATCCCCACCCCGCCCAGTCGCGGCGTGGGGACAACGTGGACGTCGCGGTCGCGGGGGTAGGCGAGGCCGCCGATAGCGGGGGCGACTCCCCTGACCAGGCCGGTGACGATGAAGGTGACCAGGGCAGCGGTGACCCCGATGAGCAGGAGCTCGCGGAACGGGACCCCGATTCCCACGGGTCAGCCGCGCAGGGCCGCGGGGTCGGTGCCGAGGACCTCCCCGATCCGGTCGGCGGACACCGCCCCCTCGCGGACGATGCGTGGCGCGGATCCCGTGAGATCGACGATCGTCGAGGGTTGGCCCACCGCGCAGGGGCCGCCGTCGAGGTAGACGGCGACCGAGTCGCCGAGCTGTTCCCGCGCCTGGCCCACCGTGGTGGCCGGCGGCTGTCCGGAGACGTTGGCGCTCGAGACCGCGAGCGGGCCGACCTCGCGGAGGAGCTCGATCGCGACCGGGTGCAGCGGCATGCGGAGCATGACGGTGCCGCTGGTGTGCCCGAGGTTCCAGTTCAACGACGGCGCCTGGTGCACGATCAGACTCAGACCACCGGGCCAGAAGGCGCGGATGAGGTCGCGGGCGGGGGCGGGGGTGCCCACGACCAGCCCGTCGATCGTCTCCCACGAGCCCACCAGGACCGGGACCGGCATGTCGTGGCCGCGGCGCTTGGCCGAGAGCAGGAGGGTGACGGCGTCCGGATCGAAGGCGTCGGCGGCGATGCCGTACAGCGTGTCGGTCGGGGTCACGACCAGGCGACCCGCGCGGAGGGCGCCCGCCGCCGCGCTGAGCCCGACCTCCCGGCCGGTGTCCTCGGTGCAGTCGTAGGTGATGGTCACCGGGTGATCCCCTTCCGGACTGTCTGGTCGACCTCGTCGTCGTCGGTCTCGGCGCGTCTCGTCGCGGTGACGAACCGCGGACGTCCCGCGAGGTCGGTGTGCTGGTCCACGTTACCGAAGCCCCCCTGCGCGCAGACGACCGCCGCGACCGCGGCGCCGGTCGCGTCGTCGTGCTCGACGGCCAGATGGCCGCCCGGGGCGAGGAGCCCGGCCGCGACGTGGACCAGCGGCGTGATGACGACCAGACCGTCGGCACCCCCGAAGAGCGCGGTCGCCGGCTCGTGCCCGAGGACGTCGGCCGGGAGGTCGTCGGTCTGCGGGATGTAGGGCGGGTTGGCCACGACCGCGGCGACCCTGCCCCGCAGGTCCGGCAGCAGAGCGGGATCGGTGGCGTCCGCCGCGTGGACCTCGACCGGGGTGTCCCCGGCGGCGGCCCGCTCGCCGGCGTTGCGCCGGAGCCACTCGAGCGCCGGTCCGTGCAGCTCGACCGCGTGGACGTACGCGTCGGGGCGGGCGTGGGCGATCTCGAGCGCGAGGGTCCCGCTCCCCGCGCAGAGGTCCACGACGATCGGTCCCGGCCCCTCGCCCGGCGCCGGCAGCGCGGCGAGGGCGTTCTCCACCAGGAGCTCGGTCTCCGGCCGCGGGATGAAGACGCCCGGGCCCACCGCGAGGTCGAGCCGACCCGAGGTCGCACGCCCCAGGAGGTACTGGAGCGGGGTGCGGTCGCGGGCGCGGGCGGCGACGATCCGGCCGACCTCCGCCACCTCGGCGGGGTCCAGACCGTCCGCCAGCGGCAGCGCGGAGCGGTCGACGCCGAGGACGTGGGCGCAGATCAGCTGCGCCTCGGCGAGCGCGGAGTCGACGCCGGCGGACCGCAGAGCCCGGGCCGCCGACCTGACGACCCCGGTCACCGCGGCCGGGGCCGGCTGGGCGTCCACGGCCTACGCGCTTTCCATGCGCCGGCGCCGGTCCTCGTCGGCGAGCGCATCGAGCACCGCGTCGAGATCGCCGTCGAGGACCGAGTCCAGGTTGTGTGCCTTGAATCCGACACGGTGATCCGCGATGCGGTTCTCGGGGAAGTTGTAGGTGCGGATCCGCTCGGAGCGGTCGACGGTCCGCACCTGGGTGGCCCGTCCTTCGGAGGCCTCGGCGCTCGCCGCCTCCTCCGCCGCGGACTGGAGCCGGGCGGCGAGGACCTGCATCGCGCGCGCCTTGTTCTGCAGCTGGCTGCGCTCGTTCTGACACGTGACGACGGTGCCGGTCGGCAGGTGCGTGATCCGCACCGCCGAATCGGTGGTGTTGACGCCCTGGCCGCCCTTGCCCGATGACCGGTAGACGTCGATCCGCAGGTCCGACTCGTCGATCTCGACCGGGCCCACGTCCTCCGGCTCGGGGAACACCAGCACCCCGGCCGCGGACGTGTGGACCCGCCCCTGGGACTCGGTCACCGGGACGCGCTGGACGCGGTGCACGCCTCCCTCGAACTTCAGTCGCGCCCACACGCCGTCGCGTGAGGGCTGCCGGGACCGGATGGAGAAGGAGGCGTCCTTGTACCCCCCCAGGTCGGACTCGGTCACCCCGAGGACCTCCACCACCCAGCCGTGCTTCTCCGCGTACCGCGTGTACATGCGGGCCAGGTCGGCGGCGAACAGCGCGGACTCCTCGCCGCCCTCGCCGGACTTGATCTCCATGAGCACGTCGTCCGCGTCGTGGGGATCGCGTGGTGCCAGCAGGTCCGCGAGCTTCGACTCGAGCGCGGCCGCCTCCGCGCCCAGGCGCTCGGCCTCCGCGTGGAAGGAGGAATCCTCGTGGGCGAGCTCCCGCGCCGCCTCGAGGTCGTCCCGGGTCGACACCAGCGCCCGGTGGCACTGGACCACGGGCGTGAGCTCGGCGAATCGCTTGCCCACCCTCCGCGCCGCGGCCGCGTCCTCGTGCAGGGCAGGGTCCGACAACTGCGCCTCGAGCCCCCCGTACTCGGAGAGGACGTCGTCGATCGAGGACGGGGACCGCCCCGGGGGCTGCGTCACTCCTCGTCCTGCGGCAGGCTCGGCGTGGTCTTGGCCACCTGCAGCAGGAACTCGTAGTTGGTGTTGGTCTTGCGGAGCTGGGACATGAGCAGGTCGATCGCCTGGTGCGAGTCGAGCCCCGAGAGGACCCGGCGGAGTTTGTGCATGATGCCGGCCTCCTCGGGCGTCATCAGCAACTCCTCCTTGCGGGTGCCCGACGGTCCCACGTCGACCGCGGGGAACACGCGCCGCTCCGCGATGCGCCGGTCCAGCTTGAGCTCGGCGTTACCCGTGCCCTTGAACTCCTCGAAGATCACCGTGTCGCCCGCCGACCCGGTCTCGACCATCGCCGTGGCGATGATCGTCAGGGAGCCGCCGTTCTCGATGTTGCGCGCCGCGCCGAGGAAGCGCTTGGGCGGGTACAGCGCGGTGGAGTCGACGCCACCGGAGAGGATGCGGCCCGAGGCGGGCGAGGAGTTGTTGTAGGCGCGGCCGAGGCGGGTGATGGAGTCGAGGAGGACGACGACGTCCTGGCCCATCTCCACCAGGCGCTTCGCCCGCTCGATCGCCAGCTCCGCCACCTGCGTGTGATCCGACGGCGGCCGGTCGAAGGTCGAGGCGATGACCTCGCCCTTCACCGATCGCTGCATGTCGGTGACCTCCTCGGGCCGCTCGTCCACGAGGACCACCATGAGGTGACATTCCGGGTTGTTGATCGCGATGGCGTTGGCGATGTTCTGCAGGATCGTGGTCTTACCCGCCTTGGGCGGGGAGACGATCAGCGCACGCTGACCCTTGCCGATCGGCATGATCAGGTCGATCACGCGCGTGGAGATGATGTTCTTCTCGGTCTCCAGCCGCAGTCGCTGGTTGGGGTAGAGCGGGGTGAGCTTGCTGAAATCCGGACGGTTCCGGGCCTGATCGACCGGTCCCCCGTTGACCGAGTCGATCCGGACCAGCGGGTTGAACTTCGCGCGGTTCTTCGCGCCCTGGCCGCCCTGGCCTCCCTGACCGCCGCCCTGCCCCTCGGGCTGGCCCTCGCGGGGCGTCTTGACCGCGCCGGTGACCGCGTCGCCGCGGCGGAGGCCGTGCTTGCGGATCATGTTCATGGAGACGTAGACGTCGTTCGAGCCCGCGAGGTAGCCGGAGGTGCGGACGAACGCGTAGTTGTCGAGCACGTCGAGGATGCCGGCGACGGGCTGGAGGACGTCGTCCTCCCGCACCTCGGTCTCGCCCTCCACCGGGCGGCCGCCGCCGCCACCACGGTTGCGCTCGCGCCGACGACGGCTCCGGCGACCCCGGCCGCTGCCGTCGTCGTCCCGGTTCTGGCCGTCCCCGCGCGGACCGTTGTCGCCGCCCTGGTTGCCCTGGTTCGAGTCGTCGGCCTGCTGATCGCGGTTGCGGGCGCCCTGCTGGTCGCGGTTCTGCTGATCGCGGTTGCGCCCGTTCTGCTGTCCGGATCCCTGGTCGTCCCGGTTCTGGCCGCCGCGACGCTGACGGTTGCCCTGGTTCTGATCCTGCCCCTGGTTCCGGCGTTGGTTCTGGGCCTGGTTCTGACCGTCTCCCCCGCCACCGTCGGCGCGACGCGGCCGGTCCCCCTGGGACTGCTTGCCGTCGCGATCCTGGGCGTCGTCGCTCGACCGCGCATCCTCGCCCCGCTGACCCTCGTCGCGCTGCCCCTCGTCGCGCTGACCCTCGTCGCGGGACTGGGACTGCTGGCGCCGGGGCTGCTCCTCGCGCCGGGGTTCCTGCGCGGCGGGCGCCGACTGGGCTGCGGCGGGGGCCTTCCCGCCGCGGGCGCCGTCGATCATCGCGACGAGATCGCCCTTGCGCTTGCCGGAGAGGCCCTTGAGGCCCATCTGCTGCGCCAGCGACTTGAGGTCCGCCAGGCGCATCGCTGCCAGTGCGGCACCCTGCGGCGGGGTGGAGGTGGTGTCCGTCGAGGTCACGGGGGTCCTTTCTGGGCTCGTACCGGGGCGGCGAGCGCCGCCTGGCATCGAGCGTCTGTCCGGGACGCGGACTGGGCGTCCCGGGTGGCCGCTGGGGCCGTCCACGGCGGCGGGTGAGCCGGACGTGGAGTCGTCTGAGGGGGATCCACTCGAGGTGACGCCTTCCGGGGCGACGGGATGGTGACCGTCCACTCCGGTGGGGAACCACTCACGGGCACGGGATCCCTGGTGGCCACTCGCCGATCGGCCGCTCCCGCCGGGACCCACCCACACGCCGCCTGCGGCGACGAAGGTGTTCTGGAGCAGTCTCGGGCTACGGGGACGACCGGGCGTCCGTGGCTTAGAGAAGCATACTACCCGCACGCCGCGTCCACGCGTGTCCCCCTGGCGAGTCGGCTCCGCCGTGGAGGTCCCCGCACCGATCACCGGTACCCTTCCAGCCATCGTCACGCGCCACTTCCGGGGAGGTCCGATGTTGGGAACGATGCTGGACACGCCCCTGCTCGTGTCGCGGATCCTCACGCACGCCGCCGAGCGCCACGGGCAGTCGACCCTCACCGGGTTCGTGGGCGACCTCCAACCCCGGACCTCGCGGTATGACGTGATCGCCGCGCGCGCGGCCGCCACCGCCCACGCCCTCTCCGAGCTCGGGGTCACCAGGGGCGGCGTGGTGGCGGTGCTGGCGGGTAGCCGGAACGAGGTCGTCGAGGCGATGTTCGCGGTCCCGTCGATGGGGGCGGTCATCCTGCCGCTCAACATCCTCCAACCGCGTGACGTCCTCGCCTCGGCCCTGCGGGACAACCGGGTGTCCGTCCTGCTCGTCGACCCGGAGTTGATCCCGCTCGCGCTCGAGGTCACCGCCCACCTCGAGCACGTGCGCCACCTCGTCGTCGTCGACTCCGACCTGCCCCCCGCTGGCGGTGACGCGACCGGGGGCGCCTCGTCCGCGCGGATCCACGCCCTCGAGACCCTCCTCGACGGGCACCCCACCACCTACCCCTGGCCGGATCTCGACGAGCGCACCGCCGCGGCGATCGCGTACACCTCGGGCACCACCGGGACCTCCAAGGCCGTGGCCTACACCCACCGCTCCATCTGGCTGCACTCCATGCAGATGTGCATGGCCGAGAGCGCAGCCCTGACCAGCGGCGACTCCGTTCTCACGACCGTGCCGATGTTCCACGTCATGTCCTGGGGACTCCCGTACGCCGCGTTCATGGCCGGAGCGAGCCTCATCACCGCACGCCCCCGCCCCGGACAGGCGTTGGTCACGGGCCGGGACCTGGCCGGCCTCCTGGCCACCCACCGCCCCAACAAGATGGCCACCACCCCCGCGTCGCTCCAACGGCTGCTGCGGTGGTTGGAGAACCACCCGCAGCCGGTCGGCCACCTGGGAGAAGTGCTCGTGGGCGGTTCCGCTCTCCCCGAGGCCCTCCTCGACGCCTGGGTGGAACGCCACGGGGTGACCGTCCTGCAGGCCTACGGCCTCACCGAGTCCAGCCCGATCGCCACGTTCGCCCGGGCCGACCCGCACTCGTCCGCGACCGAGCGGCGGGCCCAGATCCTCGGACAGGGGAGGTTCCCCGCCGGCGTCCAGGCGCGCGTGGTGGACGAGGGCAGGGTGCTGCCGGATGACGGGTGGTCGGTCGGGGAACTCCAGATCCGGGGGCCGTGGGTGACGGCGCGATATCTCGGCGACGCGGCCACCGACCGCTTTGTCGACGGCTGGCTGCGCACCGGCGACATGGCCACCATCTCGCCGAAGGGGTATCTCGACGTGGTGGACCGGGTGGATGACATCATCGCCTCCGGCGGGGAGCTCATCTCCTCCGTCGAGCTCGAACACGCCGTGCTGACGGACGACCGGGTCGCCGACGCCGCGGTGGTCGGCGTGCCCGACGAGCGGTGGGGCAACCGGCCGCTCGTGCTGATCCAGCTCAAGTCCGGGGCCAACGCCACCGCCCGCTCCCTGTGGGAGGGCTTGCACGGGACGCTGGACCTGTGGAAACGACCGGACCACTGGGCGTTCGTCGAGGACATCCCGCGCACGTCGGTGGGCAAGTTCGACAAGCGCGAGATCCGCTCCCTCCACGCCTCCGGCGCCTACGCGGTCACCACGATCTCGCCCGGTACCACGCGCTGACCGGACCGACGCGGCCCGGCCCTCAGGCGTCCGGGACCACCCGCGCGCCGTCGGCGATCCTCAGATCCAGGACCCTCCACCCCTGGGCTTCGGCCTCCCGACGCAGGTCGACCGGGAGCGACGCGGTGTCCAGGACCAGGACCGTGGGCCCCGCCCCGGAGACCGTCGCCGCCAGGCCCCGCTCGCGGAGCCGTCGGATCCACTCGGTGGTGCCCACGAGCGCCGGGGCCCGGTAGCCCTGGTGCAGCCGGTCCTCGGTGGCGGCCAGCAGGAACTCGGGGTGCGACGCGAGGGCCACCGACATCAGGGCGGCCCGGCTGGCGTTGAAGGCCGCGTCCTCGTGCGGGACGGTCTCGGGGAGCAGACCCCGGGTCTGGGCCGTCGAGGACGTCTCCTCCGGCACGAGCACGGTGGCGACGATCGACGGGTCCACGTCCATCCGCACCGCGCGATACGTCACGGTCCTCGCCGAGCGCTCGGTCCACGAGACCACCACGCCCCCGAGCACGCTCGCCGCCGCGTTGTCCGGGTGTCCCTCGAACTCGCTCGCGAGCTGGACCAGGCGATCGTCGGTCAACACGCGGCCCATGAGTCCGTCCGCCGCGACCAGTCCCCCGACCGCCGCGGACGCGGACGACCCGAGTCCCCGCGAATGCGGGATCGCGTTGACACAGCTGATCCGCACACCGGGGGCACCCATCCCGCCGGCCCGCAGACCCGCCTCCACCGCCTTGGCCACCAGGTGCGACGCGTCGGTCGGCACCTCCCCGGCGCCCTCACCCGACACCTCGAGCTCGAGCCCGGACTCGATGACCGTCACCGTGATGGTGTCGTACAGGCCGAGCGCCACGCCGAGGGCGTCGAATCCCGGACCGAGGTTGGCGCTCGACGCGGGGACCTCCACCGTGACCGCACGACCGACCGGGAGGATGCGCCCGCCGGAACTGCCGAAGACCTCGGGACCGGATCCGTGCACCTCGCTCACTCCAGGCCGAGCGCGCCGGCGACGGCCGACGGGTCGACGGGGATGGGCTCGACCTCGGGCATCCCCAGGAGCGCGGTGTCCGGGTCCTTGAGGCCGTTTCCGGTGACGGTGCAGACGATGGTCTGCCCCGCCTCGAGCTCCCCGTTCGAGTGGGCGTCGAGCAGCCCCGCGACCGACGCCGCCGAGGCCGGCTCCACGTACACGCCGTCCCTGCCGGCGACCATGCGGTACGCCTCGAGGATCTGCTCGTCGGTCCGCTTGCGGAAGCTCCCCCCCGACTCGTCGCGGGCGGTCACGGCGCCGTCCCACGACGCCGGGGATCCGATCCGGATGGCCGTCGCGATGGTCTCCGGGTTCTTGACCGGGGCGCCGTCGACGAGGGGTGCCGCGCCGGCCGCCTGGACTCCCATCATCCGCGGCCGCGCCGCGATGATCCCGTCCGCGTGGTACTCGCTGTACCCCTTCCAGTACGCGGTGATGTTGCCCGCGTTGCCGACCGGGAGGAAATGGAGGTCGGGGGCCCGTCCCAGCACGTCGACGATCTCGAACGCGGCGGTCTTCTGGCCCTCGATCCGCACCGGGTTGACCGAGTTGACCAGCCCGATCTCCGCATAGGTCGCGGTGGTCTTGCGCGCCAGTTCCAGGCAGTCGTCGAAGTTGCCGTCGACCTGGATGATCGTGGCACCGTGCATGACCGCCTGCGCCAGCTTCCCGGCGGCGATCTTGCCCTGCGGGATCAGCACCGCGCAGCCCATCCGGGCACGCGTGGCGTATGCCGCCGCGGACGCCGACGTGTTGCCCGTCGAGGCACACAGCACGGCCCTCTGGCCCCGCGCCTTGGCGTCGGTCACGGCCATGGTCATCCCGCGGTCCTTGAAGGACCCGGTCGGGTTCAGCCCCTCGACCTTCAGGTACACCTCGCACCCGGTCAGCTCGGAGAGGTACGTCGCCGGGAGGAGAGGCGTCGCGCCCTCGAAGAGGGTGACGGGCTCCCAGTCCGGGCCGATCGGGAGCCGGTCGCGGTACGCCTCGATGAGGCCCGGCCAGCGGGTGTGTACGGGCTTGTGGGTGGTGTTCATTCGGTGTCCACTCCCTCGAGTCGGATGACGCTGGTGATGACCGTGACCGCGTCCTGGTCGGAGAGCGCGGCGACGGTGTCGGCGAGCGCGCGCTCGGAGGCCCTGTGGGTCAGGACGGTGAGTTCGGCGGTGGGCTCGGAATCGTCGACCTCGGCCTCGGGCACCTCGACCTCGGTCTGGCGGACCTGCGCGATCGATACGCCGTGGCGCGAGAACTCGGCCGCCACCAGTGCCAGGACACCGGGCTTGTCGGCCACGCGCATCCGCACGTGGTAGCGGGTGGAGACCTCGTCCATCGAGGCCACGGGCAGGGCCGCGTAGGTGGATTCGCCGGGGGCTCGACCCGAGTCCACCTTGTTGCGTGCGGCGGCGACCATGTCACCGAGGACGGCCGACGCGGTCGGGGCCCCGCCGGCACCCTGTCCGTAGAACATCAGCCGGCCGGCCGCCTGGGCCTCGACCACCACCGCGTTGAAGGCTCCGTTGACCGTGGCGAGCGGATGGTCGTCGGGCAGCAGCGCCGGGTACACGCGCGCGGACACCGCCTCGGTCCCGTCCGCCCGGCGCAGCTTCTCGCAGATCGCGAGGAGCTTGATCGTGCAGTCCATGTCCCGGGCCGAGGCGAAGTCGTCGGGGGAGATCCGGGAGATCCCCTCCCGGTAGACGTCCCCGGCGGTGACCCGGCTGTGGAAGGCGATCGAGGCGAGGATCGCGGCCTTGGCCGCCGCGTCGTAACCCTCCACGTCCGCGGTCGGGTCGGCCTCGGCGTACCCCAGCCGGGACGCCTCCGCGAGGGTCTCCGAGTAGTCGGCGCCCGTGGATCCCATCTCCGAGAGGATGTAGTTGGTGGTGCCGTTGACGATGCCCAGGACCCGCTCGACCTGGTCACCCGCCATGGATCGCCGCAGGGGTCCGATCACGGGGATAGCGCCGGCCACGGCCGCCTCGAAGTACAGGTCGGTCCGGGTGGAGTCCGCCGCCTCGGCGAGCTCGTCCGTGTACTCCGCCAGCAGCGCCTTGTTGGCCGTGACCACGGCCTTGCCGTGGCGCAGCGCCTCCAACAGGAGTGGGCGGGGCACGTCGATGCCGCCCATGAGTTCGACGACCACGTCGACGTCCTCACGGGACACGAGCGAGGCCGGGTCGGCCGTGAGGAGATCCGGATCCACGCCCCTGTCCCGTGTCAGATCGCGGACCGCGACGCCGCGCAGGGCCAGCGGGGCGCCGATGCGGGAGGCGAGCGCCTCCGCGTTCTCCGTCATGTAGCGGATGACCTCGGTGCCGACGGTGCCCATCCCGAGCACCGCCACCCCCACGGGTCGCACGCCAGACGCCGTTGCGTCGCTCACTGTCCCACCTCCAGGCTCGTCAGATCGTCCAGGGTTTCACGGCGGAGCACCAGGCGTGCCCGTCCGTCGCGGACCGCCACCACCGCGGGGCGCCCGATGAGGTTGTAGCGGCTCGACATGGAGTAGCAGTACGCCCCCGTGGCCGCCACGGCGACCAGGTCACCCGTGCCCACGTCCGCGGGCATCCAGAGGTCACGCACCACCACGTCCCCGCTCTCGCAGTGCTTGCCCACGAGCCTCGCGACGACGGCCTCCGCGTCGGAGATACGGCCCACCAGTCGGGCGTCGTAGACGGCGTCGTAGAGCGCGGTCCTGATGTTGTCGCTCATCCCGCCGTCGACGCTGATGTAGCGGCGGCTCTCACCGCCCGCGAGCTCGACGTCCTTGACCACGCCGACCTCGTAGAGGGTGACCGTGCCGGGTCCCGCGATCGCGCGACCCGGTTCCACCACCAGGGTCGGAGGGGCGAGCCCGACGTCGCGGGCGAACCCGTCGACGATGTCCGTCAGCGCCGCGGCCAGCTGCGCGACCGGCGGCGGGTCGTCGGACGGGACGTAGCTGATGCCCAGACCGCCGCCGAGGTCCAGGTGGTCCAGCTGGGCGGTGCGTTCGACACCGAACTCGTCGACGATGTCGCGGAGGAGGCCGATCACCCGGCGGGCCGCGAGTTCGAACCCGTCGACGTCGAAGATCTGCGAACCGATGTGGCTGTGCAGGCCGGTGAGTCGGATGTGCGAGGCCTCGAACACCGCGCCGACGGCGTCCATCGCCGCGCCGCCCGCCAGCGAGAACCCGAACTTCTGATCCTCGTGAGCCGTGGCGATGAACTCGTGGGTGTGCGCCTCCACGCCCACGGTCACCCGGATGAAGACGTCCTGGACCACACCCTCGTCGGCGGCGATGCCGTCGAGGAGCGCGATCTCCGACATCGAGTCGAGCACCACGTGGCCGACACCGCTACGCACCGCGAGCCTGAGCTCCTCGGCCGACTTGTTGTTGCCGTGCATGGTGATCCGCTCGGCGGGAAAGTCCGCGCGCAGCGCCACCGCGAGCTCGCCGCCCGAGGCGACGTCCAGGCTCAGTCCCTCCTGCGCGACCCAGCGTGCGACCTCGGTGCACAGGAACGCCTTGGAGGCGTAGTGGACCCTGTCGGCGCCCCCGAAGGCCCGGGCCATCTCGCGGCAGCGGGAGCGGAAGTCGTCCTCGTCGATCACGAACAGCGGGGTTCCGAACTCGGCGGCCAGGTCATCCGCAGCGACCCCCGCGAACTCCACCACCCCGTCCACGCGCCTGCCCGCTCCTCGCGGCCACACGGCGGGGTCCAGGGCCATCACGTCCGCCGCGGTACCGGGCCGCTCGCCGATCCCCGGGGCGTGGGGGAACTCGTGCCGGGACCCGGCCGGATGCGCGCTCACATCTTCTCCGGTGCGCTGACGCCGATCAGGCGCAGGCCGTTGGCGAGCGTCTGCCTGGTCGCCGAGCTCAGCGCCAGCCGGGCGGCGTGCAGCGGCCCCGCCTCCTCGTCACCCATGGGCAGAACTCGACAGGTGTCGTAGAAGCGGTGGTAGGCGGCGGCGAGCTCCTCGAGATACCGTGCGACACGGTGCGGCTCGCGGAGATCGGCGGCGCTGGCCACGATCTGGGGGAACTCGCCGATCGTCCTGATGAGCGCACCCTCGCGGTCCTCGACCAGCAGGGAGAGGTCGGCGGCCTCCGTGGTGACGCCCAGGTCCGCGGCGTTGCGCGCGAGCGAACACAGCCGCGCATGGGCGTACTGGACGTAGAAGACCGGGTTGTCGTTGGTCGCCGAGGTCCACAGCTGGAGGTCGATGTCCATGGTCTGGTCCACCGAGGAGCGGATGAGCGCATACCGCGCTGCGTCGACACCGATCGCGTCCACCAGGTCGTCCAACGTGATGACGGTGCCGGCGCGCTTGCTCATCTTGACCGGGACACCGTCGCGCACGAGGCTGACCATCTGCCCGATCAGCACCTCGATCGTCGCCGGATCGTCGCCCAGGGCCGCCGCGGCCGCCTTGAGCCGGGCGATGTACCCGTGATGGTCCGCCCCGAGCATGTAGATGCACAGGTCGAATCCGCGTTCCCGCTTGTCCAGGAAGTACGCGATGTCCCCCGCGATGTACGCGGCGTTGCCGTCGGACTTGAGGACAACCCGGTCCTTGTCGTCACCGAAGGCGGTCGAGCGCAGCCACCACGCACCCTCGGACTCGTACAGGTTGCCGTTGTCCTTGAGCGTCTGGACCGCGCGGTCCACCGCCCCGGAGGTGAACATCGAGTTCTCGTGGGTGTAGACGTCGAAGACCGTCCCGAACTCCGCGAGCGAGGCCTTGATGTGGGAGAACATCATGTCGACGCCCGCCGCGCGGAAGGTCTCGAGCCCGTCCTCCCGCGTCTCCTCGAGGACACCGGGGTGCGCGGCCACCACTCGGGCCGCGATCTCCTCGATGTACGCCCCCGCGTACCCGTCCTCCGGGGTCGCCTCACCGCGGGCGGCGGCGGCGAGCGACCGGCTGAACCGGTCGATCTGGGCGCCGTGGTCGTTGAAGTAGTACTCGCGGGTCACCTCCGCGCCCGAGGCCTCGAGGACGCGACCGAGCGCGTCACCGACCGCCGCCCAACGGGTGCCGCCGAGGTGGATCGGACCCGTGGGGTTGGCCGACACGAACTCCAGGTTCACCCGCCGGCCGGCCATGGCGCCGCCGTTGCCGAACGCATTTCCCTGCTCGATGACGGTGGCGACGAGCGATCCCTGCGCACCCGACTCGAGTCGGATGTTGAGGAAGCCGGGGCCGGCGATCTCCGCCGAGGCCACGCCGGGATCCGACACGAGCGCGGTGGCCAGGTCCTGCGCGAGGTCCCGGGGTGCCACCCCGATCTTCTTGGCCAACTGGAGCGCGATGTTGGTCGCGTAGTCGCCGTGCTCGGGGTTGCGGGGCCGTTCCACCGTCACCGTCTCCGGCACGACCGAGGTGTCGGCTCCGCGTTCGGCGAGAACGTCGATGAGTGCGGCACGGATGACGGCGGCGAGGTCAGCGGGAGTCACGTCTTCCTATCCTAGGTGTCCGCACGTCGACAGGGGAATCGGCGGCCGCCGGGACCCGGCCTGTCGGGACCGCGCGGGGCCGATGCGGTTCCGCCTCCCGGCCGGTGCTACGATCGGTCTCGCCGTTGGGCAGGGTGATCCCACGATCGCCACGCCCGGACGGCCTCCGGTCTTCGGACCGGTATCCCGCCCTCGTAGCTCAGGGGATAGAGCGTTGGTTTCCGGTACCAAAGGTCAGGGGTTCGATTCCCTTCGGGGGCACCACACGGGAAGGGCCCGGGCTCACCAGCCCGGGCCCTTCCCGTTTCCCGTTTCCCGCTGAGAGCGCGAGCCCGGGACTCGCCGAGCCCCGGTGATCAGCTGGGCAGGGTGATCTTGTCGACTTCCCCGATCCGGGAGACCACCCGGTCGTAGATGTCGGTGAGCTGGCGGATCTCCTCCTCCGTCACGACGTCGACGAAGAGCTCACGGACCTTCTCAACGTGCTTCGGGGCCACCCGGGCGATCGCGTCGGCACCCTCCGCGGTGAGGGTGACGATCGTGCCACGCCCGTCTTCCGCGCACTCGCCCTTCGAGACCAGACCCCGGCCCTCCATACGCCGGACCTGATGGGACACGCGGCTTCGATCCCAGCCGAGGACCGCGCCTAGATCGCGGGCACGCAGGCCCCGCCCGTCGGTCTCGCTGAGGCTGACCAGAACCGAGTAGTCGGATTGCGACATCGACGCGTCCCGCTGGAGCTGCCTCTCGATCGCGAGCTCGAGGAGCTGATTGACATCCCTGTACCGGCGCCACATGCGCTGCTCTTCTTCGCTCAACCAGCGTGTATCGCTCATGGGCCTATTACAGCACGGAATGTGAACCGCTCTTTCATCAGGCGACCTCCGCGCATTCTCAGTCCCCGGTCGCACCCGTTCTGCTCATGACGTGGGTACGCGCGCCACCGATCCCCGCGAACCGCGCGCGATCGCAGGTGAGAACGATCACCTGGGACGTCGCCGCGGCGGCCGCGATGACCGCCCCCATCGTCAGGCGGCGAGTCGGATCCGTGTAGCCCATCGTGTCGTCGAGGAATACCGGGACGCCGTCGTCCCCGACGATCCTCGCGCAGGCGATCCGCACTATCACCGCGAGTTGCTCGCGCGCGCCACCCGACAGCGCGTCGTAGTCCACGGTCACCTCTCCGATCCTGCGGCTCAGTATGGTGAGATCCTCCCCCAGGCGCACATCGAACTCGCGCCCGTAGACCAGGGACCCCAGCTCGAGAACGGCACGGTGGAAGGGCTCCTGGTAGGCCAACAACGCCTCGGCACGACGCTGGACCAAGGTGCGGTGGAGGAGGTCCGCTGCGCGGGCACGCCGCCACAGCGCGTCGTTCTCACGCCCCGCCGCGTCGGTCTCACGCTCGGCCACCGCGACGTCCTCCAGCCTGCCCTGGTCACCGATCGCGTTGACCCGACCGAGAGCCGTCGCCACCGCCGCCGCGGCCTCCCGTTCCTCGGCGACCAGCACGTCCAGGGACGCCCGCGCATTGTCCAGCAATCCCGGTGGCGCCTCGGCCAGCGCCTCGTCCAACCCCGCCCTGGCGACGGTCGCCGCCGTCCTGGTGGAATCCGCAACGACCCTCGTCTGCTCCACCGCCACCGCGAGGTCGTGGTCGGGTACCGCGTCCCGCGCCGCGGCGAGGGCGTCCTCGCACTCCCGAAGTCGCTCATCCGCCTCCCTGAGCAACGCGGTGCGGGTGGCCGCGTCCGTCCTCAGGGTCTCCGCCTCCGCCGAGGCCGCCCGGTCCTCCGCGCGGCACCGGGCCAGGTGCTCCTCGGCGGACGCGGACTCCGCGGCGAGATCCCCGATCGAGCCTACGACGGGCCCGGCGGAATCCCCACAGTCAGCGCCCTCCGCGGCGGTGGGCGGCTCGGCGTCCGCGCCAGAGGCGAGCATCGCCCGCCTGCCGACCAGATCCTCTGGGGTGTCCCCGGCGAGGAGGTCCGATCTCCGCCGCCGGAGCGCGGCGATGTCGGCGCGGAGTTCCGCCGAACGCCCGGCCCGCCGCTCAGCGTCGGCGGGCGAGTCGAGCTCGTGCTCCTCGAGGAGACGGTCCAGCACGGTGCGCGCGCGGGCCTCCGCGCGGCGGACGGAGTCCGTGTCGCCGGCGGGCACGACAGTGAGGGAGATCGAGCCCATCTCGAACACGGTGTCCTCGACGATCTCCCGCGCCCACCCGTCCGCCACATCGATCGGATCACCTCCGACGCGGATCTCGCCGACACCCGCGACCTCGACCCGGGGTGCACTGGCCGCACTGCGCACCACCGCCTCGCGCAGGGCGGCGTCCGCATCGCGGATCCCGTCGAGGACGTCCGCCGGAAGATCGATCTCCGCGAGCTCTGCCTCCCGCTCCGCGAGCGTCTCCCCCACGTCCCGCAGGGTCGCCAGGAGCGCGTCGAGGGCCGCCAGGTCCGAGCGTCGGCGGTCCCGCTCGCGGGCCACCCGCTGCGCATCGAGCAGGGCCCTCGCGGTGGTGACGCGCGTCTCGGCGGCCTCCAACGCGGACCGTGCCTCTCCGGCCCGCGCCTGAGCCGGTTCCAGCCTCCGCCCCGCGGCCTCGGCCGCATCCCGGAGCGCGGTCCGCCTGACCTGCTCGCGGTCGCGTCGGGCGAGGAGCTCCGCGCGCTCGCGCCGAGCACGGCTCGATGCCTCGTGTGCGATCGCCGCGCGGTCGGCCTCCGCCTCCGCGGTGCTGCAGCGGTCACGGTGATCGGCCACCACCCGATCCGCCTCCTCCAGCCTCGTCACCTCCGCCTGGACCGTGTCGAGCGCTGCCTGCCTCCCCTCATGGGACGCCTTCCTCTCGGCGTGTTCGGCCACCGCCGTGGCGAGGTCCGCGAACCGCGCGGGGGCCTCGGCCAGTGCCGGCCGGGCGTCGGCCAGGCGCGTGTCCGAGCCCGCCAGATCCCCGGTGGGTTCGCCTCTGCGGGCCGTCAGGTAGCGGTTCCGCTCCTCCTCGACGCGCGTGACCAGGGTGTCGTCTCCCGTCGGGTCGTTTCCGCCCGCAGCGGCGTCCAGCGCTCGGCGCAGCGAGCTCAGGCCGCCGCCCGCATCAACCTGACCGATCGGGTCGTCCTGAGCCACGCGCAGCGCCTTCCAGAGCGAGCGGTCCACCCGACGATCGAGGAGGTCCCGCACGTAGTCGTGCGCGTCATCGCCGGTCAGCGCCGCCTTCGCCGAACCCGTGAACTCGAGCGAAGTGCGCTTTCCCCTGACGAACTCCTTGCGGTAGCGCATCCGCTCACCGTCGACGGTGAACTCGGCCTCGACCACCACGGGGACGTCCCTGCCGACGGGGCTCGCGGCCTTGATCTCCGCGCGCGACGAGGACGCCTTGTGCTCGAGGAGCATCTCGAGGGCGTCCATGAGGCTCGTCTTCCCCGATTCGTTGGGCCCCTCGATCAGGAAGACGCCACGGGACGGGAGGGTCACCTCTTCCCGTCCGACGCCCCGGAAGTCCTCGATGCGCAATCGGTGCAGGATCATCGGACACCCCCGTCCACGAGCCGGTACAGCAGACTGAGCGCGTTCCCGGCGTCCTCGGAGTCGGGTCCGGCCCCGGCCGCCTTGGCCACGAGATCCTCGACGGCCCGCCCCGCGTACCCGTCGACGAGGCCCGTGAAGTCGGAGTCCTCGGCTCGCACGACCAGGTGGGTGAGTCTCTCCCTCAGGTAGGCGGAGGCGAACAACGCCGACCACGTCTCCAGGAGGTCGTCGATCCTCGCGCGCAGAGCCACCCCGACGGTTCCCGTGAGACCCAGCTTGAGAACGGTGCGGGGTTTGTCGTCGATCGAGTCGACGAGCTCGGCGAGCGCGTCGAGGTCCGCCTCGGTCTCGATCTCCGCGGTGAGCGCCCTGAAGGACCACCTCCCGGTCCTCAGCCTGGTCACCTCGCAGTGCCGCGGCTCGCCGGGCGGTGCCGTTCGCGCGAGTTCGACGAGCAGTGCGTATCCGGAGTCCCGCTCCTTGTCGTCGAACGCCGTCGTCTCCGGGCTGCCGGAGAACCAGATCCGGTGCCCCGACCCGACCCTGGTGACCGAATGTCGGTCCCCCAGTGCCACGTAGTCCACGAGCCCGGCGTCGACCGCATCCTCCACCGCCTCGACGCGGATCGCTTCCACCGACGGCGAATCGCCACCGTAGACCGCGTCGGTCCCGCCGTGGGCGACGAGCACCCGGAGTCGGTCGGTCGGTTCCAGGTCCGCCAACAGCGCCGGCAGCCGGCCCGGGTCGGGGCGTTTCGAGGTCCACGGGACCCCGACCACCTCGACACCGGGGACCACCTCGACCGGACCGGTGCCGTCGAGCACGATCACGGATCCGTCCGCGATCACCGACGCGAAGTCCCGACAGCGGAAGACGGACGACACATCGAGGGGGTCGTGGTTACCGGGGAGGATGACCACGGGGACGGGGAACGACGCGAGAGCCTCCGCGGTGCGTAGCACGACCGATCTGGGGACCGCGTTGTCCTCGAAGGCGTCACCGGCCACCACCACGAACTCGGCTCCGTGCACGGTGGCGAGGTCCCCCAACGCCGCCACCGCCGCCAGCCTGTCCGCCGTGTACACCGCCTGCGACTCCGCCCCGAGGAATCGCCGGGTCATGCCGAGCTGCCAGTCCGCCGAATGGATGAACCGGGCCGTGCCGCCGTTCCGGGAGTTGCTCATGGCCGCATAGTAGGGCGGGGGTCCGACACGCCCCCGCGGGGCGGCCGCCGGGAGGTGGGCGTCACCGCGGCCTGTACCGCGAGAAGGCGTCGAGGAAGTCCTCCAGGTCCGCGACCACGCGGAGCTGCTCGAGTGGATCTCCGGTGGCGGCCGCTGCGACCCTCCGGGTGACGGGGGCGTCGAGCAGATCCTCCAGCCCGGCGGGATCGGGGTCGGGGACCGTCGGGAGCAGCAGCGGCTCGCGACCCCACAGGCTCTCCTGGACGTCGAACGCCACGCCGTCGGAGCCTTGCGCCCCCGCTCCCCCGAGCACCGCACCGAGTTCATCCGCGCGGAGTCCCCGGAGGGCGAACAGGACCTCGGGGGAGACGTCCCACCACTCGACCATCACGTAGGACGCGGCGAGCACGTGTCGGCAGGGCCCGGGGTGCACCGGGCACCCACACCGATACGAGGTGGACCCGCGGACCGCGGGCATGAGGAGGAAGCCCACGGTGTCGGAGTACGAGCCCGACAGCGCGCCCAGCACGCCGCCCTCCTCCCGGCGCAGGGCGGCGCGGAGGGCGTCGGAATCCGTCTGGTCCACCGGCGCGAACTCGAACTCGACGGTGAACGGATCGGGACGACTGCCGTCGACATCGCAGCGCACGGTCCGGCCGGAATGTTCCAGCGAGAGCACACGTCCGCTCCGGGCCTCCTTGCGAGCCAGGTACACCTCGCGCCTGTCCACCCCTGCCTCGAGGTCCGCGGACCACCGGCGGCTCCACATGTGTGTCCCGAACGGCCCGGCTTCCGACCGGGCGGGGATGCCCGTCCGTCGGCTCACGGCTCGTCGTTCCCCTCGTCGGTGAGTCCGACGAGCGCCGCCAGGCCGGCATCGTCCAGCTCGGTCAGTGCCCCCGCGAGCGGCCCCAGCGTGAGCTCGGCCAGTTCGCGTTTGGACTCCAACAACTCGTCGATCCGGTCCTCGACCGTGCCCGGCGCGACCAGCGTCCGGACCTGCACCACCCGCGTCTGGCCTATGCGGTGGACGCGGTCGGTCGCCTGGTTCTCCACGGCCGGGTTCCACCACCGGTCCAGGTGCACGACGTGGTTGGCCTCGGTGAGCGTGAGACCGGTTCCACCGGCGCGGAGTGACGCGAGCATCACCGGCGGACCGTCCGGCGCCTGGAACGCCTCCACCATCGCGGCTCGGCCGGCCGCCGTGACGCCGCCGTGGAGGAACGGCACCGCGGTGGCCGCCCGTCGCTCCACCATCGGCAGGATGAGGTCGCCGAACGCCCGGTACTGCGTGAACAGCAGGACCTTCTCCCCCGCCTCGAGGATCTCGGTGAGCACCTCGTCCAGCGCCGCGAGCTTTCCGGACCGGTGACGGCCTCCCCGCAGCAGGGCGGATCCGTCCCCCAGGTAGTGCGCCGGGTGATTGCAGACCTGTTTGAGCGCGGTGAGCCCGGACAGGATCGCACCCTTCCGCGCGGCGCCCTCGGACTCCTTCACCTGTTCCATCATGTCCTCGACCACCGCCAGATACAGGGTGGCCTGCTCGCGCGTCAACGGGGAGTCGACGCGGATGTGCTGCTTCGCGGGCAGGTCGGCGGCCACCCTGGGGTCGGATTTGAGGCGGCGCAGCACGAAGGGGGCGGCGAGGGCGCGCAGGCGGGAGGCCGCGGCCTCATCGCGATGGGACTCGATCGGGACCGCGAACCGCGCGCGGAACGTGCTCGCCGACCCGAGCAGCCCCGGGTTGGCGAAGTCGAGCACCGCCCGCAACTCGTCGAGACGGTTCTCGACCGGGGTGCCGGTGAGGGCGATCCTGTGTTCGGCGGGGATGGTCCTGATGGCGCGGGAGACCGCGGTGGTCGGGTTCTTGACCGTCTGCGCCTCGTCGGCGACCAGCCGTCGCCACGGCACCCCGGCGAGGAGGTCGGCGTCGCGGGAGGCGGTTCCGTACGAGGTCACGACGAGATCCGCCGCGGTCATCTGATCGGCCGCGCCCGCCCCGGTGTCGCGGCCCGGCCCGTGGTGGACGAGCACACGCAGTGCCGGGGCGAACGTGGCGGCCTCGCGCGCCCAGGTGGTCACGAGGGTCAGCGGTGCGACGACCAGGGTGGGCCCACTCCGCCCCTCCAGATGCTCGACGGCGGTGAGGGCCAGGACCTGCATGGTCTTGCCCAGCCCCATGTCGTCCGCGAGCACCGCCCCCGTCCCCGCTGTAGCCAGGGCCGCGAGCCACCGCACCCCCTCCGCCTGATACGGACGTAGAGTCGCACGGAACCACTCCGGGAGGACCACGGGGGACGACGACGAGGGGAGCCACCCGAGGGTCGTGGGCGCCTCGATCTCCACGCCCTCCGCCTCCTCGGACATCAGCGCCCCGACCAGGGCGGGTGCCGTTACCCGCTTCCCCCGCCGGGCGGCGAGGAACCTCGCCGCCCTCCTGAGCGCTCCCGCATCCGCCCGGACCCACTGACCCCGGAGCCGGACCAGATCCGAGGCCGCGTCGAGCAGGAGCCGGGCCTCGACCTCATCGAGCGGGGTGTCGTCGACGACCATCTCCCAGTCCACGTCCGCGAGTTGGTCCAGACCGAGCCTGTGTCCCGAGTCGACGGCCTCGGTGCCGGGGTCCTTCACCGCGACCCTGACCGCGGTCCTGACCCTGGTCCACGCCCTGGGCAGGAGGACCTCGACGCCCCGCCCGCGCAACGCCTCGACCCCCTCGTCGACCAGGTCCACGACGAGTCCGGGGGGCAGGAGCAGATCCGCGCTCCCCGCCGCGTGCGTCGCACGGGACAACGGCGGCCACGAACGGACGGCCCTGTCGACCACGTCCCGTACCGGTCCGGCCACCGCCGACGCGTCGGCCAGGCCGGTGACCGGGCGGAGCGAATCGGCACCCGTCCGCACGAGCACCTCCAGCCGCCAGAGGATCCCCTGGCCGGTGGTCGAGCCACCGACCGGATCATCCGGGGCGTCGTCGTCGCCCGACGGTTCCATCAACCGGAAGACCACCTCGACGTCCCGTGCGGCGGCGGCGCGGCCGAAGTCGCCGATCGCCTCGGCCAACGGCTGCCCCCCCGAGGCCACCTCCCCCCCGGTGACGAGCGCCCCGCCCAGCTCACTCCGGCGGTCGGCGGCGAGCGGCGCGAGCGCGGCCCTGGCATGGTGGTCGGCCAGGGCCGACAGCAGCCGGTCGAGTTCCTCGCGGGTGGAGACCAACCCGTGGCACCGGGTGAGACTCTCGGCGCTCCACGCCGCGACGACCGGCGAGGAGACGAGTGCCCACGACGCGTCCCAGCCCCCGTCCTGCCGGGACAGGACGGGGACGACGTGACCGGTGGAGACGAACGCCGCCACCCCGTCGGACAGAGCGGACAGTGCGCGTAGGCCGGCCCCGACCCAGCCATCGTCCACATCGAGCAACCCGCAGAGGTCCACTGCGGCACCGACCGACACCCGGATCCCGGGCACGGTAGCGGGTCTCGCCCGGCCCTCGATCACGGCGCGGACACCGATGCGGTGCGTGAGCCGGTAGCCCTCGAGGAGGTCGATCACACGGGCCGGAGCCCCGGCGCGGGCGACGGCGGTGACGGACGCGGCCGGCGCCACGGACTGTGGCCGACGCAGGCCCGTGTCGCACCAGAGCCCCACGACCCCGGCCTGCCAGACGGCGTGAAGACGGGGATCGGCGGGTGGGGACACGACCACATGTAAGCACGGAGGTCCGACAGGGTGCCGTACGCGGGGTGCCGTACGCGGGGCCCCGTCGGGGAACCGCGGTTCTCCACAGCCCCCGGCCCGTCCCCAGGCGTCGCGCGCGTGCAGCCCTGTCCCGCCACGAGGCGACACCCGGGCCCGACACTCGGTCGATGACGTGCGAATCGCCCTCCCGGACCCCAACACCAGGGTCGCCCCGACCTCGGCCGCCCGTGGCCCGTCGAGCCTCGGCCCTCGCGGTGCTGACCCTGGCGGCGGCGTGCGCCGTCGTGTGGTCCGGCGACCGGCACACCCCGGTGCCCGGAAGCCCCGGACGTGAGAGCGTGGCCCCGCTCCTCGCCCATGTCGAGGTGGTGGGCGAACGCGTCCCGGTGCCGGGGTACCAACGGGACTGCTCAGGGGAATCCGCGTGCGTGTTCGGTCCGGCGTGGAGCGACGCCACCGGCGCGCCGGGCTCGGGGAACGGATGCTCGACCCGCCAGGACGTCCTGTCCCGGGACCTCCGCGGAGCCGTGACCGATCCCGACTCGCCGTGCACGGTGAGCGGCGGCATCCTGGTGGACCCCTACACGGGCCGGGTGGTGGACGTGGAGCGCACCGGGGTCGGGGGGATCCACGTCGACCACGTCTTTCCGCTCTCCGCCGCGTGGGACCTGGGAGCGTGGCGCTGGTCCGCCCGGCGTCGCGCGGCCTTCGCCAACGACGTCGACAGGAACCTCATCGCCGTGACCGGATCCGTCAACACCCGCAAGAGCGACTCGACTCCCGCGGACTGGCTGCCCCCCGATCCCGGGCGGCACTGCTTCTACGCCGCCCGGTACCTCAGCGTGGCGGTGGCCTACGGGCTTCCGGTCACCGCCGCGGATCACGAGGCCCTCGGAGAGGCGGTGCGACGCTGCCCCCGCGGCGGGTAGGCGCGGGGGCAGCGGGGTCGGACTCCGGTCAGAGCGTTACTGGCCGCGGACGCCGGTCACCTGCGGCCGGTGACCACCGCCTACCGTCAGTGGCGGTCCGAGCCGCCACCGGAACGGCCACGGAAGCCGCCGCCTCCGCCGCCGCGATCCTCTCGGCGGTCCCCGCGCCGGTCGCTCCGGCGATCGCCACCACGGTCGCCGTGGTCCCCGCTGCGGGGGCGTCCACCGCCGCGCTCGTCACGGAAGGACGACGGCCGGCCCGCCGGAGGACCCGAGTCGGGACGGATGTCGATCTCGGCACCGGCGACCCGGATACCGCGCATCGACTCGATCTGATCGCGGGAGAGCCCGGCCGGGAGCTCGACGATCGAGTGGTCGAACCGGATGGAGATGCGACCGATGTCCCCACCGCTCAGACCGGCCTCGTTTGCCAGGGCGCCCATGATCGAGCCGGGCTTGACGTTGTTCCGCTTACCGACGGCGATCCGGTACTCGGCCATGTCCTTACCCGACCTCGACGGTCGAGGACCGTCCGAGAAATCGCGTCCCGGTCGCTCCCGGCGGTCGTCCCGCCGGTCGTCCCGCCGCCCGTCACGGCGGTCGTCCCCCCGGGCGGCGCGGGGGGGGACACCGGGGGCGCGGCCGGGGCGGCCCCCCCCACAGGAAGGGGGGGGGGTGGGGGGGGGGGGTGGGCGCGCCCGC
>NZ_CALMYY010000055.1 GCF_937873725.1 uncultured Dietzia sp.
CGGGCCCACGACCTCGACCCCGCTCATCCGGTCGGTGCGGAAGGTCCGCCACTCCCCCGCCACCCGGTCGACGCCGTGCACGTAGGAGTGGCCGTCCGCGACTGAGAGGCGGGCCGGGTCGACGATGCGGGTGGTGGAGGTGTCCGAGGTGGCCGAATGGTAGACGAAGCGCAGCGCCCGGCCGTCGTGCACCGCGGTGCGGACGACCTCGGCGTCGGAATCGGTGGTGTCCGGCGCGGTGTCGTCGCGCGCGCGGCGGTCCTCGCCCCCGACCGCGGCACGCAGGGTCCGCAGCAGGTCGCGTAGCGCCGCCTGGTCCACCACCTCGGGGTGGTCGAGGAACACGGCGAGACCGGTCTCCAGCGTCACGGCCTCGGCGGCGGTGAGCCTGACGGGACGGTCGATCCCGGCCGTGAACGTCACCTCCACCATCTCCGCGTCGTCGAGG
This sequence comes from uncultured Dietzia sp., assembly GCF_937873725.1. Taxonomy (GTDB): domain Bacteria; phylum Actinomycetota; class Actinomycetes; order Mycobacteriales; family Mycobacteriaceae; genus Dietzia. The sequence goes on from NZ_CALMYY010000055.1 coordinate 449, forward strand.
TCCTCGGAGGAGAACGCGAGATCGATCAGGTCGCCGGGACCGTAGCCGGGCAGTCCGCAGGACCACAGCTGCCAGAGCGCACCCCGCAACTGGGTGTCCGTCATGCCGAGGTCGCGGGCCGCCTCCGTGACGGGCACCGCGCCGCGACTGTGGAAATAGGGGACCACGCTGAGCAGGGTCGCGAGCGGGACGGAACGGGCGCTCAACGGACGGCCTCCTCGGCTGCGGTGAGGATCGACACGACGCGCACGCGCAGGTCGGCGGGGCGGAGGGCCACGGCGTCCACGCCCTGGGAGGCCACGAGCGACGAGAGCTCCGCGAGCGGGGCGTTCACCTCGAGATCCGCACCGGGTCGTCCGAACCGGTCCGCCGGCGTGACGGAACGGGCCATCGCCCGGAGCTCGGCCGCGTGCCCGTCGGCCGCCCACACCGTCGCCTCGACCACCGGGTTGAGGCGCGCGATGGCGTCGTCGAGAAGCGAGAGCACCGCGGTGGTCGGCGGGACGGGGACCGTACGGTGGGCCTGACCCGCCCGGAGCTCGGACACGCGCACCAGGCGGAAGGTCCGCGGTTCCCCGCGGTCCAGGTCGTACCCCACCACGTACCAGTGGCCGAGCCGCGATCCGGTCCACCACGGCTCGACGCGCCGCCCGGTCGGCTCGGTCGCCCCGGCCGGGGTGTGGGAGAAGGTCAGGACGCGGCCCGCCGCGATCGCCTCGGCCACCACCGCGGCGGCGGAGAGCCCGGCGGGGTCCTCCACCGACACCGTCGCGCCGGCGTCGTGGACGGGGTCGATCCCCGCCGCGGTGAGCTTGGCGAGCGCCCCGTCGGCGCGGGCGGCCCGCTCCCCCTCACGCCAGACCTCGGCGGCCACGGCGAGGATCCCGGCCTGCTCGGGGGTCAGGGTGATGTCGGGCAGCTCGTACCCCTGGGCGGGGATCCGGTATCCCGCCGGGGACCCGGGCGCCAGGGAGGCGCCCTGGTCGAGCGGGATCCCGACCTCCCGGAGCTCGCGCTTGTCGCGCTCGAACATGCGCAGGTACGCCGCCTCGTTCTCGCAGTCGTCGTACCCCTGGACCATCCTCCGGATCTCGCCCGCGGACAGGAAGGCGTTGGTCGACCTCAGGCAGATCACGAGGTTGACCAGTCGTTGCGACTTCGAGGTGGACACGGGGAGGAACGCTATCGCCCGAGTCCGGCGATCAGGTCGTCGACACGCGGGTCCCCGGGCGCGAACGGGTCGGTGAGCGCGACGGTGGGCAGCGTCCCGTCCGCCACCTTGAGGTGCACCCAGTCCACGGTGAAGTCGCGCCCCGCCTCGGTGGCGGCGGAGATGAACCGGCCCCGCAGGGCCGCCCTGGTGGTCTCCGGTGCCATCCGCCGGGCCAGCTCGACCTGGGCATCGTCCACGACGCGCGAGACCAGCCCGCGGCGTTCGAGCACCGAGTGCAGTCCGCGACCCGGCCGGATGTCGTGGTAGGTCAGGTCGATCTGGGCGAGCCGGGGATGGTCCAGGTCCACCCCGGTCCGGCCCTGCACCTGGCGGATCAGGCGCAGCTTGGCGGCCCAGTCGACGTCGGCGGCGATCGACTCGTGGTCCCCCGACTCGACGGCGTCGAGCACCCGCTCCCACAGGGCGACGCACCCCTCCACGTCCGCGCGGTCGTCCCGCTCCCAGCCGCCGGCGTCGAGGTAGCGGTGGACCGCGGACAGGAACTCCCGCTGGATCTCCAGCGCACTCATGGTGCTGCCGTCGGTCATCGCGACGGGCCGGGTGCCGGTGAGGTCCCGGCTGATCTCGCGGATCGCCCGGACCGGATGGGCCACGGCCATCGGCCGCAGGGCCACGCCGGCCTCGAGCATCTCCAGGACGAGACGGGTGCTGGCCACCTTGAGCAGGGTGGTGGTCTCGATCATGTTGGAGTCGCCGACGATCACGTGCATGCGGCGGAACCGGGCGGAATCGGCGTGGGGCTCGTCGCGGGTGTTGATGAGGGGCCGCGAGCGGGTGGTGGCCGAGGAGACCCCGTCCCACATGTGCTCGGCGCGCTGGGAGAAGCAGAAGGTGGGGCCCTCGGTCGCGTCCACCCCGACACCCGCCGGGGTCCCGGGGAGGATCTTGCCCGCGCCGCAGATCACCTGCCTGCTCACGAGGAACGGCAGCAGGGTCGTGGCGACGCTCCGGACCTGGGTCGAGCGGTCGAGGAGGTAGTTCTCGTGGCAGCCGTAGGAGTTGCCGACGGAGTCGGTGTTGTTCTTGAACAGGTAGACCCCGGCGTGGATCCCCTCCGCCGCGAGCGAGCGCTCGGCCTGCCGCGCGAGGTCGTCGACGATCCGCTCCCCCGCCCGGTCGTGGGCCACGAGCTGTCGCAGGCCGTCGCACTCGGCGGTCGCGTACTCCGGGTGGGAGCCGACGTCCAGGTAGAGCCGGGATCCGTTCTCGAGGAACACGTTGGAGCTACGCCACCGCTCCACCACGGGACGGAAGAGGTAGCGGGCGATCTCGTCGGGGCCCAGGGCCCGCGCGCCCTCGCCGCCGACGCTGGTGATCCCGAATTCCGTCTCGATACCGACGATGCGACGGATCATGGCGGTCTACTGCCCGCCCTTTTGGACGTAGGACTTCACGAACTCCTCGGCGTTGGTCTCCAGGATGTCGTCGATCTCGTCGAGCAGGGAGTCCGCGGAGGAGGTCTGCGCGGCCTTGACCACCTGGCCGGCCTCGTCGTGGTCGTCGGCCGGGCCGCCGGCGTTCTTCTGGATCTGGGACATGGTGTGTGCTCCTGTCGGTGTTCTCCGCCGGCCGGGCCGTCCGGCCGGCGGCGTGGGCGCCCGCCGCGTCAGTGCGGCGAGGGCCCGTCGGGGCTGAGGTAGTCCGGGTGTGCCTCGCAGTGGGTCCGGGTACCGGTGTACGGGTCGGAGAGGTCCACGTGCCGGGGCTCGCCGCGGGAGTCGACGACGACGACGTGGTCCCACCCCGCCGTGCGGACGCGGTCGCCGAGTCGGGCGAGGAAGCGTCCCCTCGCCCAGGCCCGCGTTCTCTCCGGCGGGGTCGTGACGGCCGCCTCGACCTCCGCGTCGGTGGTGAGTCGGCGCATCGCCCCCTTTGCGACCAGACGGTTGTAGAGGCCGCGGTCCGGGTCGATGTCGTGGTACTGCACGTCGATGAGCGCGAGCCTGGCGTGATCCCAGCCCAGGTCGTCCCTGGAGCGGAACCCCTCGAGCAGGCGGAGCTTGGCGGGCCAATCGAGCCGGTCCGCGCACGCCATGGGGTTCTCCTCGAGGGCGTCGAGGATCTCCCGCCACTCGGCAAGGACCTCGGGTGCCCAGCCGGGGCGTCCGGAGCCGTCCCCGGTCACCTCCGCCACCCGACCGAGGATCTCCCGCTGCAGGCCGATCCCGGTGAGCTCCCTGCCGTCGGGCAGGGCCACGGTGGCGGCGAGCGTCGGGTCGTGGCTGATGACGTGGACCGCCTCGACGGGGTCCACCGGCACGAGGTCGGAGAAGTCCACCCCGGCCTCGATCGCGTCCAGCACCAGGCAGGTGGTGCCGATCTTGAGGTAGGTCGCCAGCTCGGACATGGTGGCGTCGCCGATGATCACGTGGAGCCGGCGCCATTTCTCGTCGGTGGCGTGGGGCTCGTCGCGGGTGTTGATGATCCCGCGCCGGAGCGTGGTCTCCAGACCCGTGAGCACCTCGATGTAGTCGGCGCGCTGGGAGATCTGGAACCCGTCCGCCTCGCCGAACTGCCCGATCCCCACGCGTCCGGCGCCGCAGAACACCTGCCGGGAGAGCAGGTGGGGGGCGAGGCTCAGGGTGAGGACGTCGAAGTCCACGTCCCGGCGCACGAGGTAGTTCTCGTGGGCCCCGTAGGAGGCGCCCTTGCCGTCGACGTTGTTCTTGTAGAGCTTGAGCTCGGCGTGTCCCTCCGTGGCCGACGACTCGCGTCCGGCGCGGTGCATGACGACCTCGCCGGCCTTGTCCCAGATCACCGCGTCGAGGGGCGAGTCGACCTCGGGCGCGGAGTATTCGGGGTGGGCGTGGTCGACGTAGAAGCGGGCGCCGTTGGTGAGCACCCGGTTGGTCACCCCGAACTCGCTCGGGTCGTACGCGCGGGCCGCACCGAGGTCGAAGCCGCGGGCGTCGCGCAGGGGCGACTCGGACGCGTAGTCCCAGCGGGTGTCGTCGGTGGCGCCGGCTCCCACACCCGGGTCGGTGTAGGCCTTGACGACCTGGGTCGAGGTGACCACCGAGCTCAGCAGGGGTTGCCCCACGGCGACGATCCCGAACTCGATCTCCGTGCCGATGATCCGCCCGGGCGCGCTCTGATCGGGCGCGCTCTGATCGGGCGCGCTCTGATCGGGCAGGGTCACAGGTCCTCCTCCCGGCGCGGGACCGAGACCTCGACCACGCGTTCCCCGCGCACGCCCGACAGCCTCGCCCATTCCTGCGGGTTGGAGGTGTTGGGCAGGTCCGTGTTCTCGGCGAACTCGGCGTCCACGGCGTCGAGGAAATCGTCCGTCGTGAGCCCCTGGCCCGAACCGTGGACGATGTCCTTGATCGCAAGCTTCTTGGCGCGGTCGACGATGTTGCGCAGCATCGCACCGGAGGTGAGGTCCGCCAGGTACAGCGAGGCGCGCCGGCCGGACGCGTAGACCAGGTGGACGTAGGTCGTCGACTCGTCACGGGTGTAGAGCCGGTCGAGGATCCTGGAGATGATCTCGCGGACGTGGTCCTGGCCCGTGGTCCCGATCTCCGACGGGTCGAAGCGCAGGTCCGGGGTGATGTATTTGGCCAGGATGTCGCCGGCGGCGTCCCGGTCGGGGCGGTCGATGCGGATCTTGAGGTCGAGGCGCCCCGGGCGCAAGATCGCCGGATCGATCATGTCCTCGCGGTTGGAGGCCCCGATCACGATGACGTTGCGCAGGTCCTCGACGCCGTCGATCTCGGCCAGCAGCTGCGGGACGATCGTCGTCTCCATGTCCGAGGAGACGCCCGACCCGCGCGTGCGGAAGATCGAGTCCATCTCGTCGAAAAATACGATGACCGGGTTGCCCTCGGTCGCCTTCTCCCGCGCCCGCTCGAAGATCGCCCGGATGTGCCGCTCGGTCTCCCCGACGTACTTGTTGAGCAGCTCGGGGCCCTTGATGGAGAGGAAGTAGGAGTTGGGGTACCGGCCGTCGGTGACGTCCTCCCCCCGCGACTGCGCGGCCGCCCGCGCCAACGAGTGGGCGACCGCCTTGGCGATCAGTGTCTTGCCGCACCCGGGCGGGCCGTACAGCAGCACGCCCTTGGGCGGGGACAGGTGGAACTCCCGGTACAGGTCGTGATGGATGAACGGCAGCTCGATCGCGTCCCGGATCTGCTCGATCTGCGGGCCGAGCCCGCCGATGTCGGAGTAGTCGACCATGGGGATCTCCTCGAGGAGGAGCTCGTCGACCTCGGCCTTGGGGACGACCTCGAACGCCACGGCGGACTTGGGGTCCACCAGCACCGCGTCGCCGGGCCGGACGGGCGCGGGACGGGTGGCCGTCCGCCCGCCGCGCAGCCCCGCCGAGAGGTGGACGATGTGCTCCTCGTCATTGCCCATCACCACCCGGGCCCGCTCGCCGTCGGCCAGGACGTCCCGGAACACCGCGGTGACGCCGGTGACCGGCAGCTCGGCGGAGGCCTCGACGACGGTCATCGCCTCGTTGAGACGGACCGTGACACCGGCCGTGAGGTCGGAGGCGTCGACCCCGGGCGCGAGGGTGAGCCGCATCCGCCGACCGGCGGCCATGACCTCCGCGGTGTCCGGGTCGGTCGGGTCCTTCAGCACGACGCCGTAGGTGCTGGGCGGCGTACCGAGGCGCTCGACCTCACCCTTGAGGGTCCGGAGCTGGTCGCGGGAGTCCTTGAGGAGCTCGGCGAGGCGGACGTTGCGTGCGCCCAGGGCGTCGATCTTGATCGACTTCTCGCGGTCCGAACGGGCCCCCTCGTCCACGGCCTCCCGCAGCCGCGCGAGCTCCGCCCGGTCCAGCGTGACCCTGTCCTGGTCCCGCCCGGCCGGGGAACGTCCCTCGGTCACCGCGATCACCTGCCTTCCGACTCGCCGACGATTCACCTCGTCGTCGTCGACTCCACCCTATCGCCGGGGTGGATCACCGGGGTCGGGGGCGGGTGAGCGCGCCTCCGTGGCGGCGGTGGGTCAGTGCTTGCCCGCCCGGCGCTTGGGCTTGAGCGTGGTGACTCCCTCGGCCAGCCGGCGCGCGGTGACGAGGAAGGCGGTGTGCCCCTGGATGCGGTGCTCCGGGCGCACGGCCAGTCCCACGACGTGCCAGCCACGGTTGATGGACTCCCACGCCCGCGGCTCGGTCCAGCACTCCTGGCGCCGCAGGGTCTCCACCACGTCGGACAGCTGCGTGGTGGTGGCCACGTACACCACCAGCACCCCGCCGGGCACCAGGACGTCGCCCACCGTGGGCAGGCACTCCCACGGGGCGAGCATGTCCAGCACCACGCGGTCCACCTGGCCGCCCAGCGCCTCGACCGAGGCCTCCGACAGGTCGGCGATGCGCAGGTCCCAGTTGTCCGGGTGGTCGCCGTAGAAGGTCCGGACGTTGCGCTCGGCGTGCTCGGCGTGGTCCTCGCGGATCTCGTAGGAGATCACCCTGCCCTCGGGGCCGACGGCGCGGAGCAGGGAGCAGGTCAGGGCGCCGGAGCCGGCGCCGGCCTCCAGGACGCGGGCCCCCGGGAACATGTCGCCCTCGTGGACGATCTGCGCGGCGTCCTTGGGGTAGATGACCTGCGCGCCGCGCGGCATGGACAGGACGTAGTCGGTGAGCAGCGGGCGCAGTGCGAGGTAGTGGGACTCCTTGGTCGAGGTGACGATCGACCCCTCCGGTGTCCCGATGAGGTCGTCATGGCGGACGGCGCCGTGGTGGGTGAAGAACTCCGCGCCCTCGACCAGGACGACGGTGTACTTGCGCCCCTTGGTGTCGGTGAGCTGGACACGATCGCCCACGACGAACGGACCGGATCGCTGCACTGTGGACCTCCATGGGGGCGGCGGCCGAGTGTCCGACCGGTTGTCTACCCTGCCAGGTGTGACGGATCCTCTGGAAATCGGTGGCGTGGCCCCGCCCGCGCGCAGGCCTCTCGCGCTGTCGGCCTCACGGGCGGCGGACTTCAGGCAGTGCCCGCTGCTGTACCGGCTCAGGGCGATCGACAGGATCCCGGAGCCCAGGACGCGGGCGCAGGTGCTCGGCACCGTGGTCCACTCGGTACTGGAGGAGTTGTACGGGCTGGAGCAGCCCGAGCGGGCGCCCGAGCGGGCCGCGGGTCTGGTGCCGGCCGCCGTCGACCGCTTCTACGAGCTGGACGGAGGGACGGAGGTCGTGCCGCACGCCGCCCGGCCCGAGTTCGAGGCCGAGGTCTCGGCCCTGGTGTCTGCGCTGTACGGCGTCGAGGATCCCCGGCGGTTCTCCCCCGCCGCCTGCGAGCAGTACCTTGTGACCGCCACCTCGGCGGGGACGCCGCTCCACGGCTACCTGGACCGCGTCGACCTGGCCCCCACCGGGGAGGTGCGGGTGGTCGACTACAAGACGGGCAGGCCCCCGAACCCGCGGTACCAGGATCAGGCGATGTTCCAGATGCGGTTCTACGCCCTGATGTACCACCGGATCCACGAGGTCCTGCCCGCACAGCTCAAGCTGATCTACCTCAAGAACGGCAGCTGGCTCACCCTCAGTCCCGACCTGGCGACCCTCGTGGCCACGGAGTCGGAACTGGATGTGCTGTGGTCAGAGATCGAGCGGGCCGGACGGGCCGGGGTGTTCCCCCCGCGCACCTCGCGATTGTGCGACTGGTGTAATCACCAGGCACTGTGTCCGGCGTTCGGGGGCACCCCGCCGGAGTACCCGGGATGGCCGGGCAGCCGCGCGGTACCCGGCCGGGACACCCTGCCCGGGTCCCCGATCTCAGAGGAGGACGAACGATGACGGAGGCCTACTTCGAACCGCTGGGCACCGACGACGGCTGGGAGGTCTTCCGCGCGACCCCGCACACGGTGAGCGCCTGGGGTCCCGACCTCCAACACGGCGCCCCGCCCTCGGCGATCCTCACCCGGGCCATGGACCGGCTCGAGCGTTCGGACGGGACCCGGATCGCCCGCATCACCGTGGATCTGCTGGGGCCGGTGCCGCTCGGCGAGCTCCGCACCCGGGCGCGGGTGACGCGCCCCGGGCGGCGGATCCAGCTTCTCGAATCCGAGCTCCACGCCGGGGGCCGGGTCGTCGCCCGCGCGAGCGCCTGGCGGATGGCCATCGGCGACACCGCCGAGGTCGAGCAGACCGCGGCCGAGCGTCGGGACCTTCCTGGGGCGGACCACAACAGCGAGTTCTTCAACCGCTGGACCAGCGGATACATCGACTCCCTCGAGATTCGCGGCTCCGAGGACGGAGCCGTGTGGGCGCGCCCGACGCTCCCCCTGGTCGCGGGCGAGGAGATGACCCCCGCCGAGCGGGTCATGTCGGTGGCGGACATCGCGAACGGCGTCGGGGCGGTCCTCGAACCCGACCAGTGGCGCTTCCTCAACACCGACGTGGTGATGCACCTGCACCGGCGACCCGTCGGCGAGTGGATCGGGGTCACCGCCGAGGCCTCGATCGGCCCGGACGGCGTGGGCGCCACCGCGGGCACCCTCTACGACGAGGTGGGAGCGATCGGGCACACGCTGCAGGCGCTGCTCGTCGAGCGGGCCTGAGCCGCGCCGCGGCTCAGCCCATCCGGCAGGATCGGATGTCGGTGGCGATGATCGCCTTGGCACCCGCGGCGGCCAGCTCGTCCATGATCGCGTTGACTCTCCGCCGCGGCACCATCGACCTGACCGCCACCCACGCCGGGTCCGCCATCGGCGAGACGGTGGGCGATTCGATCCCCGGGGTGATGGCCGACACCGACTCGAGCAGTTCCTTGGGGCAGTCGTAGTCCAGCATCATGTACTGCTGGGCAAACACAACGCCCTGCAGCCGCGCCCGGATCTGAGCCATGGCCGGGGTGATCTCGGCGCCGGTCCGCGCGATCAGGACTCCCATCGAGTCGCAGAGCACGTCCCCGAACGCCTCGAGGTCGTGCACCTTGAGCGTCCGGCCCGAGCCCACGACGTCCGCGATGCAGTCGGCCACGCCGAGCTGGATGGAGATCTCCACCGCGCCGTCCAGCCGGATGACCTCCGCCTCGACCCCCCGCCGCCGCAGGTCCTTGCGGACGATGTTCGGGTAGGACGTGGCGATCCTCGATCCGGCCAGCCGGTCGGTGGTCCACCCCGCGCCGGCCGGACCGGCGTAGCGGAAGGTGGAGTGCCCGAAGCCCAGGTCGAGGAGATCGTCCACCTCGGCCATCGAGTCGGCCGCCAGGTCGCGGCCGGTGATCCCGAGTTCGAGCCGCCCGGAACCCACGTAGACCGCGATGTCCTTGGGGCGGAGGAAATAGAACTCGACGTCGTTCTCACGGTCGATCAGGGAGAGGTCCTTGCTCCCCTCCGAGCGACGGCGGTACCCCGCCTCGGAGAGCATCTCCGAGGCGGCTTCGGACAGGGCGCCCTTGTTGGGCACTGCGACGCGCAGCATGATGGCGGCTCCAGGATCGGGTGCGGGAGTGGTGGGGAGATGGGGCGGCTAGAGGTGCCGGTAGACGTCCTCGAGCCCGAGACCGCGCTTGAGCATCATGACCTGGGTCCAGTAGAGAAGCTGCGAGATCTCCTCCGCCAGCTCGTCGTCCGACTGGTACTCGGCCGCGATCCACACCTCGCCGGCCTCCTCGTTGATCTTCTTACCGAGGTGATGTACGCCCTTGTCGAAGGAGGCGACGGTGCCGGAGCCCTCCGGGCGCGCGGCGATGCGCTCGGACAGCTCGGCGAACAGAGAATCGAAGGTCTTCACGCGCCCGATTCTCCCACAGCCGCGCCCACCGGCCTCCCCGAGGTGAGGGCGACGAGCCCGGCCGAGTCCACGCCCTCGAGGCTTGGGTGGGTGTGCGCCCCCACCACGTCGGGCTGGCCGGCCGTCGACGGCACGTACAGGACCCGGCACCCCGCCGCGACGGCCGCGGTGGCCCCGGTGACCGAGTCCTCCACCGCGACGGCCGCGAACGAGTCGATCCCCAGCTCGGCGCACGCGAGCAGATATGGATCCGGCGCGGGCTTGGGGTCGGTCACCATGCAGCCGGTCACCACCACGTCGAAGCGCGACCGGTCGATGAATTCCAGGGGGACGGCGGCCACGTCCGCCGTCGTGTTGGTCACCAGGGCGACGGGGGTGCCGGCGGACGCGAGATCCTCCAGGAGGTCCTCCGCCCCCGGCCGCCACGTCATGTCGGTCCGCATGAGGTCGGTGACGCGCGAGTTGAGCCGGTGCGCGAGGCGGTCGTACTCCGCCCCGTCGATGGTGCGGCCGGTGTACTCGGAGAGGATCTCGAAGAACCCGCGGAGCGAGTTGCCCAGCGTGCGCTCGCGCGTGGACTCGTCCAGCGGGCGGCCCATGTGCTCCGCGAGCTCGTAGACGGCGATGTCCCACAGTCGCTCGGTGTCGACGAGGGTGCCGTCCATGTCGAGACAGACGGCGGCCGGGGCACGATCACGCGAATTGCTGGTCACGGCCTCTTGTCTACCCGACGCCGTGCGGCCGGGGGTGCCGCGCCCTGACCGGAGGGATCGGGCGCGGGCCGCTACGCGCAGGGATTCGCGGGGACGATGAACCTCTCGGTGTGCGTGGCCGACCCGAACGGCACGGCCGACCCCGGCGCCATCGTGGGCAGGATGGATCTGCTGACCGTGATGGTCACCGCCAGCCGGCCGGTCCCGGTGACCTGGCCTCCGATGCCCACCTCGGGGCCGGTCGACCGGACCGTCCGGGCACCCGTGGCACCGGTGTCGAGGTTGTGCCACCCCACGGTGGCGGAGTTGAACGGGAACAGGGTGGCGGAGAAGTCGAACGATCCGACGGGGTGGTCGAGGTCCCTGGCGTTGGCGCTCAGCGCCTGGTGGAAGAGGTCGTCCCCGCCCAGCGTGCAGGTGGTGAACGCTCCGAAGCGGATCGTGTGCTCGCCGCCGAGCGGGTACGGCATCCGCACATCCCAGGCGGGCGACTCGTGCCACACCTGGGCCGAGGCCGCAGGGGGCGCGGCCACGGCCACTCCCCCGGCGAGCAGCGTCGCGGCGCCGACGAGGGCGGCTGATCGACGGATGGTGGTCATGGGTGGCTCCTCGTGGGGTTTGGCCGACGGAGGACTCCGGGGCGCACGTCCCTACCGGTCTATCGCCGGGGGCTCTCCGGGTGTTAGCCGCGTCACCTCTACCTGTCGCTCCCGGTGGCCTCCCGCCACCCGTCGAAGTCGCTGAGCTTGCGTGGCGCCATCACCACGCGCGCCGAGTTGAGGATCGCGAGGACGTCGATGACCTCCTGCGCGATCGCTCCGGCGAGTGGGGTGAGGAGACCGAAGACGGCGAGGAGCATCCCGACCACCGAGGCGGCCATCCCGCCCAGCGCCGACTGCAGGGCGATCCGGCGCATGCGTGTGCCGATGTGGAGGAGGTCGTCGAGCCGTTCCAGCGAGGAATCCAGCACCACGGCGTCGGCGGCCTCGGACGTGACATCGGAGGTGGCGCCGAAGGCGACCCCGGCGGTCGCGGCGGTCATCGCCGGGGCGTCGTTGATCCCGTCGCCGAGGAACAGGGTCGGGCCCGCGGCCGTGCGTTCGCGCACGATCTCGAGCTTGCCCTCCGGACTGACGCCGCCGTACACCTCCGTGATGCCCACCCGATCCGCCAGGCGGCGGACCTCGGCCTCGCGGTCACCGGAGATGATCATCATCCGCTTGACCCCGTGCGCGTGCGGGAGGTGCGCGATGAAGTCACCGGCGGTGGCCCGCGGCTCGTCGCGGAACCGGAGGGTCGCCGCGTAGCGGGAGTCGATGAGGACTATCGATTCCAACCCCGTCTCGATCTGCGGGAGAAGTCCGGTCGCGCCGGGATCGACGTCGGCGAGCCCGCGGCGATTGGTCAACCGGAGGCTGCGGCCGCCGACCTCGCCGACCAGCCCGGCACCGGGTTTCTCGGCGACGGAGCTCAGCGGCGGGGTGTCCAGGCCCCGCTCGGTGGCCGCGTCGACGACGGCCCTCGCGAGGGGGTGGCGGGAGTAGACCTCGACCGCCGCGGCGGCGGCGAGGATGTCGTCGGGATCGTCGCCCGGTCGCGCGATGATCTCGGTCAACACCGGGCGCCCGTAGGTCAGGGTGCCGGTCTTGTCGAACATCACCGTCTCGACCCTCCCGACGTCCTCGAGCATCGCCGGGTTCCTGATGATGATGCCGCGCTTGGCGGCGAGGGAGATGGCCCCGATGATCGCGACGGGGACCCCGATGAGCAGGGGGCAAGGCGTGGCCACCACCACCACCGCGAGGAAGCGGGTGGGGTCGCCGGAGATCGCCCACCCGAGGATGCCGAGGGCCAGGGCGACCAGGGTGTACCACGCGCCCAGGCGGTCGGCGAGGCGACGCATCGGGGGGCGGTGCTCCTCGGCGTCCCGCAGTACGCCGACGATCTGCGCGTATCGCGAGTCCGCCGCGACCCGCTCGGCGCGGACGGTCAACGCGACATCGCCGTTGATGGCACCGGAGAGCACCTGGGAACCGGGTGACTTGGGGACGACGTACGGCTCGCCGGTGAGGTACGACTCGTCCATGGCGCCGTTGCCGTCCACCACCTCGCCGTCGACGGGGCACAACTCGTGCGGCAGGACCAGCAGGAGGTCGTCGACCCGGACGTCGTCGGCGCCGAGGTCGTCCACACCCTCGGACGGCGAGGAGCCGCGGAGGCGGTGGGCGACCGCCGGGCTGCGCCGGGCGAGGGCGTCGAGGACGGCCGACGCCCTCCGCGACGCCGCCGCCTCGAGCGCCTCGCCCCCGGACAGCATCAGGACGATGATCGCGGCGACCAGCCACTCGGAGAGCGCGACCGCGGTGACGATCGACACCGCGGCGAGCATGTCGGCCCCGCCGGCGCTCCTCACCGCCGAGCGGACCACCTCGATGATGAGCGGGATCCCCCCGACCACCACCACGGCGACCAGGGGGGCGCGGATCGCCCACTCCGCCGTGGCGGAGACGGCGGGGTCGGTGAGCGCGCGTGTGACGAGGTAGATCGCGATCGCCAGGATCGTGGCCATCGCCAGGACGCCCTGTCGCGAGGCCACGAACGTGCGGAGAGCCCCGTCCCGGGTGGAGGTCATGTGTCCATCATCTACGAACGACACGCCCCCTACCAGCAAGGACAGGCTGGCCTGGCCGCACCGGTCAGACGTTGAAGTACTTGGCCTCCGGGTGGTACAGCACAAACGCGTCGGTCGACTGTTCCGGGTGGAGCTGCAGCTCCTCCGACAGCTCGACGCCGATCCGCTCCGGCTTCAGCAGGTCCACCACGACCCGCCGGGACTCGAGGTCCGGGCAGGCGCCGTAGCCGAAGCTGTACCGGGCCCCCCGGTACTTGAGGTCGAAGTAGTCCTGGATCGCGTCGGGATCCTCGTCCGAGACCGCTCCCTCGGGCAGCGTCAGCTCATCGCGGACCCGCCGATGCCAGTACTCGGCCAGCGCCTCGGTGAGCTGGACCGACAGTCCGTGGACCTCGAGGTAGTCGCGGTAGTTGTCGGCCGCGAACAGCTCGTTGGCGAAGTCCGCGATCGGCCTGCCCATCGTCACCAGCTGGAACGGGAGCACGTCGACCACACCCTCGGCCTCACAGCGCGCCTTGGAGGCGATGAAGTCGGGAATGGCGAGGAAGCGCGGCCGCTGCTGGCGCGGGAACGAGATCCGATGCAACACCTCGGCGTCCGGCCGCGGCTCGGCCAGGATGCAGATGTCGTCCCCCTCGGAGTAGGCCGGGAAGTAACCGTAGACCACCGCCGAGTGGGACAGGATCCGCTCGGTGGTGAGGCGGTCGATCCACGCGCGCATGCGGGGCCGGCCCTCGGTGGCGACGAGCTCGTCGTAGTCGGGTCCGTCCCCACCGCGCGCGGCGCGCAGCCCCCACTGCCCGAAGAACAGGGCGCGCTCGTCCAGGTGGTCGGCGTAGTCGGCCACCGGGATGCCCTTGGCGATCCGGGTGCCCCAGAAGGGCGGCGTCGCCAGGGGCTGGTCCGCCGCGACGTCGGATCGCTCCGGGACCACGACGGGCGCGGCCTCGGCCGCCCGCTTGGCGGCGATCCGCTCGCTCCGGGCGCGGCGCTCGCGCCGCTCGGCGGCCTTGGCCGACGCCTCCGAGGACTCCGACATCGGCACGCCGGTCCGCTTGGACGTCATCACCTCGTCCATGAGCCGCAGCCCCTCGAACGCGTCGCGGGCGTAGAACACCTCGCCCTCGTACATCCCGGCGAGGTCCACCTCGACGTAGGCGCGGGTCAGCGCCGCGCCGCCCAGCAGTACCGGGAACTCGGAGGCGATGCCCTCCGAGTTGAGCTCGGCGAGGTTGTCCTTCATCACGACGGTCGACTTGACCAGCAACCCGGACATGCCGATCACGTCGGCCCTGTGCTCACGGGCCGCGGCGATGATGTCCGCGATCGGACGCTTGATCCCGATGTTGACCACGTCGTAGCCGTTGTTGGACAGGATGATGTCCACCAGGTTCTTGCCGATGTCGTGGACGTCGCCCTTGACGGTGGCCAGCACGATGCGGCCCTTGCCGTCCTCGTCGCTGGCCTCCATGTGGGGCTCCAGGTGCGCGACCGCCGTCTTCATGGTCTCCGCCGACTGCAGGACGAACGGCAGCTGCATCTGGCCCGAACCGAACAGCTCCCCCACCGTCTTCATTCCGTTCAACAGGTGCGAGTTGATGATCTCCAGCGGGGGGATCTCGGCCATCGCGGCGTCGAGGTCGGCCTCGAGCCCCTTCCGCTCGCCGTCGACGATCCGGGCCGCGAGCCGATCCATGAGCGGCATGGCGGCGAGCTCGGCCGCCCGCGCGTCCTTGGCGCTGGCGGCGGACACGCCCTCGAACAGCTCCATGAACACCTGGAGCGGGTCGTACCCCTCCCTGCGACGGTCGTAGACCAGGTCGAGCGCGACCTCGCGCTGCCGGTCGTCGATCTTGCTCATGGGCAGGATCTTGGAGCTGTGTGCGATGGCGGTGTCCAGGCCCGCCTGGATGCACTCGTGGAGGAACACCGAGTTCAGCACCTGGCGCGCGGCCGGGTTGAGGCCGAACGAGATGTTGGACAGCCCGAGGGTGGTGTGGATCCTCGGGTGGGACTGGGTGAGCCGGCGGATGGCCTCGATGGTCTCGATGCCGTCCTTGCGCACCTCCTCCTGCCCGGTGGAGATCGGGAACGTGAGGCAGTCGATGATGATGTCGTCCTCCGCCACCCCCCAGTTGCCGGTGAGGTCGGCGATGATCCGCTCGGCGATCTCGACCTTGCGGTCGGCGGTCCGGGCCTGCCCCTCCTCGTCGATTGTCAGGCCCACCACGGCCGCGCCGTGGCGCGAGACCAGGCGCATGATCCGCTGGAAGCGGGACTCCGGCCCGTCGCCGTCCTCGTAGTTCACCGAGTTCACCGCGCAGCGACCGCCCAGGTGCTCCAGCCCCGCCTCGATCACCTCCGGCTCGGTGGAGTCGAGCATGATCGGCAGCGTCGAGGAGGTGGACAGGCGGCCGGCCAGTTCCCGCATGTCGCCGGAGCCGTCCCGGCCGACGTAGTCCACGCACAGGTCGATCATCTGCGCGCCGTCGCGCATCTGCTCCTTGGCGATGTCCATGCAGGTGTCCCAGTCGGCGGCGAGCATCGCCTCGCGGAACCGCTTGGACCCGTTGGCGTTGGTGCGCTCGCCGATCATGATGATCCCGGCGTCGGCCCGCAGCGGGGTGGACGTGTACAGCGACGAGACGGCGTTGACGTGCTCCACCCTCCGCTCGGCCTTCGCCCGGGCCCGCACCTCGTCCCGCAGGCGGGTGATGTGCTCGGGGGTGGTGCCGCAGCAGCCGCCCACCATGGAGAGCCCGAACTCCGAGACGAAGTCGGCGACCTGCGGGCCGAAGGCCTCGGCGCCCAGCGGGTAGACGGCCCCGTGCTCGCCCAACTCGGGCAGACCCGCGTTGGGCATCACCGACACCGGGATCCCGGCGTGCCGGGTGAGGTAGCGCAGGTGCTCGATCATCTCGGCGGGCCCGGTGGCGCAGTTCAGCCCGATCATGTCGATGCCGAGCGGCTCCAGGGCGGTCAGCGCGGCGCCGATGTCCGACCCCAGGAGCATGGTCCCGGTGGTCTCGATCGTGACGTGGCAGATGATCGGCAGCCGGCGGCCCGCGGCCGCCATCCCGTCCTGGCAGCCCATGACTGCGGCCTTGACCTGCAGCAGGTCCTGGCTGGTCTCCACCAGGTAGGCGTCGGCACCGCCGCGGGCGAGGCCCTCCGCCGCCTGCGCGTACGCGTGGCGCATCTCCTCGAACGTGGTCTGACCGAGCGAGGGCAGCTTGGTGCCCGGCCCGAGGGAGCCCAGGACCATCCGCGGCGTCCCGTCCTCGGACGGGCCCATCTCGTCGGCGACCTTCCTGGCGATCGCCGCCCCCTTCTCGGCGAGCTCACCGATCCGGTCGACGATGTCGTAGTCGCCGAGGTTGGACAGGTTGCACCCGAAGGTGTTGGTCTCCACCAGGTCCGCGCCGGCGGCGAAGTACGCGCGGTGGATCTCGCCCACCACGTCCGGGCGGGTGGCGTTGAGGATCTCGTTGCAGCCCTCGAGCCCGAGGAAGTCGGCGTCGACGTCGAGGTCGACCGCCTGCAACATCGTGCCCATCGCCCCGTCACCGATCAGTACTCGCCGACGGGCGGCATCCAACATGGGCGAATCGAAATCGACAGACATGGGCCCCAGTGTATGGGTGGCCCGGAGGGCGACGTACGTAGGCTGTACTGATGACTGTCGAATGGACTCCCGACGGGCACCTCGACCTCGAGAGCCCGGTGATGCTCGCGGCCTTCGAGGGCTGGAACGATGCGGCCGACGTGGCCACCGGGAGCATCGAGCACCTGGCCCTGACGTGGGAGGCCCGCCAGATCGCCGAGATCGGTGGCGACGAGTTCTTCGACTACCTGGACCAGCGGCCGATCGTCCGGCATTCCGGAGGGGTGTCGAGATCGGTGGAGTGGCCGCGGATCGTGGTCTCGGCGTGCAGGCCGGACGGGTTCGCCCACGACGTCCTGCTGGTCCGCGGGCCGGAGCCCGGTCTCAAGTGGCGGCGTTTCGCCTCGGAGTTCGTGGACCTGGTGGACACGCTCGGGGTGTCACAGGTGGTGCTCCTCGGGGCGTACCTGGCCGACGTGCCGCACACCCGGCCGGTACCCCTGACCGGGACGGCGTTCAACCGCCAGCGGATGACGGCGATGGGGGTCCAGGCCTCCGACTACGAGGGGCCGACGGGGATGAGCGGCGTGTTGCAGCAGCTGCTCACCGAGGCGGGCGTCCCCACGTCGAGCCTGTGGGCCGGCGTCCCGCACTACGTCGCCGCCCCGCCCAACCCTCTCGGGACCGAGGCGATGCTGTCCTGGCTGGCCGAGGACCTCGGGCTCGCCATCCCGATGGACGCGGTGCGGGTCCGGTCCCGGACCTGGGTGGACAAGGTCGATGCCGCGGCCGGGGAGGACGAGGACCTGCGGGACTACATCCAGACCCTGGAGGAGCGGGTGGACAACGAGACCGGCGTCCGTGCGGGGATCGACCCCGAGCCGGACCGGGGACGGGCGTCCGACGGGGACGCGATGCCGCTGGTCGACGGCGAGGCGATCGCCGCCGAGTTCGAACGCTTCCTGCGGGGTCGGCACGAGGACCCGGACACCGACTGACCCGTCACCCCCCGACGGAAGGGATCCCCAGCAGGGCGTCCAGCGCAGTCGCGACCGCCGGTCCCGCCGCCGGGTCGGAGTCGTCGCCGCTCAGCGTCGCCTCGGCCCAGGCGTCGATCACGGCCAGTGCCCCGGGGGTGTCCAGGTCGTCCGCGAGCCGGTCGCGGAGGGCGGAGATCGCCTGCGCCGCGTCCGCTCCGGACACCCGCGCCACGGCCTCGTTCCACCTTGCGAACCGCGCCCGGGCCTCGTCGAGCAGGTCCCGGGTCCACGACCTGTCCGTGCGGTAGTGGCCGGCGGCCAGCCCGAGGCGGATGAGCGCGGGGTCCACCCCCTGCTCGCGGAGCGTCTGCACGCGCACGAGGTTGCCGAGGGACTTGCTCATCTTGACGCCGTCGAGGCCGATCATGGCGGCGTGCACGTAGAAGCGGGCGAAGGGCCGCTCCCCCGTCGCCGCCTCGGCGTGCGCGGCGGAGAACTCGTGATGGGGGAAGGCGAGGTCGCTGCCGCCGCCCTGGATGTCGAACTCCATCCCCAGGCGGTTCCGGGCGATCGCCGAGCACTCGATGTGCCACCCGGGCCGGCCCGCCCCCCAGGGCGAGGGCCACGACGGTTCGCCGGGCCGTTCCACGCGCCACAGGAGGGCGTCCAGCGGGTGTTCCTTGCCCGGTCGGTCCGGGTCGCCACCGCGCTCGGCAAAGGCGAGCGCCATCTCGTCGCGGTCGTATCCCGACTCGTACCCGAAGTCCTCGGTGGCGCGGTGCCGGTAGTAGACGTCGGAGAACCCGTCGACGGCGGGGTCGATGCGGTAGGCGTGCCCGCGGTCGAGCAGCTCGGTGACCATCTCGACCACCTCGTCGACGGTCTCGGTCGCCGCCACGTACTGCCGTGGGGGCAGGACGCGCAGCGACTCCATGTCCGTGCGGAACCGGTCCGTCTCGCGGTCCCCGAGCTCCCGCCAGTCCACGCCGTCGCGCTCCGCCCGTTCGAACAGCGGGTCGTCCACGTCGGTGGTGTTCTGGACGTAGTGGACCTCGTGGCCGGAATCGAGGAGGAGGCGGTTCACCAGGTCGAAGGTCAGGTAGGTGGCCGCGTGACCGAGGTGGGTGGTGTCGTAGGGCGTGATGCCGCAGACGTACATCGTCGCCACGGGGCCGGGGGCGACCTCACGGATCTCGCCGCTCGCGGTGTCGAACAACCTCAGGGGGGCGCCGTCGCCGGGGACGGTGGGGACGGCAGGGGAAGACCACGAGTGCATGCGGCCGAGTCTAGAGACCGGGCTCGGTCAGAAGAGCGGCCAGGGTAACGGATAGCCCGGTCCGGGGACGGGGAACACCCCGCCGTCGACGAGGGCGGCGACCCGGGCGCCGAGGGCGGCGATCTCGGCGGCGGAGAGCAGGTCGGACAGGGTCCGACCGAGCGGGTCCGCCCCGGCGAGCCCGTCACTCAGCCGCTGCAGACCGGCGAGGTCGTCCGGGGGTAGCGGCTGTCCCGCCCACCCCCAGAGGACGGTGCGGAGCTTGGGCTCCGTGTGGAAGCACAGGCCGTGATCGATCGCCCAGAACACCCCCGCGGCATCGACCAGGACGTGGCCGCCCTTGCGGTCGGCGTTGTTGACGACCGTGTCGAACAGGGCGATGCGGCGGAGTCGGTCGTCCAGGGCGTGGGCCACCACCACGTCCTCCCCACGTGACCCCTCGCCCCGGAGGACGGCGACGCGGCCGGCGGGGAGGTCGCCCACCGGGTGGACGTCCACCGGGTCGTGGCCGGAGGTTCCACGGTCGGCCTCGTCGATCCATCGTTGCGCCATCCCGGGACCCCCGGGGCCGTGCGCCAGGACGGTCTCGGGCACCAGGTCCCAGCCGAGGGCGACGGACACCGCGTACGCGGCGATCTCGCGGGAGGCCAGGCTCCCGTGGGGGAAGTCCACGAGGGGTCGCTCCCCCGCCGAGGGCTTGTAGACCCAGTGCGCGCCCTCGGAGTCGACGCAGCGGTAGACCTTGTTGCTCCCGGACGGGATCCGGTGCAGGACGGTGAGTTCCGGGCCGGCCGGGCGGTCCGTCACGGGTCGATGAGGCCGGCGAGCGCGTCACCGGAGCGAGGGAGGTAGCCGTTGAGGCGGACGCACAGGTGGCCGGTGGTGTCGATCGGCTCGCCGCACAGCGGGCAGGGGGCGCGACCGGCGGAGACGACCTTCTCGCTGCGGAGGACGAACTGGCGCGCGCGGCTCGGGGAGAGGAACACCCGGAGCGCATCGGGGGCGTCGTCCGAGTCCGAGAGGACCACGGACTCGTCGGTCGCCGCCGGATCGACCGCCAGCAGTTCCACCACGATCTGGTTCTTCTCCCCGTCCCAGCCCAGGCCCATCGTGCCCACCTGGAACTCCGCGTCGACCGGCATCTCGAGCGGCGCGAGGTCGTCCACGACGTCGGCGGCCGGGGGGACGGGGACGTCGGATTTGGCGGCTATCTCGTCGAGCAGGTCGCCCATGCGCTCGGAGAGGATCTGGGCCTGTTGCTTCTCGCAGCGAACGGACACGGTGCGGCCGCCCCCCGTGGCCTGGACGAAGAACACCCGCTCGCCGGGCGAGCCGACCGTGCCCACCACGAACCGGGTCGGATCGCGGAACTCGTGGACTTCCCTGCTCATGCCGGTCGTCTCCCTGGTGTGGTTCTCGGTGCTGCCGCGCGCGGCAGCGGGTGCGGGGTGGTGCGGATCATCAGGGTACGTTCCCGCCCGGCACCGCGTCCGAGCTGGCGTGGCCGGCCGTGGCGTGGCCCACGTGCCCGGCCGGCTCGCCCCGCAGGCTGGTCAGGTCTCCCCCGGTGTCGTTGACCCGGAGCACGAACGGCCGGTGCGGCGTGTAGCGGACCACCGACACCGAGGCCGGTTCCACCACGATCCGCTGGAAGTGATCCAGGTGCATCCCGTAGGCGTCGGCGATCACGGCCTTGATCACGTCCCCGTGGCTGCACGCCACCCAGAGCACGTCCCGCCCCGCCTCGTCGGCAAGGCGGCGGTCGTGCACGCGGATCGAGTTCACCGCGCGGGTCGCCATGTCGGCCAGGGCCTCACCGCCCGGGAAGACCGCCGACGAGGGATGTTGCTGCACCACCGACCACAGGGTCTCCGAGGCCAGTTCCGAGAGCGTCCGGCCGGTCCACGTCCCGTAGTCCACCTCGACCAGCCCCTCGTCGATCACCGGTTCCACGCCGAGCGCCGAGGCCAGGGGCTCGACGGTCTCCCGGCACCGCATGAGGGGAGAGCGGACCACGGCCTCCACCGGCAAGCCGGCGAGCCTCCGGCCGAGGTCCCGGGCCTGCGTCCGCCCGGTGTCGTCGAGTCCGACCCCGGAGGTCCGGCCGGCCAGGGTGAGCGCGGTGTTGGCGGTGGAGCGGCCGTGGCGGAGCAGGATGACGGTCATGGCAGCAGGCTACCGACGCGACACCCGCCCGTGACGGGTCAGGCGCCGGGGATCAGGTGGCGGGGATCGTGCCGGTCGCGAGCAGCCCCATGACGAGCAGGCCCAGCAGGATCCGGTATCCGGCGAACCAGGCCAGGGAGTGGTTCTGGACGAAGCGCAGGAGCCAGGCGATGGCCGCGTATCCCAGGACGAACGCGATGGCCGATCCGACGAGCAGTTGCAGTCCACTCGCGGACTGCCCCTGCGCGGGGTCGAAGGCGTCGGGGAGGCTGAACAGGCCCGAGGCGAGGACGGCCGGGATGGCCAGCAGGAAGGAGAACCGGGCGGCGGCCTCGCGGGACATGCCCAGGAACAGGCCCGCGGAGATGGTGCCGCCCGAGCGGCTCACGCCGGGGATGAGGGCCAGGCACTGGGCCAGGCCCATGACGATCGCGTCCCTCATCGACAGACCCTCGAGCGACCGTCCGTCCACGGGACGGTCCTGCCTGCCGAGCTTCTCCGCGAGGAGGAAGACGAACGAGAAGGCGATGAGGACGATCGCCGTGATCCACAGGTTGCGCGCGGCGTCGCGGATGACGTCCTTGCCCACGAACCCGATCACGGCGATCGGCACGGATCCGACGATGACGTACCAGCCGAGCCGGTAGTCGGGGTCCGCGCGACGCCCGGCGTCCACCACCCCGCGGAACCACGCCACGAGGATGCGCACGATGTCCTTGAAGAAGAACACCAGCACCGCGGCCTCCGTGCCGAGCTGGACCACGGCCGTGAAGGAGGCGCCGGCGTCCTCGCCGAAGAACCAGGTGGAGAAGATCCGCAGGTGCCCCGAGGAGGAGACGGGCAGGAATTCGGTCAGCCCCTGGAGGACGGACAGCACGACGACCTGGAGCCAGGACATCCCGTCCGCCGTGGGTGCTGCGAGGGCCGTTGTGATCACGGGCGCTGCCTTCTCTCGGGGGATCGTCGGGGCGTTCGCCGGTGCGTCATCGCACCGCCGTGAGGGTAGTCGCCCCGCCCTGTGCAGGGGCCTGGGACCCGCGTGGTGGACAATGGACCGAAGTCGAGAGGAACACCGTGCCCCTTCGTGTCCACCGCCGTACCGCCCTGCCCGCCGCGCTCCTCGCGCTCGCGGTGGGTCTGACGGGCTGCTCCGCGACGTCCCAGCTGGAGGAGTTCAACCAGGTCCAGCAGGGCGACGCACGGCCTGCGGAGTCACCCCAGGTCGCCAACCCGGTCGAGGGCGAGGTGGTTCCCGCCCTGGGAACCGTCCTCGCGCTGGTCGCGATCGGTGACCTGGTCGCCGCGCAGGTGGACGATCCGCCCGGGTTGGAGATCGGGCGGGTGGACGGGACCAGGTGGATCCCCGAGACGACGGTGGACCTGCCCGCGGGAGCGGGGCTGGCCTCGCCCGGCCACGACGGCACGGTGCTGGTCCCCTATGGGGACGGCGTCGTGGTGGTCACGCCCGCCGGCGACGCCCGGACCATCTCGGGACTGGGCCCCGTCACCGCGGCGGCCGTGACCGCCGACGGGCGGATCCTCACCGGTGACCCCGACGGGGACGTGGTGGTCCGCGACGCCGAGGGGGTCGAACAGAACCGCGTGACCGGACTGAACTCCGTGGACCGGATCAGCGTCGCCCGCGACGGATCGGTCACCGCGCTGAGCCGGCCCGACACCATCATCGCGAGCATCGACCCGGGCGAGACCGGCGCGGGCCCGCTCCTCCGGGCGGGAAAGGGGGCGGGGATGCTCGCCGCGTTCGGGGAGGGGACCGTGGTCGCCAGCGACACGGTCGGCGGGACCCTCCTCGTGTACTCGACCTCGCCGATCCGGTTGCACCAGCAGTTCCCCGTGGCCGCGGCGCCCTGGGCGGTGGCGGGGGACGACGCGGGCGGTCTCGTCTGGGTCACGTCCACCGGGACGAACACCGTCCAGGCGTACGATCTCGGCGACGGCATCGGGGTTCGGCGCGCCGACATCGCGACCGTCCGGCAGCCTGATTCGCTGGTGGTCACGGAGTCCGGCACCGTGGTCGTCGGATCCTCCGACGGGGAGGGGCTGCACCTGATCCGCCCCACGCTCTCCGCGCCGCCGAGCTGATCGAAGGACCACCTACGTCCCCCCGAGGAGGACCGTGTACTCGCTGATCAAGAGCGTGCTGTTCCGCTTTCCCGCAGAGCGGATACACCATCTGGCGTTCGGGATGCTCAAGCTGCTGACCCTGGTGCCGCCCCTGGGCGCCCTGGTGCGACGGATCCTCGGCGTCCGGGACCCGATCCTGGCGCAGGACGTCCTCGGTCGCCGCTTCCCCGGTCCGCTGGGTCTCGCCGCCGGGTTCGACAAGAACGCCGCCGCCGTGGACTCGTGGGGGGCGATCGGATTCGGGTTCAGCGAGGTCGGCACGGTCACCGCCTCTCCGCAACCCGGCAACCCGACGCCCCGGCTGTTCCGGCTGGTGGAGGACAGGGCGATCCTCAACCGGATGGGGTTCAACAACCACGGTGCCGGGAACGCGGCCAACAACCTCCGCCGGCGCCGCAGCAGCGACCCGGTGGGGATCAACATCGGCAAGACCAAGGTGGTCCCAGCCGAGGACGCGGTGCGGGACTACGTGGCGTCGGCGACCATGCTCACCGGCCTCGCCGACTACATGGTGGTCAACGTGAGCTCGCCCAACACGCCCGGCCTCCGCGATCTCCAGGCCGTCGAGTCGTTGCGACCGATCCTCGCCGCCGTCCGGGACGTGGCGACCATCCCGGTGCTGGTCAAGATCGCTCCGGACCTGGACGACGCGGACGTCGACGCGGTCACCGACCTCGTCCTGGAACTCGGTCTGGCCGGCATCGTGGCCACCAACACGACCATCTCGCGCGACGGCCTGAGGACGCCGGCGGAGCAGGTCCAGGCCCTGGGCGCGGGCGGGATCTCCGGGGCGCCCGTCGCCGCCCGGTCCCGCGAGGTGCTCGCCCGGATCCACGAACGGGCGGGTGACCGGATGGTCATCGTCTCCGTCGGCGGCGTCGAGACCGCGGAGGACGTGTGGGACCGCATCACCCACGGCGCCCACCTGGTCCAGACCTACACCGGGTTCATCTTCACCGGCCCCGACCTCATCCGGGACGCCAACAGGCTCGTCGCGCGGCGCCTCCGCCAGGGCGGGTTCGGATCCCTGGCGGAGGCCGTCGGCTCCGCGGTGAGGTAGGGCTGCGCTGAGGTGGGGCCGCGCCGGGGCGGGGTCCTACTGCTCGTAGATCGCGGTCGTGGTGCCCCGGGCCAGGCCCTGCCCGAAGAGGACGAAGCCGACGTAGGCGCACGAGGCGTCGTCACCGAGGTCGATCCGGTCGCCCACCGCGTGGACGGCGAGGATGTAGCGATGCGGGCCGTGACCCGCCGGCGGCGCCGCGCCCACGAAGCCCCTGAACCCGGCGTCGTTGCGGACCACCACGGCGCCCTCGGGCAGCCCGGAGGTGTCGCCCCCCGTGCACGCGCCCTCCGGCAGCGAGGTGACGTCGGCCGGGATGTTGGCCACCGACCAGTGCCAGAACCCCGACGCCGTGGGGGCGTCGGGGTCGAAGACGGTCACCACGTAGGTCTCGGTCCCCTCCGGGCCCGGGGTCCAGCTCACCTGCGGGGACCTGTCCAGCCCGCCGTCGACGCCCATCGTGCCACCGAGCTGGGCGGCGGACAGGGTGGCGCCCTCGGTGAACGACTCGCTGGTCACCCGGAGCGCGGGCAGCTCCGGAAGGGCGGCGTAGGGGTCGGGCACTCGGAACTGCGTCATGGTTGTCCTCCTGGTTCGGACGGTGTGGAGGGCCTCCTCCAGCCGGTCACGTCTCTGTCTACCAGCGATGACCGGCCGGCGTGCGGCGCGGCAGGGGGCCGATTTGTCCCACCGATCGGGCATCGGCTAATGTCATTCCTCGCACGACCAAGCCGGGAACCAGCCGGTGCCGGTCAGCAGGTGTGCACGCGCGAGTGGCGGAATGGCAGACGCGCTAGCTTGAGGTGCTAGTGTCCTATTAACGGACGTGGGGGTTCAAGTCCCCCCTCGCGCACACTGTGTCGAGACAGTAGAAGTGGCCCCGGATCCGTGAGGATCCGGGGCCCACTTGTTTTTCCGTCGGGCTGATCGGCAGCAGGAGAAGTGCGGTGACATCGGACCCCGTGATCGACGTCGAGGGACTGACGAAGTCCTTCGGGAGGTTCCGCGCGCTCAACGGGATCGACCTCCGGGTCGAGGCCGGTCACGTCCACGGGTTCCTCGGACCCAACGGGTCCGGCAAGTCGACGACCATCCGGGTCCTCCTGGGCCTCCTGCGGGCCGACGGCGGCACGGCCCGGGTCCTCGGCGGAGATCCCTGGCGGGACATCGTTGACCTGCACCGTCGACTCGCGTATGTGCCCGGCGACGTCAGTCTGTGGCCGGGCATGAGCGGTGGTGAGGCGATCGACCTGCTGGGTTCACTCCGTGGCGGCCTGGACGAGCAGCGGCGCCGGGAGCTGGTCGAGCGGTTCGATCTGGATCCGACCAAGCGCGGGCGCCAGTACTCCAAGGGCAACCGACAGAAGGTGGCCATCGTCGCGGCTCTGGCGTCGGATGTGGAGTTGCTGATCCTTGACGAGCCCACGAGCGGACTCGACCCGCTCATGGAGAACGTCTTCCGGGAGGTGATCCGGGAGAGCAAGGCCGGGGGCACGGCGGTGCTGCTCTCGAGCCACATCCTGGCCGAGGCGGAGACCCTGGCGGACCGGATCTCGATCATCCGCGACGGCAGGATCGCCCGGACGGGGACCCTGACCGAGCTTCGGGGCGACGCCCGCACCTCGATACACGCCACCCTCCAGAGAATCCCCGCACCACACGAGCTCGCCGCCCTGCACGACGTCCGGGTGGACGGAGATCGACTCTCCGCCACCGCCGACGCGGACCGGATCGGCGACGCGATGACGCTGCTGGCCCCCTACGGCCTGTCCTCGCTCGTCGTCGAACCCCCGTCGCTCCAGTCGCTCTTCCAGGAGCTCTACGACTCGGACTCCGGCGCCGACGCGGTGACCCCGTGACCGCCACGCTCACCGGCACCGGACCACTGCTGCGGGCCTCGCTCCGGCATGACGGGGTCCGCTTCGCGCCGTGGATCGCCATCGCCACCGCCCTGTCCGCGTCGTCGGTCCTGGGCTACCCGTGGCTCTTCCCCGATCCGCAGGAGAGGGCGGCACTCGCCGTGGCGGTGGGCGCGAACCCGGCCCTCGGGATCATCTTCGGCCCCGCCTTCGACCTGGCCACGGTCGACGGGTTCAACGCCTGGCGCTCACTCGCACTCGCCGGGTTCTTCACCGCACTCGGGTCGATCCTCACCGTCATCCGCGCCACCCGCGGTCAGGAGGACTCCGGGCAGGCCGAACTCCTGGCCTCGGGGGTCCTCGGTCGTGGGAGCCGACTTCTCTCCGGTGTCGGCCTGGCGCTGATCGGCTCCCTCGCGGTGGGCGTGGTCGCCGGGGTCGTCACAGGACTGTGCGGCGGCGGCTGGCAGTCCTCGATGCTGTTGGGAGCGACCTTCACCGGGTCGGGCTGGATGTTCGCCGGCGTCGCGGCGGTCACCGCGCAACTCGGCGCCGACTCCCGGACGGCGGGATCGCTCGCGGTGGGGACGCTGGGGATCCTCTACCTCCTGCGAGGTATCGCGTACTCCCTGGACGCCCCCGCGTGGACCGTCCGGGTCAACCCGCTGGGATGGATGACGGAGACCCGGCCCGCGACCGCCGACCAGTGGTGGCCGCTCCTCTACGCCGCCACGTTCACCGCCCTCTGCCTGGCCGTGGCCTCCGCCCTCCACGCACGACGCGACTTCGGGCAGGCCGTCATCGCGCCGCGACCGGGACCGTATCGCGGACGACTCCGTACTCCGTGGCGTCTGGTGGTG
The DNA here is from genome assembly GCF_937873725.1 of uncultured Dietzia sp. GTDB lineage: Bacteria > Actinomycetota > Actinomycetes > Mycobacteriales > Mycobacteriaceae > Dietzia. Next base: position 27,664 of record NZ_CALMYY010000055.1, read on the forward strand.
CGCCTCAACCGCGGCGCGGTCCTGGCCTGGACCGCCGCGTTCGCCGTCCTCGGGATGGTGTTCGGGTACTTCACCACCTCGATCCAGGACGTCCTGGCAAAGGACTCCGCGGTCGCCGCGATCCTCGCCGCAGGGGCCACCACCCCCGAGGACCTGACCTCGGCGTTCATCGTGACGATCCTCGGACTGGTGGGGATCATCGCCGCGATCTCGGGGGTCCAGATCATGCTCAGGGTCCGGACCGAGGAGATGGAGGACCGGGTCGAACCACTCCTGGCGGGCGCGCTCCACCGCACCCGGTACTACGGGGCCAACGTGGGCTTGGCGTTGACGGTCCCCGCCGTCCACGTCCTGCTCGCCGGCACGGTGATCGCGATAGTCGCCGCCGGTGCCGGAATCGGCGTGTCCCTCTGGACCACGGTCCTCCAGGCCGCGGCGACCGTCCCCGCCGTGTGGACGGTGGTCGCGGTGGCGGTCGCCGTCGTGGGTGCGCGCCCGCGGGTGGGCCCCGCCGCGTGGATCGGTGTGCTCTCATCCTTCGCCCTGACTCTGCTCGGGCCGACCTTCAGGCTCCCCGACGCCGCGCTCGCGGCCAGCCCGTTCTGGCACGTGCCCGTCGTCTCCCGTGACGGGGACGGCCCGGGTGGGCTGCTGGGGATCAGCCTCGTCACGATCCTGCTGCTCGTGGTGGGATTCGTGGGGTTCCGCCGCCGTGACCTGGCCACCACATGAGCACGGGCCACCGGGAGTCGAGCCCACGGAGGTTGCCGTGCCGATGAACTCACCGGCGGACCTGCTCGGACGGATGCTCGGGGCGGCCGCCCGCGCCGCCGACCGGGGCCTCGACCACCTGGGCCTGACTCCCCCACCGCTCGACCTGCCGCCGGAGGTCCGCGAGGATCTGCGCGACCTCTTCGGCCACACGATCGACCCGACGGCGGTGATGATCCGCCGCGGGCACGTCCCGGGCGTGCCCCACCCGCGGGCGTTCGCGTTGCCCGGTCTGATCTACCTGGGCGCCGATCCCGGCGTGGTGGGCACGGCGGCGGGCACGGCAGTAGCAGGCACGGCAGTAGCAGGCACGGCAGCGGCGGGTTCCGATCGGCCGCGGGCCACCCCGACCCTGGTGCACGAGCTGGTCCACGTCTGGCAGGGCCGGGTCGTGGGTCCGCGCTACGTGGTGATCGCGCTCGTCGAGCAGGTCAGGCACGGCCGCCGCGCCTACGACTGGCGCGCGGTGCTCGACCGTGCCTCGACAGACCGTGCCTCCCCGCACCGACTCCCGCGGGCCTTCCCCGTCGAGGCGCACGCCCAGCTCGTGTCGGAGGCCTACGCCCGCCGCCACGGCTTCTCCCCCGCCCCGGCCCTCGGGAGGCGGGACGGACAGGCGCGCGCGATGGAGGAGGCGCTCACCGGGCTCCGTGCCGGCCGGGCACCCACCCTCCGGGGGCGAGCGGTTTAGGGACCGGCCACGTCGTCGTCGTACCGTGTCCTGGTGACAGGCATCGATCCGGACGACCTCGAGACCCTCCAGCGCATCCTCGACCAGGCGGCGGCGCTCGGCGAGGATCACCCCGACTCGATCCGGGTGCAGCGGTCGGTGGGCCACATGTTCAAGCTGCTCAAGAAGTCCCGCCGCGCCGAGGTGCGCCGTGCCCGCCAGGACGCGGACAAGGCGGTCATCGAGGCCACCGCGACCGGGTCGCCCACCCGCATCGACGACGAGACCGCCGGCATCCGGCTGGTCTCCACCACCCCGGGTGCCGTCGCCGGTCACCTCCAGCGGGCCATGGCGTGCTACGTCTGCAAGCAGCGCTTCACCCAGGTCGACGCCTTCTACCACCAGCTGTGCCCGGACTGCGCGCAGGCCAACCGCGCCCGCCGCGACCCGGACATGGACCTGACCGGTCGGCGCGCCCTGCTCACCGGCGGACGGGCCAAGATCGGCATGTACATCGCGCTCATGCTGCTGCGGGCCGGCGCCGACGTCACCATCACCACGCGCTTCCCGCGCGACGCCGCCCGCCGCTTCGCCTCGATGCCCGACCACTCCGATTGGGTCCACCGGGTGCACGTGATCGGCGTGGACCTGCGCGACCCCGCCCAGGTGGTGGCGCTGGCCGACGAGGTGGCCGCCGCCGGGCCGCTGGACATCCTCATCAACAACGCCGCCCAGACGGTGCGCCGCTCCCCGGGCTCCTACTCGGGGCTGGTCGACGGCGAATCCGCACCCCTCACCGGCAGCGCCGCCGGCATCTCGATGATCACCATGGGCCGCACCTCCGAGCTCCATCCGGCCGCGCTCATGGGCGGGGAGTCCGCGCTGATCGGCAGCGAGGAGGCGGAGCGGGAGGCCCACCACATCGCCTCGCTCGCCCTGCAGGCCGGCTCGTCGTCGTTGGAACGGATGGCCGCCGGCACCGCGATCGACGCCGGAGGGCTGCTGCCGGACGTGGTGGACCACAACAGCTGGGTGGCCACGGTCGAGCAGGTCGAGCCCATGGAGATGCTCGAGGTGCAGCTGTGCAACTCGGTCGCCCCGTTCATCCTGGTCTCGCGCCTGCGGCCGGCGCTCGCGGCCTCGCGGGCCCGGCGCAAGTACGTCGTCAACGTCTCTGCCATGGAGGGCCAGTTCTCGCGCCGCTACAAGGGCGCCGGGCATCCCCACACCAACATGGCCAAGGCCGGGCTCAACATGCTCACCCGCACCTCCGCTGAGGAGATGTTCACCGAGCACGGGATCCTCATGACCGCCGTGGACACCGGATGGATCACCGACGAGCGCCCGCACACCACCAAGGTGCGCCTGCACGAGGAGGGCTTCCACGCCCCGCTCGACCTGGTGGACGGCGCCGCCCGCGTGGTGGATCCGATCGTCCGCGGCGAGGCCGGCGAGGACCTCTACGGCTGCTTCCTCAAGGACTTCCAGCCCAGCCCGTGGTGAACTCCCGGGTTCCGGTCCTCCTCGACCGCGACCCGGGCATCGACGACGCCCGACTCCGGGTGGGTGTGCTGCGCCTCCGGCTTGCGATGCGTGTCGGGTCCGATCCGGCAGCACATCCGGGTCGATCGCGTGCAGAGGGGCAGCGCAGGTCGGAGGGGCAGCGCGGGTCGGAGAGGCAGCGCGGGTCAGAGGGGCAGCGCGGGTCGGAGAGGCAGCGCGGGTCGGAGGGGCGGCGCGTGCCGGATCGCGGGTGATCGAGGGGCAGAATGAGAACCGGTGTTAGGCTCTCCCGGATGTTCGGGCTGCCACTGACGTGGTGCCCGGGCTCGCGCCATCGTCCCACCTCACCGCCCCGGGAGTGCCCATGAGGTCTGTCGCCTCTGCCCTGATCGTCGTCGCGGGCGGAGCGATCGTGTCCGTCGTGGCCGCCCGGCGCGCGGCGGAGACCGGTGGGGCCCCGTCGACCATCACGGACTCGGTGCAGAGGACCGTCGCCGCGGTGCGCGAGAGGGTTCGCCGTGCGACCGGGGGCTCGATCGACCCGGTGTCGGAGGGTGGTCCGCGCGCGGGGCAGGCGTCCGGGCAGTCGGCGGGGGCCGGCAGCGCGGATCGGCGTCCGGCGGGGGCCACGGGCTTCGTGCCCGCGCTCGAGGGGATCCGCGGACTCGCGGCGGTCGGGGTCCTGACCACGCACGTCGCGTTTGTCACCCGATCGTCCACGGGGTCGCCGATCAAGCGGATCTTCGGCCGTCTCGACCTGGCCGTCGCCGTGTTCTTCGCCAAATCGGGATTCCTGCTGTGGCGGGCACACGCCAGGCATGCGCGTGCGGACCAACCGGGCACGGCCCGTCCGACGCGGGAGTACCTGCGTTCGCGGCTCGTCCGGATCATGCCGGCGTACATCGTGCTGGTCGCCGCCGCGATGCTGCTGCTGCCCCAGAACCATGTCAACGGCCCGTCCTCGTGGATCGCCAACCTCACCCTCACGCAGATCTACACCTCCAATTTCCTCGTGGCGGGTCTGACCCACGCGTGGTCGCTGGCGGTGGAGATGGCCTTCTACCTGGCGTTCCCGATCCTGTGGACGGCCATGAAGGACCTACGTGGAGACTCGGCGCGCTGGAGGATCCCCGTCATCGGTGCCTTCGGCGCGTCCGGTCTGCTGTTCCCCGTAATCCCGTGGAGCACCCTCGGAATCCTGCCGTCCGGGGTCAACGTGCAGATCCTCCCGCCGTCCTTCGCCGCGTGGTTCGCAGCCGGCATGCTGCTCGCCGAACTCGCCGCCGCCCCGCCCGGGGTGCTCGTGGCCATGTGCCGGGGCCACCTGGCCAGGTGGGGCTGGTGGGCGGCCGGCGGGGCGGCCTTCGTCGCCACCACCGTTCCCGGTTGGTTCTCGGAGGGGTTCGTCCACCCGGGACCCGCCGAGTTCGCGGCCCGGAGCGGACTGGCCGGGACGATGGCCTTCCTGGTCCTGGCGCCCGTCATCCTGGCCCCGGCCGGGACGCGGTTCCCGGTGCTGGAGTCCGAGCCGCTCCAGAAGCTCGGCACGTGGTCCTACGGCATGTTCCTGTGGCACCAACTGGTGCTCCTCGCGGCCTTCCCGCTCACGCGGACCCCGCTGTGGGCTCAGCGCATGGGTGTGATCTGGCCCGTCACCGTCGCTGGGTCGCTGGCGGCCGCGGCGGTCAGCCACACCGTGATCGAGGAGCCCGCCCGGAAGGCGCTCGAGCGCCGCTGAGCC
>NZ_CALMYY010000056.1 GCF_937873725.1 uncultured Dietzia sp.
TCATCGCAGCCCGTGTCATCGCAGCCCGTGTCATCGCAGCCCCCTCGGGTTGAACAGGACCTCGCCCACCCCGCCCAGCCAGTCGACGAAGAGCGCGAGCGCCACGGCCAGGACGGACCCCACCACGAGGGTGGTGTGGTCCTGGAGTCGGTAACCGGTGTCGATGAAGATCCCCAGGCCGCCCGCGTCCACGAGGAAACACAGCGTGGCCGTGCCGACGGCCAACACCAGGGTGGTGCGCAGTCCGGCGAGGATGAACGGCACCGCGAGCGGCAGTTCGACGGTGCGCAGGACCCGACCCGTCGTCATCCCCTGTCCCCTCGCCGCGTCGATCAGCGCGGGGTCCACGTTCCTGATGCCCACGATGGTGTTGCGCAGCACCGGGAGCAGCGAGTACACGGCGACGGGCAGGACGCCGATCCAGAAGCCGGTCCGGTTGGTGGCCAGGAACAGCAGCACGATCAGGCCGATCGCGGGCGCGGCCTGGCCGATGTTGGCGATCCCGATCGCCACCGGGGCGAGGAACCGGGTGCGCCGACGGGTGAGCAGGATCCCGAGCGGCACGGCCACGGCCACGACGATCGCGACCACGGCGACCGTGATCTGGATGTGCTCGAGGGTCCGCTGGGTGAGCGAGGCGGCGTTGAGGGAGGCCCTCTGGGTGTCGTCGAGCTCGCCGGAGAAGGCCCACCACAACACGCCCCCGGCGGCGACGAGGATGAGGAGCGGTTGCACCAGCAACCGGGCGGATACCCCCCGGGCGGTGGGGCGACCGGCGGTGGCGGTCACGCCGGGTCGCCCTGGTCGTTGTGGCTGTGGTGGATCCGCCGCAGCTCGCCCACCAGGTCGTCGATCCCGATCGTGCCCCGGTACGCCCCGTCCCGGTCCACCACCACGGTGGTGGCGCTGGCCGTGGAGAGGAGCCCGTCGAGTGCCTCCTGGAGGGTGGCATCGACGGTGACGGTGCCGACCACCGGCTGACCGCCCGAACGCAGGTCCGGCATCTGCGCCACCCTGTCGCCGCGCACCCACCGCAGGGGTCGGCCGGAGTCGTCGAGCACCACGGCCCACTCGTCGCTCGAACTGCGGACCCGGGCCGCGAACTCGGCCGGGCTCTCGGACTCCCTCGCCGTCGTCGCCTGTCCCAAACCCACGTCACCCACGCGCCGGAGGGTGAGGGTCTTGAGGGCGGCGTCGTCGCCGATGAAGCCGGCGACCGTGGCGTCCGCCGGGTTGGCCAGGATCGCCTCGGGCGAGTCGAACTGCAGGACCGACGAGCCCGGGCCGAGCACGGCGATCCTGTCGCCGAGCCGGACCGCCTCGTTGAAGTCGTGGGTGACAAAGACGATGGTCTTGTGCAGCTCGTCCTGGAGCCGGATGAGCTCGTCCTGCAGCGACGCCCGCGTGATGGGGTCGACCGCGCCGAACGGCTCGTCCATGAGCAGGACCGGCGGGTCCGCGGCGAGCGCCCGCGCCACCCCGACCCGCTGCTGCTGGCCGCCGGAGAGCTGGGCGGGGTAGCGGCCGCGGTAGTCGCCCGGGTCCAGGCCGACCAGCTCCAGCATCTGGTCCACCCTGTCGGCGATGCGCGCCTTCTTCCACTTGAGCAGCCGCGGGACGGTCCCCACGTTCTGGGCGACCGTCATGTGCGGGAACAACCCCGAGGCCTGGATGGCGTAGCCGATGCTGCGGCGCAGGGTGTCGGCGTCGAGGTCACGGTTGTCCCGTCCGTCGATCGTGATGGTGCCGGAGGTGGGCTCGATGAGCCGGTTGATCATCCGCATCGTGGTGGTCTTGCCGCAGCCGGACGGGCCGACGAACACGGTGGTCCGGCCGGCCGGCAGTTCCAGGGACACGCGGTCGACGGCGGGGCGCTCCTGGCCGGGGTAGACCTTGCTCACCTCGTCCAGGACGATCGGCACGCCGGAGACGGTGTCGTCCCCGCCCGCGGTGGATGTGGTCATTGGTTCCCCCTGATGGTGAGGCGCCCGAGGAGGGTGAGGAGGGCGTCGAGGACGAGCGCGAGGACGACGATGAGGATGGTGGCCGTAAGAGCCATCGGCAGGGCGGTCGGCGTCCCGACGCGGGAGAGGGCGGCAAAGATGAGGTTCCCCAGCCCCGGCCCCTTGGCGTAGGCGGCGATGGCGAGGATGCCCATGGACATCTGCGTGGAGACCCGGATCCCGGCGAGGATCGACGGCCACGCCAGCGGGATCTCGATCCTGCCGAGCACCCCGATCCGGCTCATCCCCACCCCGCGCGCGGCGTCGACGGTGGCCGCGGGGACCGCGTCCAGGCCGACGATGGTGTTGCGCAGGATGGGCAGGACGGCGTAGATGACCAGGACGGTCATGGTGGGCAGCACGCCCAGTCCGAGGACCGGGATGAGGAGCCCGAGGAGCGCGAACGAGGGGATGGTGAGCGCCGTGGCGGCGAGCCCGGTGGCGACCGCGGACCCGGCCCTGCTGCGGTACACCGCCACGCCGATCGCCACCGACAGCAGCGTGGCCAGCAGGACCGCCTGGACGGTGGCGCTGACGTGCTGCCAGGAGTCCGTGGCCAGCTGGAGGCGGCGGGTGGAGATGAAATCCATGAGCGCGGTCATCGCATTTCGGCTCCGTCCGTGGGGGTTTGGGCCCACGCTATCCGCATCGCCACGTGTAGAGGTGCGAGTCCGGAAGATGGGCGGCGGGACGGTGATGCACGATGGGGGTATGACGCAGCAGCCCGACCGGCCCCTGGACCCCGACCTGATCGAGCGGCTCGACGAGTTCCTGGCCGCGAGCGGGCGCATCGCCCAACGGCACTTCCACGGCGGGCTCGAGGACCTGTACGCCCACGACAAGGGCGGCGCGCGCGGGTTCGACCCGGTGACCGAGGCCGACCGCGCGATCGAGGCGCTGTTGCGCGCGGGGATCTCGTCGATGGCACCCGGGGACCGGGTGGTCGGGGAGGAGTACGGCGAGTCCGGGCCCGCCGACGCCGCCCGCACCTGGTACCTGGACCCGATCGACGGCACCAAGGCGTTCCTCACCGGGATGACGGGCTGGGGCACGCTCGTCGGGGTGGTCGAGGGCGGCCGCGCGGTGGCCGGGTGGATGGACCAGCCGATCCTGGGCGAGACCTTTGCCGCCGTCCACGGACGCGCGACGGTGCGGCGCCGCGCCGACGGCCCGGAGTCGCTCGACCTCCACACCTCGGGGTGCCGGGAGCTGTCCGAGGCGATCATGTACACCACGCATCCGTCGATGTTCGGGGACGACGGCGAGGCGCGCCGGCGCTACGACGACCTCGGTCGCCGGGTCCGCCTCCAGCGCTTCGGCGGGGACTGCTACGCCTACTGCATGCTCGCCGCGGGCCGGGTCGACCTGGTGGTGGAGTCCGATCTGAACTCCTACGACATCGTGGCGCTCATCCCGATAGTCGAGGCCGCGGGCGGGGTGATCACGGGCCCCGACGGCGAGCAGCCGCTCGAGGGCGGCACCGTGGTGGCGGCCGCGACCCCGGAGCTGGCCGAGCAGGCGTGGGCGGTGCTGCGGCCGCAGGGCTGACCCGCGCCGCCCCCCTGGCTTGCGCCGCCCCCCTGGCTTGCGCTGCGGCCCCGGCTTACGCTGCCCGAATGGACCACACGGAACGCGCGAGTGGCCGCTGCGCGTGCGGAGAGGCAGCACAAGCCGGGGGGGTCCGCCGCGAGGCCGCGACTCCCCCCACGCGGCAGTGACCGAGCCGCTCTTCGGCGTCGACCGCGTCCCCACCATCCTGGGCCCCGGTGCGGTGCACGTGCCCGACTGGCTGAGCCGGGAGCAGCAGGAGTTCCTCCTCCGGGCGTGCGTGAACTGGGCCGCGGTGCGCGCGCCGCGCTCGATCGTGCTGCCCGGCGGGGGCCGGATGTCGGTGCGGACGTTCAGCCTGGGGCGGCACTGGGTGCCGTACCGGTACGACGACGACGAGGTGGTCCCGCCGCTCCCGGACTGGCTGGTCCGGGCGGCACGGACCGGGCTCGACGCGGCGGCGGCGGTCGATCCGCGGGTCGGCGCGGGCCAGGGGCCCGCCGACCCCGCCGCCTACACCCCGGATACGGCGCTGGTGAACCTCTACGGCCGTGGATCCACGATGGGCCTGCACCAGGACCGCGACGAGGCCGTCCCGGCACCCGTCGTCTCGATCAGCCTGGGCGACGCGTGCACGTTCCGCTTCGGCACACCCGAGCACCGCGGCCGTCCCTACACGGACGTGCGCCTGGAGTCGGGAGACCTCGTGGTGTTCGGCGGCCCGTCGCGGATGGCGTTCCACGGCGTGCCCAGGGTCGTCGACGGCACCGCCCCGGCGTGGTGTCGCGAGGTGCTGGGCAGCGAGCCGGGGCGGGTCAACATCACGGTGCGTCAGACCCGTCCGCCTACACTGGACGGATGACTTCAGGGCAGAACCAGTCCTCCGGCCGGAACCGGACTCTCCTCCTCGTGGCGCTCGTCGCCGTCCTCGCGGTGGCCGCGGCGGTCGTGACGGTGCTCGTCTCGTCGGCGACGTACCCCCCGGCCGCCCGCACGCTGACGCCCAAGACCCAGGTGGCGGCCGGTTCCGACCACGTCGATCCGTACGCCGGTCTGGTGATCCGCGTCCCCGAGGGATGGCAGGCCGAGTCGGGCGAGCTGGTCTTCGGCAGCACCGCCCTGACCCCGGTCGGGAACGGGGAGTCGGCGGCTCCGGCAGGCGACCGGTCGGAGGGGATCGTGCTGGCGGGAGTGCTCACCGAGCAGATGTTCGACCTCGGCGACCCGGACAACCGGCTGGCCGCGTTCTCGCTGGCCAACGGGATGGGGCAGTTCCTCCTCCCGGTCCCGGGGCGACCGGTCGACGAGCGGAGGGAGCAGATCTCCACCCGCGTCGGAGACGGCTGGGCCGTGTCGTTCCGGGTGCTCCCCGCGGTCCAGCAGGACCTCATCGGACCGGAGGGGGCGCTGGTGTACTCGGCGGTCGTCGGGGAGGGCGCGCGGCGCTACTGGCTCACCTACATCGGCCTCCCCGGCGACGGCGCCATGTCCTCCCCCCGCGCCGAGTGGGCGGACGAGATCGTCGAGCGACTGCGGCTGGCCGAGGGGTACTACGCACCACTCGGCCAGCCGGGCGGGCCCGCCTGACCCCAGCTCAGGGCCGCATGCGGCGGAATCCCACCACGGGATGCCCGCCTGCCAGCCCGTCTCGGGGCGCGGACACGCCCTCGACCTGCGCGCGCGCCTGCTCGGGCACGGGCGTCCGGGGGTCGAGCACCGAGAGGTACTCCTTGTGCTGGGACAGGGCGGCGACCGCCGGCTCGACAAAGCCCTCGACGTCCACGTAGTGGGTCGGCTCGGGCGCCGACTCGAACCACAGCTGCGGCCGACCCTCCGCCGAGTCCACGCCCACAGCGGCCACGAGGTCGTCGTACGCCGCGCCCACGGCGGCGCCGAACTCCATGTGGTCGCTCTGGTTGGGCGCGCCCGGCGCCCACTCGGGACCCGAATACAGGGAGATCACCACGTCCGGCCGGTGACGGCGGATGGCGTCGGCGACGGAGTCGCGCAACTCCGGGTTGTTGACGATCCTGCTGTCCGGGAACCCGAGGAACTCCACGTCCTCCACGCCCACGATCGCGGACGACCGGCGCTGCTCCTCCTCGCGAACCGGCCCGGCGATCGCCGGGGGCATCCCCTCGATGCCGGCCTCGCCGCTGGAGGCCAGGACGTAGACGATGTGCCGGCCCTCGGCGGTCCAGCGGGCCACCGCGGCGGACATCCCGTATTCGGGATCATCGGGATGGGCGACCAGGACCAGGCCGCGGGTCCAGTCGGTGGGGAACGGTTCGGGCAGCGCCGCCGTCTCTGGCGACTCCGGGGACTCGGTCATGGCACGAGTATGGCCCGGTCGGTGCCCGCGCGCCGGTCGTCGCCGCAAGTGGCCGACGTAAACTGGCGCTCGCTCTCGTCGTCGTCCTGATCCGGAGGCCCCTCGTGTCCGCACTCTTCCCCGACTACCGTCCCTCCTGGGAGACCGACGACCACCGGCTGCTCCGCGAGCACGCCCGGGCGTTCTTCGCCAAGGAGATGACCCCCAACCAGGAGAAGTGGTCCAAGCAGAAGTTCGTGGACCGCGAGACCTGGCAGCGCACCGGCGAGGCCGGCCTCATCTGCCTGGACGTGCCCGAGGAGTTCGGCGGCCAGGGCGGCGACCCGGGCATGGAGTACCTCGTCACCGAGGAGCTGGTCTACTCCGGCGACACCGCGTTCGGCATGGGCGTCGGCTCCACCATCACCCCGCACTACGTCGCGAACTACGCCACGCAGGAGCAGAAGGCCGAGTGGCTGCCCAAGATCTGCTCCGGCGAGTGGATCTCGGCGATCGCCATGACCGAGCCCGGCGCCGGCTCCGACCTGCAGGGCGTGCGCACCACCGCCAAGCGGGACGGTGACGACTACGTGATCAACGGCTCCAAGACCTTCATCTCCAACGGCGGCTCCGCCGACTTCGTGGTGGTGGTGGCCAAGACCGACCTCGACGCCGGCCACAAGGGCATGGCGCTGTTCGCCGTGGAGGCCTCGACCCCCGGCTTCGAGCGCGGCCGCGTGCTGGAGAAGATGGGCCGCCACGGCGCCGACACCGCCGAGCTGTTCTTCAACGACATGCGCGTGCCCGCCGCCAACCTCCTCGGAGGCGAGGAGGGGCAGGGCTTCTACCAGCTCATGAACCAGCTGCCGCGCGAGCGCCTGGCGATCGCCGTGGACGCGCTGGCCATGGCCGAGGCGGCCGTGGTGGAGACGCTCGAGTACGTCCGCGAACGACAGGCGTTCGGCAAGCCGATCCTGGACTTCCAGAACACGCGCTTCGAGCTGGCGCACTGCAAGACGCAGGTCATGGCCACCCGCACCTTCGTCGACCACTGCATCACCCGCGAGATCGCCGGCGAGCTGGACGCGGTGACCGCGTCCATGGCCAAGCTCCAGGCCACGGACATGCTCGACGACGTGGTGGACCGCTGCCTGCAGCTGTTCGGCGGCTACGGCTACATGATGGAGTACCCCATCGCGCAGAAGTTCGCCGGCGCCCGCGTCATGCGGATCTACGGCGGCACCAACGAGATCATGAAGGAGGTCATCGGCCGGGCGCTGTGACGGCCCGCCGGCCTAGCGACCGCGCAGCAGCTCGGTGAGCTGGCGGACCGTCGGCACCTTGCCGCCCAGGACCAGCTCGTCGTCGACCACCAACCCGGGGGTCTTCATGAGCCCGTATCCCGCGATCTCGCCGATGTCGGTGACCTCCACGATCTCGGCGTCCACCCCGAGCCCGTCCAGCGCCTCGCGGGTGCGGGCGACGAGGGTGTGGCAGTTGCGGCAGCCGGGGCCGAGCACCTTGACGATCATGGTTTCTCCTTGGAGTGGGTTGTGGTTCAGGCGAAGAGGTTGAACAGGAGCCCGATAGCGAGGATGCCCACGGTGACGACGCCGAAGAACAGCGCGAGCAGCGGCGGCTTCATGACCCTCCTGAGCATGATCGCCTGGGGCATGGACAACGCGATCGAGCTCATGATGAACGCCATGACGGTCCCCAGGCTCATGCCCTTGGACCAGAGTGCCTCGGCGATCGGGACGACCCCGGCACCGTTGACGTAGAGCGGCACCCCGGCGAGGGTGGCCACGACCACGGCCAGCGGGTTGTCCGGGCCGGCCCAGCGGAGGAAGAAGTCCGCCGGGACCCAACCGTGGATCGCGGCACCCACACCGACGCCCACCACCACCCAGATCCAGACGTCCCGGAAGATGTCGCGGGATTCGCCGAGGGCGGCGTCGACCCGCTCGCGGAGGGTGGGCACATGCCCGCCGGTGCGGAGCGCGGCCACCCGGGTGGTGAAGACCACGTCGTCGACCCATTTCTCCAGGCGGAACCTCGAGAACGCCCACCCCGCGACGAACGCGATCGCGGACCCGGCGATGACGTAGGCGGCGGCGATGTGCCAGCCGAACATCTCGCCGATCATGATGGCCGCGATCTCGCTGATGAGCGGCGAGGCGATGAGGAAGGTCAGGGTCACCGAGAGCGGAATGCCGGCGGCGACGAAGCCGATGAACAGTGGGATCGAGCTGCACGAGCAGAACGGGGTCACCACGCCCAGGACGATCGCCAGGGTGAGGCCGACGAACAGGCCGCGGCCCTCGAGCCAGTCGCGGGCGCGGTCCAGGTCGAGGCTCGCCCGCAGCATGCCGACCAGGAACATCAGGCCGAGGAGCAGCAGGAAGATCTTGACGGTGTCGTAGAGGAAGAAGTGCACCGCCCCGACCGCCCGGTCGGCGAGGTCCAGACCGAGCCAGCCGACCGCGGAGTCCCAGAACCACTCGTTGGCCACCCACAGGGCGACCCACGCGACCGCGGCCAGCGCGAGCGCCGCCACCAGCCGCCGGTGCTCGCGGGCCTCGGCGAGGGTGTCCGCTCCGGCGGGGCCGGTCGCGGGGGCGGGATGGGTGCTCATGCCTCCACTGTAGGATAAGCATCGATAGGTGTCGATAGGAACTGCTCACGTGGGTGGAACGGGGGGACCGCTGATGGCCGTCGACCGTGACGTGGTGGTGATCGGCGGCGGACAGGCGGGCCTGGCAGCAGGGTTCTATCTGGCGCGCGGCGGGGCCGACTTCGAGATCCTGGATGCCTCTCCCGGGCCGGGCGGCGCGTGGCCGCACACCTGGCCGTCGCTGCGGCTGTTCTCTCCGGCCGACTACTCCTCCCTGCCGGGCCGCCGGATGCCGCGGACCGAGGGTGGAAACCCGGATGCCGGTCACGTGGTGCGGTACCTGAGGGAGTACGAGGAGTACTACGATCTCCCGGTCCGTCGAGGGGTCCGCGTGACGGCGGTCGAGCGGGCCGACGGCGGCGGCTTCCTGGTCCGCGCCGCCGACGGACGCCGGTGGCGGTGCCGGTCGGTCATCAGCGCGACCGGCACGTGGTCCCGGCCCTTCGTCCCCGCCTACCCGGGCGCCGGCGGGTTCCGGGGAATGCAGCTCCACAGTGCGGGTTACCGCGGTCCGGGGGAGTTCGAGGGGCGACGGGTGGTGGTGGTCGGGGGTGCGAACTCCGGCGCCCAGATCGCCGCCGACCTCGCAGGGCGCGCCGACCTGCTCTGGTGCACCACCGGGCCGCCTCGGTATCTCCCCGACGACGTCGACGGCCGCGAACTGTTCCGTGTGGCCACCGCCTCGGTGCGCTCCGGAACCGGCCGCGGCGTGGCCGAGCTCGGCGACATCGTCGTCGTCCCCCCGGTGCGCGAGGCGCGCGACGCGGGCAGGCTGGTCGCCACCCCGATGTTCGACCGGTTCCGCCCTGACGGCGTGGAGTGGGACGACGGGCGGGTCGAGCCGGTCGACGCGGTGATCTGGTGCACGGGGTTCCGGCCGGCCCTCGGGCATCTCCGTGCGCTGGGGCTGCGGCGGGTCGGGGGCAGGGTGGTGGCATCGGGCCCGGTCGTCCCGGACGTGCCGGGGCTGTACCTGCTCGGCTACGGCGACTGGTGCGGCGCGGCGTCGGCGACCCTCATCGGGGTGGGGCGGTGGGCCAAGGCCGCCGTGGCGGATGCGCTCGCGGTCACGCCTTGAGTCCCTCGACGATCTCCACGAACTCCTCGGCGTACCCCAGGTGGGTCCGCAGGCGCTCGAGCCGCTCGGTGGCCTCGGCCCCGATCTCGGCGATCACGGCGCGCGACCCCTCGGGGTCGCCTGCTCGGCGGTCGAGAGCGCGGCAGAAATCCCGTATCCGTTCGAGGCTGAACCCGAGGGGCTTCATCCGGCGGATGAGCAGGATGCGCTCCACGTCGGCGTCCGTGTAGAGCCGGAATCCGCCGGGGGAGTGGGCGGACGGGCTGGCGAGGCCGAGTTCGTCGTAGTGGCGCAGGCTGCGAATGGACAGGGCCGTCCGCTCGGCGACCTCGCCGATCTTCATGGTCCGCTCGTCCCGACTTGGCCCGGTCACAACTCTCCCGTTACGGTAGCTTTCGTTCCTCACGCCACGTGAGGGTCTGGCGACGACTGTAGGTGATCCGTGAACGAGCAGTATCCGACCGGTGTGGTGCCCTCCTTCCGCGCGGCGTTCTCCTCCCCGGCCAGGCTCCGGACCGAGGTCCTGGCCGGGCTCGTGGTGGCGCTGGCGCTCATCCCGGAGGCGATCTCGTTCTCCATCCTCGCGGGGGTCGACCCGCGGGTCGGGCTGTTCGCCTCGTTCACGATGGCGGTGACGATCGCCTTCACCGGCGGGCGGCCCGCGATGATCTCCGCGGCCACCGGTGCGATCGCGCTGGTGGTCGCGCCCGTCGTCGCGGATCACGGGCTCGACTACCTCATCGCCACGGTGCTGCTCGCCGGGGTGATGCAGATTCTGCTCAGCCTGGCCGGGGTCGCGAGACTCATGCGGTTCATCCCGCGGTCGGTGATGGTCGGCTTCGTCAACGCCCTGGCGATCCTCATCTTCATGGCGCAGATCCCGCACCTGGTGGGAGTCCCGTGGCTGGTGTACCCGCTGGTGGCCGTGGGGATCGCCGTCATGGTGTTCTTCCCCCGGCTCACCACCGTGATCCCCGCTCCCCTCATCGCGATCGTGGCCATCACGATCGTCGTGGTGTCCGTCGGTTGGTCCGTCCCGAACGTGCGCGACCAGGGCGAGCTGCCGGCGTCGCTGCCGACGCTGCTCCTCCCGGACGTCCCGATCACGGTCGAGACGCTGCAGATCATCGCCCCCTTCGCGCTGGCCATGGCGCTGGTCGGGCTCATGGAATCGCTGATGACGGCGAAGTTGGTCGACGACATCACCGAGACCCACTCCGACAAGACCCGGGAGGGCTGGGGTCAGGGCGTGGCCAATCTCGTCACCGGGTTCTTCGGCGGCATGGGCGGCTGCGCGATGATCGGGCAGACGATGATCAACGTCAAGGCCTCCGGGGCCCGCACTCGGTTGTCCACCTTGCTCGCCGGCGTGTTCCTCCTCATCCTGGTCGTGGCGCTCGGGGACATCGTGGGGCTCATCCCCATGGCCGCCCTGGTGGCGGTCATGATCATGGTCTCCGTGGGCACGATGGACTGGCACTCGGTCCACCCGCGCACCCTGCGGTTGATGCCGCTGTCCGAGACGCTGGTCATGGTGGCCACCGTGGCGGCCACGGTGTGGACGCACAACCTCGCGATCGGGGTGATCCTCGGCGTGGTCACCGCCATGATCATGTTCGCCCGCCGCGTCGCGCACATGACGACCATCGAGAAGGTCGCCGAGCTCGATACGGACCACGACGGCGCCGTGGAGACCCGCACCTACCGGGTCACCGGCGAGCTGTTCTGGGCCTCCAGCAACGATCTGGTGTACCAGTTCGACTACGCGGATGATCCCGAGCACGTGGTGCTCGATCTCACCGATGCCGACATCTGGGACGCCTCGACCGTCGCCACCCTCGACGCCGTGCAGCAGAAGTACGCGGCCAAGGGCAAGACGCTGTCGGTGATCGGCCTCGACGGGGCGAGTCAGGAGCGCCTCGACAAGCTCTCGGGAAGGCTCGGTGCCGGGCACTGAGCCCGGCGTCATGCCACGGTCGGGCGCTCCGTGTCAGGGAGTGGGGCCGCGGACGTCCACGATGTCGCGGATCTGCGCGAACGCCTCGGGCACGATGCTGTAGTGCGCCATCCGGCCGCGCTGTTCCCGGGTGACGAGGCCGGCCTCGACGAGCTTCTTCATGTGGTGGCTGACGGTCGGCTGGGTGATCCCGAGCGGCTCCGTCAGGGTGCAGACACAGACGTCGTTGCACTCCGCGGCGGCGATGTGGGAGAGCAGGCGCAGTCGCATCGGGTCGGAGAGCGCCTTGAACCTCGCCGCCGCGGATTCGGCCTCCACTTGGCCCAGGGGACCGTTCGAGCCCGCGATGCAGCAGGATCCGGCTGGTGGGGACGCGGTCATGTGGCCAGGTTACTCGCCGGGTGTCGAGTTAGTCCCTCCTCGTGACGTGACCCTTGCATGTTCGAATGTGTGTACGTATCATAGAACACAGGTTCGAGATCG
>NZ_CALMYY010000057.1 GCF_937873725.1 uncultured Dietzia sp.
CACCCGGAAGCTGGGGGTCCTGTCCGTGTCCGGGGTGTCGGCCCGGAGCGGCGGGATCAGTCCCGCTGGCGCTGTTCGAAGTCGATGAGGTCGTTGACCGACATCGATCCGGTGGGATGGTCGTCCTCGTCAAGGAGATAGAGGCGCTTCACGCCCACGAGGATCGAATCGACGATGGTGTCCTGGGCGGTCCGGTCGCCGAGGATCTGCAGATCCATGGGGTTGTAGGCGTACCCCAGGACCACCTGGACGGACGGCATGCGGGTCATCCGCAGGAGCGGCCAGCTTCGTCCGTGCGTCCGGCAGTCGCGCAGGCCGGTTCGGCTGACGATCTCACGCTGGATGAAGCCGGACAGGGCCTCGCCGAGCATGGACTCGGCCCCGAGGGAGTTGCCGAAGTAGAAGGTCGCGATCCCGTTGCCGACCGGGTTGGGGTGACGGTCCAGGCGCAGGGAGATCATGAGATCGGCGTTGAACGCGTTGGCGATCTCCGCCCGTTCGGGATCGGTCGGGATCATGGCCTCGGGGCGGGAGAGGAAGACCTCGACCCCGGCCTGGTTCATCCGCTCGGACAGTCGCCGGGTGATGTCCCACAGCAACTCGGCGTCGGTGATCGTGCCGAACGGGGTCTCGATGCGGATCGGGTTCTCCGAACCGCTGGGACCGGGATCCAGGACTATCCGCTTACCGGCGAGCATGGGCCCCGCCCTGCGGGCCCGCTCCTTCTCGACGAGGGAGGACACGTCACCGCCCTTGAACAGGGAGGACAGATGACCGAGGGTGTCCAGTGTCTCCGCGCCGACCACTCCGTCGGCGGGCAGGCAGCAGTCCCGCTGGAAGTCGGTCACCGCGGCGTGGGTGAGCGGACCGAAGGTCCCGTCGACCGGGCCCGCGTAGAAACCGAGCTCCCCCAGGCGACGCTGGAGCTGCGCGACGTCGTCTCCCGCGACCGGCTTGGAGACGATGTAGCTCAGGTCCCGGGTGCCCAGCACGTGACTGGCGTCCTGAAGCGCGGATTGGGTGGCCGGACCCACGATCCCGTCGGAGATGAGCCCGCGAGCCTGCTGGAAGGCAAGGACGGCGGTCTCCAGGTCGGCGTCGAAGACGGCATCGGTCCGCGCCAGTATCGATCCCGTCTCCGGCTCGGTGACGCCGACGGAGTCGATGGTGTGGAGGAGGCCCATGCTGGCGAGGGTGGCCCGGATGGACGCCACCTCGGGCCCACGGTCACCACGTCGCCACGCCATCGGTCTCCTCACGTTCCACTCGTCCGGTACCCGGATGAACATACCGCCTCGGGGGCGGGCGTGCCCGGGGCGCACCCGCGCGGGGCGGGGTCTACAGGACGTCGCCGAGCTCGGTGCGGAGTGCGGACTTGGACTTGGCCCCCGTGATGCGCTTGACCGGCTCGCCGCCGGAGAACAGCAGCAGGGCGGGGATCGCGGTGATCTGGTATTCGGCCGCCAGCTCCTGGTTCGCCTCGACGTCGACCTTGGCGACGGTCAGCTTGTCCGCCTCGGCACCGGCGAGCTCGTCCAGGACGGGTGCCATCATGGTGCAGGGGCGGCACCAGGTCGCCCAGAAATCGACCAGCACGGGCTTACTGCCGCTGGCCGCGAGGACGGTCTCCGCGAAATCGGCCTCGGTGACGTCGATGATGTTCGGGGTGGTGGAAGCCATGCTGCTGGTCCTCTCGGTGGGGGGTGACGGGGTGGGCTGTCAGGCCTGCTCGGCGAGCCACCGTTCGGCGTCGATCGATGCCGAACATCCGGAGCCGGCGGCAGTGATCGCCTGCCGGTAGCGATGGTCCACGAGATCGCCGCAGGCGAAGACGCCCGGCAGGGAGGTCGCGGTGGTCTGCCCGGTCAGCACGTATCCGTCGCCATCCACCTCGACCTGGTCGCGGACGAGCTCCGATCGCGGGTCGTGGCCGATCGCCACGAACATCGCCGAGGTCTCGAGCTCGCTGGTCTCGCCGGTCACCGTGTCGCGGAGTCGCAGCTTCTCGACGGAGCCGCTGGGACCCGAGAGCACCTCGTCGACCGTGGTGTTGAGGACGAAGGAGATCTTCTCGTTCTGACGGGCCCGCTCGAGCATGATCTTGGAGGCCCTGAACTCCTCGCGACGGTGGATGACGGTGACCGAGGAGCCGAACTTGGTGAGGAAGGTGGCCTCCTCCATCGCGGAGTCACCGCCCCCCACCACCACGATGGGCTTGTCCCGGAAGAAGAACCCGTCACAGGTCGCGCAGGCGCTCACTCCGCGGCCGAGGAGCTCCTGCTCCCCCGGGATGCCGAGGTAGCGGGCGGCGGCGCCCATCGCGAGGATCACGGCGCGGGCGCGGTGCTCCTCCTCCCCCACTCGCACGGTCTTGACGTCGCCGACCAGATCGATCGACGTGACGTCCTCCATGCGGAGGTCGGCACCGAACCGCTCCGCCTGCTCCCTCATCTGCATCATGAGGTCGGGACCCATCATGCCCTCGGCGAATCCGGGGAAGTTCTCGACCTCCGTGGTGGTCATGAGCGCCCCGCCGAACTGGGAACCCTCGAACACCAGTGGCGTGAGCTCGGCCCGCGCCGAGTAGATGGCTGCGGTGTACCCGGCCGGACCGGATCCGACGATGATCACGTCGTGGAGGGTGTCGCTCATGGGTTCGGGGGCTCCTTGGCGGGTGGGGTGACGAGGACTGCACGGATCCGTGGGACCTCCTAAGGCGACAACACGTGAGGGGTCGGCGTTGTTCCCTCATGCCGTGAGCGTCACACCGCGGAGGAGGACGCTGAGCTTGGCGCGGCCTCGCGAGCATCTGCTCTTGACGGTGCCCGGCGGGACGTTGAGCAGGTGGGAGGCCTCCGCGACGGTGCACCGCAGCATGTCCACGACCACCACCGCGTCGCGTTGTTCGGTGGGCAACTCCGCGAGTGCCTCGGCCACGATGATCGCGTAGGCGGGATCCTGATGGAAGTGGTCCCGGAGGGAGATCTCCTCGTGCAGCGTCGGGGTGAGCTCGGTGTGCGTGCGCAACCGTTGGGAGCGCATCTTGTCCAGGCAGGCGTTGACCACGATGCGGTAGAGCCACCCCTGCACAGGACAGGCGTGCCGGAAGGTGACGGCCTTGCGGTAGGCCGACATGAGAGCTTCCTGCAGAGCCTCCGCCGCGTCGTCCCGGTTGAAGGAGGTGCGGATGGCCAACCGCCACAGGTAATCGTAATGACGCCTGACCAGGGCGGAGAACGCATCGGGGTCGCCGGCGACATGCGCGTCGAGCAGCTCGGCGTCGGTGAGGGAGGACGCTGCCGTCAGCGGCGGGCGTTCCACGACCGAGGCGGGGGCGTCGACGGAACCGGTGTTCACGGGCGTCACGCTAACCCGGCACGGTGTGCAGTGGGGACGTCATCTCGCGACCCCCGGGGTGCCCTGAGGTCAGCGTGTGAGCTCGACCTCGGTGATCGACGCGGCGTAGGCCTGCGGACCGGAGGTGCCCAGCCTGGTGATCCACACCAGCACGAATTCGGACTCCTCGGGGCTGTCGATCGTCACCGCTCCGGAGCCGCCCCGCACCGTCCCGTCCCCGAGCAGGGTGGTCTCGTCGAGCGATGTGGGCGAGGCGCTGCGGGCCGAGCGGACCTCGAACTCCACGCCGTCGTCCGCCGAATAGACCACGACCCGGCGGGTCTCCTGCGCCCGGTCGAGCGAGAACAGCAGTCCCACACCGGGTTTGAACGCAGCCCCGCTCTCGCCGAACTGATTGAGATAGGTGTCGGTGGACCACGAGGTGGACCGGTCGCCGTCGGCGGCGGCGGGTGCGCTGGCGGAGTTCTCCGCGGTGCCCGCCGACGACGTCGGCTGCCACGAGGTGACGGCCGAGACGGCGATGGGGGTGGACGGCGTGGAGCGGGCGGCCTCCCCCTGCTCCCCGTCTGCCGGTCCGGGTGCGGCGGACTCGGCGGACCGGCTGGCCTGGGCGGCGCGCTCGATCGCGTCGAGCTGCTGGGTCAGCGGGGTGTCGTTCCGGCTCCCGGCGAACGCGCCGAGCATCCAGGCGAACAGCAGGGCGATCACCACGACGGCCGCCGCACTGGTCCCGGCCATGATCTGCCAGCGCCGCTTCTGCGTCTCCTCGTCCGGGGGGGTGTACGGCTCCGGGCCGGTGCCGAGGTCGGTGCCGAGGTCGGGGTCGGGGTCGGTGGGGGCGGTGGCCGGGGCGGGACGGACGGGCCCACCCACCCGGTCGGCGATCATCGATCTCACGGTGGCGGCGGAGCTGACCGACGACCCGTCGAGGGACCGGATCGCCAGGACGGCGGAGTCGTGCGGCACCCCGGAATCGAGGACGGTGGGATCGACCACCTCGTCGTCATCGTCCGTCGGGGCGACGGTCGGACGGCCGTCCAGGGGATGGTGGTGCTCGGAACCGCCGGGCAGCGGTCCCGGCCATCTCCCGGTGAGGAGGGTGTAGAGCACGGCACCGAGCCCGCGGACGTCCGTGTGGCCGTCGGCGGCCGAGGAGACGCCGGGGAACGCCAGGACGGCCCGACCGTCCTCGGTGAGACGGATCCGGTCCGGCGAGTCGAGTCCCAGGAGCAGGCCGGCGTCCTCGGCTCTCGTGGCGGCGTCGGAGAGCCCCCAGACCGCGGCCACGGCGGAGTCGGGATCGGGGTCGCCGGCGGCCGCCGCCAGGCTGCGGCCGGGTACCCACTCGCTCACCACGATCCCGCCGGCGCGACCGCGGATCACGTCGAGCACGCGCGCGAGCCCATCCGAGTACACGCCGGTCAGGGCCACGGTGCGGTCGAGGACGCCGGTGGCGGAGCCGGGGGGCTCCTCGCCGGGGAGCGGGTCGACGAAGGTCAGTGCGACGTCGCGGCCGAGGCGCTTGTCCCGCGCTCGCCAGAAGGCCTGACCGGCGACGCCGCCGTACGGTTCGAGGAGTTGGTAGCGACCACCCGAGACGAGACCGCCCGCGCTGAGCAGGGGCGGGGTCGGGATGGCATCGTGCTCCGGAGCTCCGTTGCCCTCGCCCACCCGTCGACCTCCTCGATCCTGCGGCCGCCCACCGGGCCCGACCGCTCGTAGCCACTCCGAGTGTACGGTCCCCCAGGCGGGGCACCCGACTATCGCCCCAGCCGCCTCGCGAGACCCTTGACGACGGGGGCGACCGCGTCGAGTTCGGGCAGACGCGACCTGGACAGGATCAGCCCGGTGACCGAAAGGGCGATGACCGCGGCCAATCCGACCCGGACCACGAACCCGATGCTGCCCACCGCATCGGTGAGCAGGTCCAGCGGGAGGACGGTGTCCGCGACGAGGGCCGTGAGCGCGCCGACGACGGAGGCGGCGAGTGTCCAGACCGCGGATCTGGCGGTCTCGCGTCCCCGCAGGGACCCCAGCTTGCGGCGCAACAGGACGTACCCGGCGACCGCTCCCACGACCCATCCGACCCCGTTGGCCAGGGCGAGGCCGATCACCACGTGGGAGCGCTCGTCCGCGACCAAGGGGACGATCAGGGACAGCACCACTCGGACGACCGTGATCGCGAGGATCATCACGGTCGGGGTCCAGTAGTCCTCGCGGGCGTAGAACACCCGCTGTTGGAGCAGGACGATCGCGTACGGGATCAGGGTGAACGCTCCGAATGCCAGGGTGAGGCCGAGGATGTCGGCGTTCTGGGCGTCGAAGTTGCCGTAGCGGAAAAGGCCCGTGGCGATGGAGGGTCCGAACGCGGTCATGAAGGCGATGATCGGGAGCAGCCCGAACAGGGACAGGCGGGTCCCGAGCGAGATGTCCCTCACCACGGCGTCGGAGCGGCCGGCGACGCCGTTGTCCGCCAGCCGCGGGTTGATGGCGGTGAGCAGAGTGACGCCGATGATCCCGTAGGGGACCTGGAGGAGCAGCCAGTACGTGCCGTAGATGGCGATGGCCGCCTCGTCCGCGGCGGACCCGATGCGGTTGGTCATCACCAGACCGACCTGGGAGATCGCCACGTACGTCACCCCGGCGAGGGCGTTGCCACCGAACTGCCTGATCCGGGGGTCCAGGCCCCATTGGGGGCGCAGGACCACGCCGGCGCGGCGCAGGGCCGGGAGGAGGACGGCGGCCTGGACGATGACTCCCAGGGTGGTGCCCAGTCCGAGCAGCAGGATCGGCGCGCTGAGCAGGTTGACGGGCTCCGCCGGGTCGATCCCCGTGCCGATCACGGCGAACAACGCCAGGGTCGCGATGGCGACCACGTTGTTCCACACCGGCGCCCACGCCCCGGGGCGGAAGACCCCGTTGTAGTTGAGGACCGCGAGCATCACGGAGAACACGCCGTAGAAGAAGATCTGCGGCAACAGCAGGAACGCGAAGGCCGTGGCGAGGTCGGTGTTCACCTCGCCGTCACCCAGGTTGAGGTCGGTGAGCAGAGGGGCGCACGCCACCGCGATCACGGTCGCGACCAGCGCGAGCGCGGCGGTCGAGGTGAGCAGGCGTCTGATGAAGGAGACGCCCCCGTCGGGGTCCTCCTGCGCGGCCCTCGCGAGCAGTGGCATGAACATCGCGGTGAGTACCGAACCCAGGACCAGCTCGGTGATCATGTTGGGAAGCGTGTTGGCGGTGTTGAACGCCGACGCGACGGCCGGGCCGAGCACGGTGAGGATGAGGATCATCCGGACGAATCCGGTGATCCGGCTGGCGAGGTTGGCCACCGCCATCGACCCCGTGGACCGCATCACCGAGGCGTCGGAGGAATCCCGCGTGGTACCTCCGGTCCCCCCGCCGCGGGGCGACGCACCGGTCGAGCCGGACACGAGTGGCTGGTCCGGGACCGCGTCTGGCGCGAACGAGTCGGCGACGGGCGGGGGCGAGACGGGGCGGGGCAGGACACAACTGCCCGGCTCGCGGAGTCTGTCCCGCAGCCCGGGGTCGGGTCGGCGCAGCTCGGGGTCGCGGGGGCCCTGCTCGTCGTTCACGGTCGGTGCCCTTCGTCCGCGGGGTCGAGGATTCCCCGACGGTAGCGCAGGTATCGACGACCACCCAGGGCGAGGGCGAGGGCGGCGGCGGCCAGGGCGAAGACCTGCGCGACCGGGTAGCCGCCGGATTGCACCGAGATCTCGACCGGCGCGGACAACGCCTGACCCCCGGGCGCGGAGAGGGCGAAGGTCACGGTGTGCCGGACGCCGCCGTCGGAGTCGGACTGGGTGGGAACCTGGAGCGTCCGCGACCCCGCCGCCGGGATCTGGATGACGCCCACAGGGTCGACCTGGATGGCCGCCGGCGCACTGACCTCGATGTTCACCCTCACCGGGAACGGCAGCGCGTTGCGGGTCACCAGCAGCAGCGGGCTGTTGGGGCTTGCCATGGTGAAGACGCTTCCCGGCGGCAGCAGGTCCACCCGGGCGAGCGACGCCGAGACGGTAGCCCCCAGCCGGTCGAGTCGGGTGGCGGAGCGGAGCCGTGCCGCCGTGCCGGTGCCGGTCTCGGCGGTGAGGCCGTCGCCGTCCGCCCGGCGCCCGGTTTCGGAGATCACCCGCAGGGCGTCACCCAGCAGCGGGTCGATGTGGCTGTCCGCGCCGACGGAGGTCGGATCGGTGGTGTCCACGAGCGAGCGGAGGGTCCTGATGCCCTCGAGGGAGACCTCCAGTCGCTCCGCGGTCGTTCCCGCGGGATCTCCCGCGAACGGGTCGGCGGCCCCGGGATCGGTCGCCCCGGTGGGATCCTCGGCAAGGCTCCCCTCGGGGACCGTGACCGGCTCACCCAGTCGCTCGGTCAGCGAGACCGCCCGCATCCGGCCCGAGGCCAGCTGATCGCCCAGTGAGTCGAGCAAGGAGCCCGCGGCCACCTCGTCGACGGTCCAGACCTGCGGGGGCACGGCCAGGACCCCCCGGGTTCCCGCGTCGGAGCCGGGCTCGAGCAGCGGGGCGAGGAGCGCCGCGCGGGCGTCCTGCAGCCGGGCCGCCGGGGAATCCGCCGTCAGCCAGTACCGGGTGTCGGGATCCGAATACCGCGGGTTCTCGGGGAGCGACCCGGTCGCGGCGAGCGCGGCCCCCAGGGTGGCCGAGTAGGTCAGGGCCCGCACGCCGTCGGTTCCGGCGAGGCCGACGAGACCGGGGCCGGGCACGACCCCGGTGTCGGTGCGGGTGGAGGGGGCGGCGACGATCACCGTGGTCCCCGGGCCCGCCAGCGCCCGCGCGGCGTCGGGGGCCAGCGTCCCCGAGGCCGGCACCAGGACGTCCGGCACGGGGGCGACGTCCAGGATCCGTTCCACCGAGTCCGAGCGATCCAGGGCGGCGGAGGTCAGGGTGGTGTCGCCGATCGCCCCCACCACGTCGAGGTTCGCCTGGGCGGCCGGGAGGGCCACCACACAGCCGCCGGCGGCGAGCGCGCGGAGCTCGTCCAACCACCGGGAGGCGTCCCCGGACACCGGGCCGGGATCAGCGGGCCCGCCGCCGTCGTCGATCACGACCGGCCTGCCGGCGGCGAGCTCGGACACCGTCCCCAGCAGCTCCGGGTCCACCGCCAGACACGTCGCCCGGCGCAGCGCCTGCCCGCCCTCGCCCCCGAACGCGGCGGAGGCGGCCCGCAGCAGGCCGGTGAGCCGGCCCTCCTCCGAGAGGTCTCTCAGCAGGGACTGGTCGGTCAGGGCCACCACGGGGTCCGGGCCGTCCACACCGGGCACGAGTGCGATGCGGGTCGGCGGCGCCGCCAGCGGCCACAGGATGGTCAGCGGAACGGGAGCCGGGACGGTCCCGTCCGCCGGCTCGGAGGCGCCCACCTCGCCGTCGTCGCGCGGAAGCGGCCCGGGAGTCGGGGCGTCCAGGACGGGCAGGAGGGTGCGGGCGTCGTCGAGCCGCGCGGGCGACCCGCCCTCCGGGGTGCCGTTGACGTTGACCAGGAGCGGGTAGACGCCGGGTTCCGTGAGCTGCAGGTCCGGGCCCGGCCGGCCGGGGGCCTCGCGGGCGGGCATGGAGACGCGGTAGGTGACCGACTCCCCGGGGTCGAGAGCCGCCGCGACCTGCACGAACTCGCCGCGCACCCCGAAGGACGGTTCCGACCACACCAGCGGCGCCCGCACCGACTCGGCACCGGCCGCCCGGGGGCCGCGCTGGAGCCGGACGTCCACGGACTCGAGCGGCGTGTCACCGACGTTGCTGATCGTGCCCGACACCGTGATGGTGGGGACTCCGGCCCGGGTGCCGACGGCCGGCGGCCCCCCGGCCCCGGCGTCGTCCAGGACCCGGGGGGTGACGTCGTCGATCGTGATGCGGGCCAGGGCGGGGGCGGGATTGGGGATGTACCCGGCGGCCGCGGCCTGCTCCGGGGTGATGGCGCGGACCGGGGGCGCGCCCCACAGCGGGACCCCGGCCAGGGCCGCGCACACGGCCATCGGGACGACAGCCCGGACGAGCCGCCCACCCGGCCGTCGACTCACGACCCGGACTCCTCCGGAGAGGCCCCGCGCCGATCGTCTCGGTCCCGGGGGTTCTCCCGGGAACCGGCGCCGGAGCGTCGGACCGGTTCCGGTCCCCCCGAGCGCCGGGAGGGATCCACGATCTGCGAGGGCAGCGGCGCGGGGGCCTCACCGGCGAGCTCGGCGCGTGCCAGGTCGGGGATGAGCGAGAGCGCCGACTCCACCAACCGCCGCTCGTCCGGGTAGGCCAGGCGCCTGGGAAGATCGTCGAACGCCACCCAGGCGACCTCGGTGATCTCCGGGTCCTCGTCGCACAGTTCGCCGTGGTCGTAGCGGATCAGGTGGTGGTGCACGGTCTTGTGGATCCGGCGCCCCTCCGCGACGAACCAGTAGTCGATGGTCCCGAGCGGGGCCAGCACCGTGCCGTCGACGCCCGTCTCCTCGAGCACCTCGCGCCGGGCGGTCTCCGCGACGGTCTCCCCTGGTTCGATGTGGCCCTTGGGCATCGACCACAGCATGCGGTTGCGCCTGTCGAGTCGCCCGATCAACGCCACCTCGAGGCGGGACAGGTCCGGTTCGGCACCCGCCGCGGCCGCCTCGGCGAGTCCCCGGAGGACCAGTCCGCCCGCGGAGGTCTCGAGCACCGTGCGCAGCCGCTGCCCGTTGCGCGGAGGCCGCCCTCCCCCGCGCGCGCTGCGGGGGTTCTTGCCGCCGGGGGCCTTCGCCCCCGCCTTCACGCCCTGCTTGCCGCCCGGCTTCGACCCCGACTTGGCGGCGTTCTTCGCGGCGGCCTTGCCCGGTGCCGAGCCGCGGGAGGTGGAGGCGGACGAGGCCTGGCCCGCGGACGGCCTGGCGGACCGGTTCTGATTCCGGGGATTCCGCGGACCCTGGCGCGCGGAGGTGGCACCGGCGGTCCCGTCGCCGGACTTGACCGTATGCGTGGACGGGGTGGAGTCCTTGGCCTGGGAGCCGGGTTCCTGGCGCTGGGCGTCGGGCGTCCTGCCCTGCCCGCGACCGCCCCGTCCGCCCCGGCCCCCGCGACGCCGTCGGCGACCCTGACGGGCCTGACCGTCCCCGGGGGGGCCGGCCTGGGTGGACGGCTGGTGCTGCCCGCCCGACGAGCCCTGCGTGGTGGCGCTCTTGTCGCTGTGAGTGGCCCGCTTGCCGTCGGGACTCTGCGCCGATCCGCCGCCCCGACCTGCGGAGTTCTGGCCGTCGGCTCCGGGCCCGGCGGGTCGACGAGCCCGTCGGCGCCGCGGCGAGTTGGCGCGCGGTTCGACGGGGCGTTCGGCTTCGGACACCCATCGATGCTACCGGCCGGGGCGGCGGGTTCCGGAATCGTGGGCGTGCCGCACGCGAGTGTGTCCGGCGTCGGGCGCGGCTAGAGTCCGCGTCATGAGCTCAGGTCCCGTCCCCCATGCCCTGGTCCTCCGCCACCGGGCCAGGCCGGGCCGGCGGGACGCGCTGGTCGAGGTGTGGCGCAGGCACATGCCCGACGCCGTGCGGGACAACGACGGTCATCAGGCCTACGTGCTCTGCGCGTCCCACGCCGACCCCGACGTGCTACTGGTGTTCCAGCAGTACCGCGACGCGGCCGCGGCCCAGGAGTTCCTCGGCAATCCCGCGTACCTGGCGTACCTCGCGGAGTCGGGCGGGCTGCTGGCCGGGCCGCCGGAGGTGGAGCCCGTGGAGTCGCTGTGGTCCAAGGTGGCCGGGCCCGGTGGCTGACCCGGCGGTCGTCGCGTGGGCTGCCGCCGCGGCCCGCGTGCCGCTGGCCTGTCGGTGCGCTGGCCCCGTGACCTGTGATGGCGGAATGGTCCATTCCTCCAGCCCAGGTATGCGCATCGCGGGCACTCGGCCAGCGTAAGCCGGAGGGGCAGCGCATCCGGCTGGGCCGAGGGGCGTGAGTGCACGCCACGGGGGCCGCCGGCCCGACTCGGTAAAGTCTCCGCTGTGACAACCCGCAGACCGCTCCCAGACCCCCGCGCCGCATCGGACCGGCACGACTCCGCGGTGTTCTCCGGGATCCAGGACGGGCCGGGCACCCCGCCCGACCCGGCGGAGCGGGAGACGCGGCGGGTTCGGCTCCTCGCGGGCGCCCAGACCACGCTCAACGAGCTGGCCGACGTGCTGGCGCCGCTCGCGACGGCCTTCGGCGAGGCCGGGCACGAGCTCTACCTGGTGGGCGGCAGCGTGCGCGACGCGGTGCTCGGGAGGCTCGGCACGGACCTGGACTTCACCACCGATGCCCGCCCGGACACCGTCCGGGGAATCCTCGATGCGTACGCGGACACGGTGTGGGACACCGGGATCGAGTTCGGCACGCTCTCCGCCGTGAAGCGCGACGGGGCGGGCGTCGAGCAGCAGATCGAGATCACCACCTACCGCGCGGACTCCTACGACGGGGTCACCCGGAACCCCGAGGTGGTCTTCGGCGACACCCTCGACGGGGACCTGGTCCGCCGTGACTTCACCGTCAACGCCATGGCCGTGCGCCTGCACCCGGACGGCCGCCACGAGTTCGTCGACCCGCTGGGCGGCATGGACGCGCTGCTGGCGGGAGTCCTGGACACCCCGGCCGCCCCCGAGCAGTCGTTCGCCGACGACCCCCTGCGGATGCTCCGCGCCTGCCGGTTCGTCTCCCAGCTCGGGTTCTCCCTCACCCCGCGGGTCTTCCGGGCGATGACGGAGATGACGGCCGAGATCGATCGGATCACGGTCGAACGCATCCGCGCCGAGCTCGACAAGACCATGCTGGGCGACTACCCGATCGACGGCATCAACATGCTGTGCGAGACCGGCCTGGCCGACCGCGTGCTGCCCGAGGTCCCCGGCATGAAGCTCGAGCGGGACGAGCACATGCAGCACAAGGACGTGTACTGGCATTCGCTGACCGTCCTCAAGCAGGCGATCGACCTCGAGCCCGAGGGGCCCGACCTGGTCCTGCGCTGGGCGGCGCTGCTGCACGACGTGGGCAAGCCGGCCACGCGCGCGGCCAAGCCGGGCGGCGGCGTGACGTTCCACCACCACGAGGTGGTGGGCGCGAAGATGGTGCGCAAGCGGATGCGGACGCTCAAGTACTCCCGCCAGATGATCGAGGAGGTGTCCGGCCTGGTGTTCCTCCACCTCCGTTTCCACGGCTACGGGGAGGGGCAGTGGACCGATTCGGCGGTGCGGCGCTACGCCTCCGACGCCGGCGACCTCCTTCCCCGGCTCCACCGTCTCGTCCGCGCGGACTGCACCACCCGCAACAAGCGGCGCGCGGCCACGCTCCGGGCGACCTACGACTCGCTGGAGAACCGCATCGCGGAGATCGAGGAGAAGGAGGACCTCGCGCGGGTCCGGCCGGACCTCGACGGAAACGAGATCATGACGCTCCTCGGCCTCAAGCCCGGCCCCGACGTCGGTCGGGCCTGGGCGTATCTCAAGGAGCTGCGCCTGGACCGCGGGCCGCTGGACCGGGACGAGGCCGAGGCCGAGCTGCGCCGCTGGTGGGCAGGCCTGAACACGACCCGGCAGAACGGCGACCTGTCGTGATCGGCCGGGCGGTCGACCGCTACCTCGCCTCGACCGCCGGCAGGGTCGTCGCCGCCGTCCTGACGCTGCTCGGCACGCTGCTGCACACCGTCGGTCTCCCGGGACTCCAGCAGGTGCCGCCGTACCGCATCGACCTGGACGTCTACCGCGTCGGCGGTCAGGTGTTCCGCGACGGCGGTGACCTCTACGGCGAACTCCCCCGGTTGTCGCAGGGGATGACCCTGCCCTTCACCTATCCCCCGCTCTCCGCGCAGATCTTCTCGGTGTTCACGCTGGTCCCGCTGGCGGTCGCGTCGACGATCATCACGCTGGCCACGATCGCCGTGCTCGCGTACGTGGTGCAGCTCGTCCTCACCCGCACGTGCGACCGACCCGCCGGCGAGCTGTGGTGGCTCACCGTCGCGGTGATGGCCGTGGCCCTGTGGTTCGGACCGGTCCGCGAGACCCTGGGCTTCGGCCAGGTCAACGTGTTCCTCATGGCCCTGGTGCTGGTGGACGTGATCCGGGGTCGGGGCCGCTGGTGGGGCGGAATCCTCACCGGGCTGGCGATGGCCATCAAGCTCACTCCCGCGGTGTTCCTGCTGTACTTCCTGCTGCGCCGGGACTGGCGGGGGCTGGGGACCGCGGTGGTCGCCGCGCTGGCCTTCACCGGCATCGGTCACCTGCTCGCCCCCGAGGACTCCGCGCGCTACTGGACGTTCGCCATCCGGGATCCCGCCCGGATCGGCGGCCTGGCGTTCACCTCCAACCAGTCCGTCAACGGGGTCGTGCGCAGGCTCGGCGTGGAGGACCCGGTCGCGTCCGTGGTGTGGTTCGTGGTGTCGGCCCTGGTCGGGCTGGGGATCGCCTGGGTGGCGTGGCGCCTGTTGCGCGGCGGCCACGAGGTCGCCGCCGCGGTCGCCGTGGGTCACGTCGCGTTGTTCTGCTCGCCGGTGTCGTGGGGACACCACTGGGTGTGGGCGGTGCCCGCCGTCGTGCTCACGCTGGTGTGGGCGGACCGTGCCACGAGGAGTGACGACGACGACGAGCGGGTCTGGCTCGCCCTGGCCTGCAGTGGCCTCGTGGTCTTCCTGGGCGCGCCCCAGTGGTGGGTCCCCCACCGCGACGGACGCGAACTCGGCTGGGGGCCGCTCGAGCACCTGGTGGGGAACGCCTATCTGATCTGGGGGCTGGTCTTCCTCGTCGTCGTCGGCCTCCGGGCCGCGCGCCTCGGCGGCTCGGACCTGGGCGCCGACCCCGCTCGGCCGGCCCTGTTCGTGCGCCGCACCGCCGGCTGAGCGGGCCTGTCAAGAGCGACGGCCCGGCCTGTGGATAGCGGATCGGCTGTCCACAGATCGTCCGACCGACCTGGTGTGGGGGCACGTCCCGCGACACGATCGTCGGCATGGACTACTTCTTCGGAGACGGCGTCGGTGAGCCGACGCAGTGGCAGGGTGCGCCCGACCTCACCCTCGGGACCGGTGCGGCGGACGCGCTGTGGCTTGATTTCGACGGCGACGGGTACGCCGACGACGCACTGTGGGATTCGGACCTCGACGGGCTGGCCGACCGGGCGGTGACCGATGTGGGGTCCGGCGGGCAGGAGGTCTACGCGGACGAGGGGGACCGCGGGGTGTGGAACGCCTACGCGGGTGGCGCCGGCGCCCTCGCGGCCGGTTCGGTGGGCGCGGGCTC
>NZ_CALMYY010000058.1 GCF_937873725.1 uncultured Dietzia sp.
TAACCGATCCGGTCCGGCGCCTTGACCGCGGACGTGACCGCCTTCTCCGCACCACAGGCGGCCATGGCCAGCCCCACGCCGCCCATACCGAGGGCGGCGAGGAATGCCCGGCGGTTGACGTCGGGGGCCAGGGGCGGCAGGACACCCGTGGTGCGCCGCATCAGCCGGCCATCCGCTCAGGTGCCGTGAGGCCGCTCACGCCGTCCCAACCGCCGAAGCCGGTGATGGTCGCGGTCGAGACGATCTCACCGGTCGCGGGGTCGACGCCCACGACGGTCGGCAGGTCCGTGCCCTCGTCGTCGCCCTCGCCCGCCGTGGTCCCCAGCACGTAGAGGACCGAGCCGTCGAGGTTGTACGACGTCGAGTCGATGGAGTCCAGCCCCAGCTTCTCGAGGTCGAGGTTCCGGGTCTCCTTCGCCCCGTTCACGTCGAACAGCCGGACGCTCACCACGTCACCGCCGTTGGCCGAGTGGGGGTGGATCTCCGTGTCGGTGTACTCCACGAAGAACTGCTCGCCGTCCGGACGGATGGCGTTCTTGTAGAAGCGGCCACCGTCACGCCCGACGTTGCCGATGGGCGCCACCTCCTCGGTGGGCAGGCCGTTCGAGAAGTCGAACAGGTAGACGTCGCCCGCCTCGTTGACGAGGAACCCGGACCGGATCTCCTCGGCGAAGTGGGCCTCGCGGGCCGAGGTGAAGTCCTCCGGGAGGACCTCCGCCCGGGCGGTCTCGCTGATCCGGCCGTCGGAGTCGATCGTGAGCTCGATGAGCTCGCCCGAGTTCTCGCAGACCGAGTAGATCTTGTCCCCGACCGGCCACGTGAACGGTCCGCACCCGAGGATCTGGGTCTCCCCGGAGAGCACGCCGCGGTCGAGGTCCACGACGCGTGGGCCGAAGAGTTGGTCGTCCCACGAGGCCAGGTACCTACCCTGGCTGATGGTGTGCGAGCCCTCGCGGGAGTGGAACCGCACGTGCCTGGGGAGGAGGACCTCCGCGGGCTCGAGCAGGTTGCCGGAATACGTCGAGACCGTGAAATCGGACTGGCCGCGCGAACCGCGGGGCGCCCACACCTCGAACGCCACCGCCTGGGGCTCGGAGGCGTCGTCGGTGGTGAACACGTGGACCACGTCGTCCCAGATGGCGTGCCCGGTGGTGATCCGGGTCTTGACCACGCCGTCGACGGGGTCGAACGCCGCGTAGACGGTCTCGTTGTCCTTGCGCTCGGTGGTGATCATCCAGTCGGCACTGATCGGCGTGACCGCGGCGGTGTACGGCCGGTTGGGGTCGGATCCGACCTCACCGAGTTCCTGGTCGTCGTCGCCCAGGGCGGCGTTCGACGGGGGTGCGGTGACCTCGGGGACGTTGGGGAACTCGTAGGTGGTGGCCACGCCGTTGGCCACGTCGAACTCGTCGACGGTCTCGGTGGTGTCGCTGCCCGAGGAACAGCCCACGAGCATCAGGGCCGTGGCGGTGGCGATCGACAACCCGGCCAGCCGGGTGGTGGTGAACATCGTCATCAGGTGTCCTTTCCGGCCGGTCAACGGGAGCCGGCGCCGACGCGGGGCCGGGTCGCGTTGTTGGTCTGGCAGTCCTCGCCGATGATCGGCGCGAGGGTGCAGGTGTAGGACTGGGACTCATCCGAGACGCACCAGATGATCTCCTGGTCGAAGCTGCCGGCGACGGGGTTGTACATGACCGCCTGGGCGTCGGGTTCACCGCAGAACGTGCTCGCGCAACCGGGCGCTCCACAGCAGTCGTAGTAGGCGATGAGGTAGGTCTTGCCGTTCTCGGGATGGGTGCAGCACCCGACCCAGTACTCGGCACCCGGCCTGGAGCCGGGGGCACAGGTGGAGACACCGCCGCCGGCGCAGGCCGGGCACGGGTAGCCGTCCATGTTGCACCAGCGCCAGTAGTTGCACGCCGTGGGATCCTTGCCGTCATAGGTGGGCAGGAGGTCGTCGCCCGCCCCGAAGGGGGTCACCCGGGCGCCGCCGGCGGCGGGGGCCGCCTGGGCCATCGCCTGCGGGTCCCGCGTCACCGGCAGCGCGCCGACGACCGCGATACCGGAGACGCCCATCGTCCACTTGGCCATCTGGGACAGGACGGATCGGCGGGAGGTCCGCTCGGACAGTCGCCGCGACACCCTGCTCAGGGGGGTTCCTCCCCCGCCTGCCAGCCACTGGGCGTGCTCGGAGAGTCGGCGTTGGTCGGAATCGTCGATGTGGTCCACGGTGTCTTCCTTTCGAATCGAGGGTGGTGATCTGATCGCGATGCGTCCCGCGGCTCGCGCCGCGGGGAGCTCACGAAGCTGTGGGGACCTTCAGTCCGGCGTAGAGGTGCTGGATGGTCGGCGTGCCCGACTCGAGGGCGTTGAGCAGGCTCTCGACGTGCTGCATGTTGTTGCACAGGCCCTTGGCGGCGATGGAGCCGTCGGCGTCGAGCAGGACCCCGTACGGCGTGGTTCCGACCTGGTAGGCGATGCCCACCTCGCGGGCGTCGAGATAGGCGAGCTCGTCACCGATCCGCGCCCCGGCCAGGAACTCGCGGTGCTCCTCCTCGGTCCCGTCGGAGATCAGCACGACGTCCAGGTCCTTCTCGGCCTTGGCCATGGTCCGGATCCCGGGGAGCAGGGCCTTGCAGGTCGAGCACTTGGGGCCGGTGAACATCAGCAGCTGCGGCCGCCGGCGCTCCCCCGCCACCGAGGTCTCCCGACCCACGTGGTCGACGAGGCCCTCGAACGCGGGCCCGACGTCGCCGACGGCGGGGCCCGAATCCTGGACGCGGGCACCGAGCGGCCCGAGGCGCACCTGGACCCGACCGATCTCCCGGGCGAGCCCGAGGATCATGAGGACCAGGACGACGTCCACCAGGACCAGGACGATCAGGATGGTGTAGACGAGAGCGGACATGGGGTTCTCCTGTCGAAGGGGTTTCGGGCACGGAAGGGCCCCGTGCCGGGCGTGTGCGACACCTCCGGACGGGCGCGTCCGGGCGGTGGGAGGAGGTGCGGGGTGATCGGTGATGGGCCGGGTCGTCAGACCCGGGCGCCCTGACGACGGCGCATCTCGGCGCGGGCCGGGGCCAGGTAGTCGTCGACCCGGCGCCGGCCGAGCGACAGCGTCGATGCCACCGCCGCCACACCGAACCCGAGCACGACGGCCAGTGCGCCCGTCGCTACTCCTGTAGCGACCTCGGCCACGGAATCCGGTCCGGGCAGGACCACGGTCAGAGCGGCGGCCGCGGCGAAGCCGAGCGCCCGGGCGGCGTGCCACCAGGTGATCCGGGGGGCGTCATGGGTGCCGAAGGCGAAGCATCCGCAGTCGAGGTCGGTGCGTCCGCGGGCCAGGTTCACGGCGAGTCCCACCGCGTATCCGGCGAACAGGGCGGCAGCCGCCCAGGCCGTGACCGGCAGTCCCAGCCGGCCGATCGTGGCGACGCCGAGAGCGATCTCGATGAACGGGAGCGCACGCCCCAGCCGTCGGGCGACCGGATCCGGGAGGAGCTTGTATCCCATGACCACACGGGCGTGGGCATCGAGGTCCCTGAGTTTGCTCACCCCGGCGGTGAGCAGAGCGATCCCGACGACCGAGGTGATGAACATGCCCGTCATATGCGTTCCTTCCGGCGATGACGGCCCCTGGAGGCCTTGTGCGGTGGCACGGGGAGAACGCTAGGAGGACTTTGTTTCTGGCGTGTTTCACAGTTGATGCTCAGCTGTTTCCAAGACTCAACAGTTGTGGAGATCACAGTCGCACAGACGTTGAGTCCCGAAATGCCGGCAGCCCCCGTCTCCGATGATCCGGAGACGGGGGCTGCGACCTGCGGTGGTCCTAACTGGGTTCGAACCAGTGACCTCTCCGGTGTGAACGGAGCGCTCTTCCGCTGAGCTATAGGACCGCTGCGGCCGGGCTCACCGCCCAGGCACCGGAACACTGTATCAAGGTCGGTCCGGTTGCCCAATTCGACCCCACCGCGCGTGTGGCGGCGACCGGGCCGACGGGGCCGGGCCGGCACCCGACGCCGACCCCGCCCCCTGGACCCGTCGAGGGCGGGACGCGGCCGCGGGAGCACATAGGCCCAGGTGGCACGCGGTATCCGGGGCCCGATTTGTGAACCGAGAACGCCTTCGGCTAATGTTCATTCTCGCAACGCGGTGAGCAGCAGCGAGCCGGGAAGCGATGCGGATGTGGCGCAGCTGGTAGCGCATCACCTTGCCAAGGTGAGGGTCGCGGGTTCGAATCCCGTCATCCGCTCGGAGGGATCGAGGAGCCAGGACGTCCTCACCAGGCTCGATACCTTGCGGTGGAGTGGCCGAGTGGTGAGGCAGCGGCCTGCAAAGCCGTCAACACGGGTTCGATTCCCGTCTCCACCTCCACACCGGAGTCGCCTCCGGCGGAGAGTCCCGCGCGATTAGCTCAGCGGGAGAGCGCTTCCCTGACACGGAAGAGGTCACTGGTTCAATCCCAGTATCGCGC
>NZ_CALMYY010000059.1 GCF_937873725.1 uncultured Dietzia sp.
CCGCCCCGGTCGCCCGGGGGGCCCAGGGCCCCGCGGGGGGGGGCCGCGGGCCCGCTGCGCCCCCCCGCGACCGCCGGGCGCCCCGCACCCGCCGACCGGGCCCCCTGCGCATCCTGGGCCTGATCCTGGTCGTGGTCCTCACCCTGGGCGTGGCGGGCGTGATCTGGGCCGACTCCACCCTGCAGCGGATCGACGCCCTCACCGACTACCCCGGCCGCGGCGGGAAGACCCCGGGCACCGTCACGCTGCTGGTGGGCACGGACTCCCGCGAGGGGCTCACCCCGGAGCAGCAGGCCCAGCTGTCGACCGGGTCGGAATCCGACGCCGGCGGCAGACGCACCGACACCATGATGCTGGTCTACACGCCGCGGGACGGCGGCAGGACCATGCTCATCTCGCTGCCCCGCGACCTGCTGGTCGACATCCCCGGTTACGGGCAGAACAAGCTCAACGCCGCCTACGCGTTCGGCGGCCCGGCCCTGCTGACCCAGACCCTCGAGGAACAGAGCGGGGTCCGGATCGACCACTACGCGGAGATCGGCTTCGGCGGCTTCGCCGGGATCGTCGACGCGGTCGGGGGCGTGGACCTCTGCCTGGACGAGCCGATCAACGACCCGCTGGCCGGCCTCGACCTGGCCGCCGGGTGCCAGACCCTGACCGGCCCGCAGGCCCTCGGGTTCGTCAGGACCCGCTACGGGTTCGCCGAACAGGACCTCCAGCGGGTCCGCAACCAGCGGCAGTTCCTGGGCGCGCTCATGCGCAAGACCATGTCCCCGGGGATCCTGCTCAACCCGTTCACCGCGCTGCCCCTGGTCGACTCCGCCGCCGCGTCCGCGACCGTGGACACCGGCGACCACATCTGGAACCTCGCCTCGGTGATGTGGAAGCTCCGGGGCGACCCGCTCACCGTGACCGCACCGTACGACGGCATGGAGTCCGGCGACGTGGGTTCCTACCTGGTGTGGGGCCCCAGCACGACCGAGTTCTTCGACGCCGTCGCCTCGGGGCGGACCCCACCGCAGGACTACCTCGAGTCCGGGCCCTGAGCGGAGCCCGCCCGGCTCACCCCGCCGGGGTGATCGAGACGATCCCCCACGTGCCGTCCGGGTTCTCCGCCACCCGGACACGCTGCCGGATGATCACCGGCTCGCCGTCCGGCGGGGTCTCCGTCAGGGTCACCTCGAGGAGCGTGGGCGACAGTTCCCGCGCGTCGACGCAGTGGGTGGTGCCCGGGGGAACCCGGTCCACCCCGTCGGTACGGAGCTGCTCCTCCGTCATCCGGCTCGTCGGCGAGACCGCCTCGAACGCCTTCGCCGCGGACCGCTCGACGTAGTAGGCGTGGTCGAACGCGAGCACGGCCTCGAGCGGGCCGTCCAGCGACCCCGGCCCGTCACCCGCCACGCGGCCCGGCCCGGAGACCGCGACGCAGCCCGTCGGCTCCTCGCCCGTCGGTGCCACGACCCCGCGGGTGAGGACGAACCCCAGGACCGCCGACCCGGTCAGCACGGCCACGCCGGCTGCCGCGGCGAGGCCGAGGCGACGCGACCGCGCACCGGGACCGGGCGGGGACGCGGTCTCGGGGGCGGCGCGGCCCTCCCGGTCCCGCCGCGTGGATCCCGCCCGCCCGGAGCCGAAGGGCAGCGAGGACAGGTCCTCCGCCCGGCCGGGGTCCCCGATCGCCGCGGGCGGCTCACCCCCGTGCCGCGACGCGCCCAGCCGGATGCGGGCGGGGGCGGGCTCACGGGGGCGCTCCTGATGCCCGGCGTCCGGTTGGTCAACCGCGGGCGGGGACGGCACCGACGGGTCGGCGGTCGGCCCGGTCCGCAGCCACGGCGGGACGGTCACCCCGGGAGGCCGGGGCGGCTCGTCGTCGCCTGTCCCCCGCTGGTCGACCACGGCCGATCCCACCCCCTGAGCTCCACGTCCTGATCGGCGACCTCGTCGCCGCACGAACGGATACTAGAGGCCCCCGGCCGCGGCCGGGGGTCGGTGCCGGATCAGCGCAGGGTGACCTGGCGCGCGCGCAGCCCGTCGCGGGAGGCGCGCTCGTCCGAGCCGAGCGGCCCCTCCTGTGCGAGCGCCTCGCCCAGACGCGCGTCGAGTTCCTGCAGGCCCGGCGCCCACTCCTGGTGATGCATCTCCGGGTCCAGGTCGAACACCGGCACGAGCAGCCCGTGGGTCCGGAACGACCCGGCGAACCGCGAACCCTCGCCCAGGTGGAGGCCACCGGCGGCGTGGACGCGCGCGAGCGCCTCGAACAGTGCGTCCTCGTCCTCCGGTCGCACCCAGCGGATGTGGGCCTTCTCCCCGGCGTCGACCCACCAGGCCGCCTCGATGCCGTCGGCGGTGACGCGGGCGGAGGGCATCATGACCTCGTTGGCGTTCTTGATGGCCTGGGCGATCTCGGGGCTGACCTGGGCGCCGTCGGCGAGCCACCACGAGAAGTCCGGGTGGACCGCGATCTCCAGCGGGGCGTCGGCCACCACGACGTCGGCCAACGCCGGGGTGGAGTCGCTCGGGTGCGAGCTGGTCAGCGTCTCGCCGCCCCCGGCCCGCGAGGCCCAGTCCACCGCGTACGCCAGGTCGGCGGCCGGGTCCGGTCCGTGGACCTGCACCTGGAGCCCCACCAGGGCCTCGCCGCCCAGCAACTCGTCGCGCACCAGGCCGGCGATGGCACCGGGCAGGACGGTGGCCAGCGTGATGTCCCGGCCGTCTCCGGGCGTGGCGAGGCGCGTGGTGGCGGACGGCACGAACTCGCGCATCGCGACCATGTCGCATTCCCCGGCGAACCCGGCGAACGGCCGCGGCTCGACGCTCAGTTCCTCACGCTCGGCCGCTCGTGCGGCGATCTTTGCCTGGCGGTTGCCGCCGGACTTGGGCTCATTATGGCGATGACGTCTACCCACGACGCCCACGATACGGGGCACCGCCACGGCCCGTCCGCCGGACACCGGACTCCGGCGGCGGGGCGCGGCAGAAGCGGGGGGGCGCGGCAGAAGCGG
>NZ_CALMYY010000060.1 GCF_937873725.1 uncultured Dietzia sp.
GCCTGCCCCCCGCGCCCCGAACCCCCGCGCCCCGAACTCCCGCGCGCCCCGAACTCCCGCGCGCCCCGAAACCCCGCGCCACGGACCCGCGGGGCCCGACCCCTGTGGATGGTCGTCCACCCCATCCACAGGAGGGCATCCGGGCCGGCGCGGGCGGCCCCGCGTCGACCACCATCGAGCGCATGCACAGAGTCACCCCGGCGATTCCGCCCCTCCCCGGCCCCCTCGACCGCGATGCGCTCGCCGCGGCCGTCCACGCGGGTCGGCCGTTCGCCGCCCGGGACGCGCTCGACTGCCGGGTCCTCACCCGCCATGGGCTGGCGTCGAGGTTCAGGGTTCTGCATCCCGGGGTCTACATCGCGAACCACGCACGGCCCACCACCCGCGACCGCGTGGACGCCGCCGCGTTGTGGGCTCCGGCGGACGCCGTCCTCGCCGGCTGGGCCGTTGCGCACCTGCACGGCGAGAAGTGGTTCTCGGACCGGGAATGCGCCCGCGCGATCGATGTGTACTCGCAGCGTCCGCTCCGGGCCACGCCGGGGATCCGGGTGCGCCGGACGTCGCGCGAGGTCCCCGGGGTCGATCTCCGCCGGGTCGCCGGGATCCCCGTCACGAGCCCGGCGAGAGCCGCCGTGGACATCGCCCGGTGGACACGAGGGGCGGATGAGAGGGTCTGCGCCGTGGACTCCGTGTGCAACTCCAGCCGCACCGGCCTCGACCTCCTCGCGGCCGCCGCAGGTCGGATGGTGGGCCAGCACGGCGTCAAGGCGGCGACCGCGCTCCTGCCACTGTGCGACCCCCTCGCGGACTCACCCCAGGAGAGCCTGCTCCGGCTGTCGATCGCGCGGTCCGACCTGCCGACTCCGACCAGCCAGTTGGAGATCTACAACGAGTACCGGCAGAAGGTGGCGACCGCGGACCTCGGATACCAGCGCGAGATGGTCGCGATCTTCTACGACGGGCGCCATCACGGCCGAGACGAGCAGTGGACCTACGACCTGCAGGTGACGGCGATCCTCACGGACATGGGGTGGCAGGTGGTCAGGGTCGCCAGAGGGATGTCGCCCGGCATCGTGATCCACCACATCCGAGCGGCCCTGGAGCGCAGTCGGCTCAGGCTCGGGTACTGACGCCCACCCGGCGGGGTCGCGGAGTTCGGTCGACGGAAATCGCGTGGGTGCTCGTGGTGGGCCTCGAGCTGTCGACTCAACTCGGCGAGGCGTCGACCGGACTCCGGGCGATGTCGGCGAGGCAGGCCAGCAGTTCGCGGTGGGTGTCCTCCGTGGCCTCGAGGTGCATGAGGTGACCGGCCCGCGGGACGCTGCGGACCTGGCGGACGTCGTCGTGATACCTGCCCAGCTTGGCCAGCGGCTCCCGGCCGTGGAAGCCCTCGAGGTCGGGGTCGTGCTCGGAGTAGAGGAAGTAGAACGGCACGGGGTTGGTCTGGCGCTCGAAGCCCTTGCGCGCGGCCCACGACACGTCCATCGCCCGGTACCACTGCAGGGGCCCGGCGAACCCGGTGCGCGCGTACTCGACCTCGTAGATGTCCATCTCCTCCACCGAGAGCCACGCCCACGGCAGCGGCGGCGCCTGGGGAAGCGCCTCCAGGTAGGTCGTCCCCGGGGGGTGCTGCCAGACGTCGAGGTAGTGGTAGTCCGCGGACAGGGCCCAGAACACGCGGGTGAGGAACTCGCGCTCGCGACCGGCGAGGTCGGCCTCCGCGACGCCGGGTTGGGCGAAGTAGTGCAGGTGGAGGAAGTGCTTCTCCGCCATCGCCGCCGAGCCCTCGAGCGGGGAGACCGACCCGGCCGTGCCCATGAACGGGTTCTCCATGCCGATCACCGCGCGGACCCGCCCCGGTTCGAGGTGGCAGGTGTCGTAGGCGACGCCGGCCCCGAAGTCGAAGCCGACCAGGACCACGCGGTCGGCGCCGGCGTCGTCGCAGACGGCCAGCACGTCGTCGACGACCTCCCGCGGCGCGTACGCCGTGACCTCGGCGGGGGCGTCGGAGTGCCCCATCCCCCGCAGGTCCGGGGCGATCACCCGCCAGCCGGCCTCGGCCAGCACCGGGATCATCCGGTGCCAGGTGAACCAGAAGTGCGGGAAGCCGTGGAGGAGGACCACGGTGCCGAGCGGCGCGCCGTCACCGGGGGGCTCCTGCACCACGTAGTGGAGGCGGACGCCGTCCCTGTGGACGACTCGATGCGCGGTCATGGTTCCACCCTGCCCACTTCACTCGTCCGCTCGATGGATTTCCGGGAGAAACCGGCTCAGCTGTGACCCATGGGGCACTTGAAGTCGACCGGCCACTCGGTGATGCCGTTGAGCCAGCCGGAGCGGATCCGCTTGTGGTCGCCCAGCGCCTCGAGGTTCGGCATGTGGTCGGCGATGGCGTTGAAGATCAGCTCGATCTGCAGCCGGGCCAGGTTGGCGCCGATGCAGTAGTGAGGCCCGTTGCCACCGAAGCTCAGGTGCGGGTTGGGGTCCCGGAGGATGTTGAAGGTGAAGGGGTCCTCGAACACGTCCTCGTCGAAGTTCGCCGAGCCGTACATGATGGCGGCGCGGTCACCCTTCTTCATGGTGACGCCGCCGATCTCCACGTCCTCGGTGGCGGTGCGCTGGAAGGAGGAGATGGGCGAGGCCCAGCGGAGGATCTCGTCGTACGCGGTCTCGGGCCGCTCCTTCTTGAACAGCTCCCACTGGTCCGGGTTGTCGAGGAAGGCGATCATCCCGTGGGTGGTGGCGTTGCGGGTGGTCTCGTTGCCGGCGACCGCCAGCAGGACCACGAACCAGCCGAACTCGTCGGCGGTGAGCTTCTCGCCGTCGATGTCGGCCTGGATGAGCTTGGTCACCAGGTCGTCCCGGGGGTCCGTCTGCCGCTTGGTGGCGAGCTCCTGGGCGTAGGAGAGGACCATGGCGTTGGCGATCTGCGACTCCTCCACCTTGCCCGGCACGTCGTAGCTGGTCATCTGGTTGGACCACTCGAAGATCTGGTGGCGGTCCTCCAGCGGGATGCCGATGAGCTCGGCGATCGCCTGCAGCGGGAGCTCGGAGGCGACCTCGGTGATGAAGTCGCCGCTCCCCTTTGCCGCGGCCGTCTCCACGATCACCCTGGCCTTCTCCGCCAGATGGTCACGCATCTTCTCGATGTTCCGCGGGGTGAAGCCCTTGGAGATCGTGCGGCGGTACTTCTTGTGCTCGTCGCCGTCCTGGTTGATGAACAGCAGGCGGGTCAGCTCCACGATCTCGCGCTCGGTCCCGGGAGCGAAGCGCGGGATGGCGGTGTTCTCGAAGGTGGAGAACACCTCGTTCGTGCGCCGCGAGATCTCCTTGACGTCCTCGTGCTTGGTGACCACCCAGTAGCCGTGGTCGTCGAACCCGTCGGCCCCGGGCTCGTTGGCGCACCACCAGATCGGCTCGGTCTTCCGCAGGTGCGCCCACTCGGGATGCGGGAGCCGCTTCTCGTAGAGCTCCGGGTCCGTGAAATCGAATCCCGCGGGGATGGTGACTGTCTGCACTGGCACTCCTTGACGGCGTCGGTTGCGTCTCGTGCTCGGCGACCGACGAGGCCGGGATACTGCGAACCCGGCAACCGAGCGGTAATCTAGAACACGTTCCACCGAGCATACTAGAACACGTTCACCCCCGGGCCACCTGTTTCTTCAGTCCCGCTTCTCCGGAAGGACCACCATGGGAAATCCCGTCATCGTCGAGGCAGTGCGGACCCCGATCGGCAAGGCACGCGGCGCCCTGTCCGGCCTTCATCCCGCACATCTGTTGGGCGCCTCCCAGAAAGAGGTCATCCGCCGCGCGGGGATCGACGCCTCGCTGGTCGAGCAGGTGGTGGGCGGCTGCGTGACCCAGGCCGGGGCGCAGGGCAACAACGTCACCCGCGGCGCGTGGCTCGCGTCCGGATTGCCGTGGCAGACGGCGTGCACGACCATCGACTGCCAGTGCTCCTCCGCGCAGCAGGCCAAC
Organism: uncultured Dietzia sp.; assembly: GCF_937873725.1. Taxonomy (GTDB): domain Bacteria; phylum Actinomycetota; class Actinomycetes; order Mycobacteriales; family Mycobacteriaceae; genus Dietzia. Next base: position 3,979 of record NZ_CALMYY010000060.1, read on the forward strand.
CACTTCATCGCCAACCTCATCCACGCCGGCGCCATGGACGTCGGGATCGCCTGCGGCGTCGAGTCCATGAGCTGGCTCTCGCTGCGCGCCGCGGTCGGCGACGGCTCCAACGGCATGCCCCGCCCGGACGACTGGACCGTCGACCTCCCGGACCAGTTCACGGCCGCCGATCGCATCGCCGACCGCCGGGGCATCACGCGCGCCGACCTGGAGGAGCTGGGCGTCCGGTCCCAGGCCAATGCGAAGCGCGCGTGGGAGGAGGGCCGGTTCGATCGCGAAACCTTTGCCGTCGTCGCCCCCGAACGCCTCAAGGACGGCACCTACACCGGCGAGACGGTGACCGTCACCCGCGACCAGGGCCTGCGCGACACCACCGCCGAGACCCTGGCCGGCCTCAGGCCCGTGATCGAGGGCGGCATGCACACCGCCGGCACCTCCAGCCAGATGTCCGACGGCTCGGCCGCGGTCCTGCTCATGGACGAGGACGTCGCCAGGGCGCACGGCCTCAAGCCCCGGGCTCGGATCGTCCACCAGGCCCTGGTCGGCGGCGAGCCCGAGTACCACCTCGACGGCCCCGTCCAGGCCACCCAGCGCGTGCTCGACCGCTCGGGGATGTCCATCGCCGACTTCGACCTCTTCGAGTGCAACGAGGCCTTTGCCTCCGTCCTGCTCAGCTGGGCGCAGGTCCACGGGCCGGACATGGACAAGGTCAACGTCAACGGCGGCGCGATCGCGATCGGTCATCCCGTCGGCAGCACCGGGTCTAGGCTCATCACCACCGCCCTGCACGAGCTCGAGCGCACGGACGGCGAACGCGCCCTCATCACGATGTGCGCGGGCGGCGCCCAGGCCTCGGCGAGCATCATCGAGAGGATCTGACATGAGCAACGAAGTCATCGAGGCGGCGGCCGGCCGGCGGCGCGAGGTGTTGGCGGCCATCGCGTCCGCCAACGGCGCCGGGGACGCGGCCGACGCGATCGCACGGCTGCTGGACGTGCCCGTCGAGCAGGCACGCGAGGTCCTCCGGGCCCCGCTGGAGTCGTTCGTCGGCAACGCCACCGACCAGCCCGCCTACGAGGAGTCGCGCGGTTTCGCGCTGCACCCGTTCGGGGACTCCGAGGACCACAAGGATCTCTTCCACGCCCGCTCGACGGACGAGACCTCGGCGACCGGCGGCACGTGGGATCAGGACAAGACCGAGCAGGAACGCCGGGAAGGCCTCAAGCGGATGGAGGCGGAGTCCGCGATGTGGTTCGTCGCGGTCGACACCTCGCGCGACGCGCACGTGGGACTGGTCTTCGGCGAGCAGGTCGACGACGGCGACGTGGACGTCGCGATCTGGATCCGACCGGAGGAACGCAAGAAGGGCTTCGGCCTCCTGTCGCTCAAGGAGATCCGGCGCGAGCTGGCGGCGTTCTTCCCGGGCAAGCACGTGATCGTCCGCGCCCCCCTCTCCGGCAACAAGTGACCGACGGGCAGCCCCGCCCGGAGACGGGCGTCGACGACCCGCGGCGTGGTGCGCCGTGGGTCGTCGGGGTGATCAAGGTGATGTCGCGGGTCAACACCTGGGCCTACCGCGTGACGGGCGGCCGGGTGGGTGGCTCGTGGCGGGTGGGGTCGGCGCTGCGGGCGCCGGTTCCGGTCTGCCTGGTGACCACGACGGGGCGGAAGACCGGCGAGCCGCGAACCGTCCCGTTGCTCCACCTTCCCGAGGGCGACCGCGTCCTGCTGGTGGCGTCCCAGGGCGGGCTCCCCTCCCACCCGCAGTGGTACAAGAACGTCCTGGCCGACCCGAACGTCACCGTTCAGGTGGGTCGCCGGACGCGCCAGATGACGGCGAGGGAGGCGACACCCCGGGAGCGTGCCGAGCTCTGGCCGAGGCTCGTCGAGCGGTACTCCGACTTCGCGTCGTATCAGGCCAACACGAGCCGGGTCATCCCCGTGGTGATCTGCGAACCCCGCGCCTGACGCGGTCCGGCCGGAGCCATCCAGCTCGCCAGTTACTTCGCCTACCTATCTCATCGATACTATTTTCGGCTAACAAAGTCGAAAATTCTGGTCACATGAGACACATTTCGCCACGTCCGCCCCACGCGTCCCCGTACCTGAGGAAACCCTTGACACCTCCTGGGCCTGAGAGGACTCTTATGTCAGTCAACACACCGGGTCGGGGAAGTCACGATCTCCCAGTGGCCCGAGGGGATCGCACACACTGAAAGGACCTCCCAATGAGGAAGTACACACGGGCCGCAGCGGTCGCCGCAACGGCGGCCATCGCCATCTCCGGGGCCACCGGAACGGCGAACGCCCAGAGCGGTGACAGCTCGTTGCCCACCGGGGTGAGCCTTGGCAGCGTGCTCGACGCGATCGGGGTCGACGACCTCGGCGCGCTCGTCCAAGGCCTTCTGGGGACGCTCACCGGATCCGCCGGCGAGGCCTCCGGCTCGGGCGGCGAACTCGCCGGAGGATCTGGGGACCTCAACCCGCTCGCCGGCTCGGAGGCCTTCAATTCTGCCGAGCTCCCCGAGCTCAGCCTCTCGCCGCTCGGGGGATCCTCGACGCTCCCGGAACTCAGCACCAGCCCCCTCGCGGGCTCGTCCACCCTCAGCTCTGACCCGCTGTCCGGTTCCTCCGCGCTCCCCACCGATCTCACCGGCTCCCTCGGCACGGTCCCGCTGAGCTCCGAACTCCTCGGCGGCTCAGCGGCCCTGCCCACCCTCAGCTCCGATCCCCTCGGCGGCTCGGCGACGTTCGACTCCTCCGATCTCGCCCCCCTGGTCGGGTCGGAGGAGATGGCACCCCTGTCCACCAACCTGCTCGGCGGCTCGGCGACGTTCGACTCCTCCGATCTCGCCCCGCTCACCGGGTCCGAGGGCATGGGTTCCTCCGGCTTCGGCTCGGATGGCATGTCCCCGCTGTCCACCGAGCTCAACCTGCTCGGCGGGTCTGCCGAGCTTCCCGCCCTGTCCTCCAACTTCCCCGACGGGTCCACCGAGGGCATCGGCGGCTCGGCCGAGCTCATCGGCGAGGGAGTCTCCGGATCGCTGACCAACGGCTCTGCCGGTGACATCACCGGTCCGCTGGGCGGGTCGATCACCGACGGTGGCTCGCTCGCTCCGATCGTCGGCTCGGTCTCCGAGTGCGGCATCTGTGAGGCGGTCGCGGGTTCCATCACCGGGACCAACGGCTCGCTCACCGGCGAGAGCGGATCCACCGGCGGCAGCGCCGACGTCCTCACCGGGTCCTTCGGGGAGCTGACCGGAGTCAACGGCTCGCTCACCGCGCTCACCGGCTCGCTGGAGAACGGTTCGATGATGAGCACCATGTCCACCAACACCGGATCGATGGTGGGGACCGGCGCCTCGCTGGAGAGCCTCGCGAGCCTCGGCGAGGGTGGCGCGGGCAGCCTGCTCCCCGTGGTCGCTCTGACCGCCTCTGCCGGTGCCGCCGCGCTCGCTGCCGGTGTGGCCAACGGGACGATCGTGCTTCCGCCGCTCCCGTTCCCGCTGCCGATGCCGATCGCCGGGTTGCCGGTCCTCCCGGACAACGGCCGGGGCTGACCCTCAGCACCCGCCAGGACTGACGGCGAGAGCCCCGCACCGAGGAAGGTGCGGGGCTCTGACCGTCTCGCCGGACGGCTCGGGTCAGCGCGCGCCGTACACCGGCACCGGGGTGGGTGACTCGGCCAGCAGACGCGGGACGACCTCACCGAGTTCGGCGGGCTCCCACTTCGCCCCCTTGTCCTGGGATGCGGCGCGCTGCCATCCGTCGCAGATGGTGACCTTCCCGCCCTCGACCTCGAACACCCGGCCCGAGACCTCGGCGGACTGCTCGGAACCGAGCCACACGACGAGCGGCGAGACGTTGGCCGGATCCATGGCATCGAAGGACCCGTCTTCTGGCGCGGCCATCTGGGAGGCCATGCCCTCGCCCGCCGAGGTGGTCATCCGGGTCCGCGCGGCGGGGGCGATCGCGTTGGCGGTGACGCCGTAGCCCTTCATCTCGGCCGCGGTCTGGATGGTGAGCAACGCGATGCCCGCCTTGGCGGTGGCGTAGTTGCCCTGACCGACGGAGCCGAACAGCCCTGCGCCGGACGAGGTGTTGATCACCCGGGCCGCGCGGGGGCGGCCTGCCTTGGACTCCGCGCGCCAGTACTCGGCCGCGTGACGCAGCGGCGCGAAGTGCCCCTTGAGGTGCACGCCGATCACGTTGTCCCAGTCGTCCTCGCCCATCCCGACGAGCATCTTGTCCCGGAGGAAGCCGGCGTTGTTGACCAGCACGTCGAGCCCGCCAAAGGTCTCGATGGCCTGCTGGACCAGCTCGCGGGCGCCCTCCCAGGAGGAGATGTCGTTCCCGTTGACCACGGCCTCGCCACCGGCGGCCCGGATCTCGGCCACGACCTGCTCCGCCGGGGACTCCCCCACGTCCGAGCCGTCGAGCCCGGCGCCGAGGTCGTTGACCACGACCCTGGCGCCCTCGGCGGCAAAGGCGAGCGCGTGCTCACGCCCGATGCCCCGGCCGGCGCCGGTGACGATCACGACGCGTCCGTCGCAGATTCCCATGTGTGTCTCCTTCATAAGGTCGAGCCAGGTGGTCGGTACGTGAACGTCAGTGCGCGTTCTGGGCGGTGGACGCCGAGAGGAACGCGGGCTTCTCGCCGCCGCCGTGGACCAGGAGTTCGGCTCCGGTGATGTAGGCGGCCAGCGGCGAGGCGAGGAAGGCGGCCGCCAGACCCACGTCCCGCGGGTCCGCCATCCGCCCCATGGGGATGGTGGCGTCGACGGCGGCCACGCCGTCGGCGTCGCCGTAGTGCAGCTCGGCG
>NZ_CALMYY010000061.1 GCF_937873725.1 uncultured Dietzia sp.
TGGCCGACATCCGCTCCACCCGCAGGCTCATGGTCTCCAACCCCTTGAGCAGCACCCAGGCGTTGAACGCGCTCATCCCGAACCCGGCGTGGCGCATGAGGTTCTGCACCGGCCCGGAGATGAACTCCTCCGGCCCCAGCACGGCGCCGCCCAGGACGCGGCCCTGGCCGTCGATGTGCTTGGTGGTGGAGTAGACCACGATGTCCGCGCCCAGCTCGAGCGGCTTCTGGTGCAGGACGGTGGCAAAGACGTTGTCCACCACCACCTGCGCGCCGGCCGCATGGGCCAGCTCGCATACCGCGCGGACGTCCACCAGCTCCTGCATGGGATTGGAGGGGGACTCGAAGAACACGGCGTCGGTCGGCTCGCTCAACGCCTCGCGCCACTGGTCCAGATCGGCGCCGTCCACGAACACCGTCTCCACGCCCCAGCGCGGCAGTATCTCGTTGCAGATCACGAAGCAGGAACCGAACAGCGCCCGCGAGGCCACCAGGCGCGAGCCGTTGCCGCACAGCGCGGCCAGCGCCACGAACACCGCCGACATGCCGGAGCTGGTGGCGAAGCACGCCTCGGCGCCCTCGATCTGCCGCAGCCGCTCCTGGAACATCGCCACGGTGGGGTTGCCGTAGCGGGAGTAGACGAAGCGCTGGATGTCCCCGTTGAACGCCGCCTCCGCGGCCTCCGCCGACTCGTAGACGTAGCCGGAGTTGAGGAACATCGGCTCCGAGGTCTCCTCGAAGCCGGTGCGCATCTGACCGGCCCGGACCCCCAGGGTGTCCGAGTGGAGGCCGTCGGGGAGCTCGTTGTTCTTCATCCTGTGCTTTCTCGTAGAATGGGCGGGACTCGGTGGGCGCGGCGGGCCGCCGCGCCGGTCAGGACTGCCGCCAGGGCAGGCCCGCGACCTTCCAACCGTTGACCGTGCCGCGGTGGCCGGTGTCGTCCGGGTCGCCCTCGAACCCCTCGGCCACGTTGTAGGCGGGGCCGTAACCGGCGGCGGTGGCGGCGCTCGCGGCGGCCGCCGACCGGGCCCCGCTGCGGCACAGGAACAGCACCGGCGTGTCCGGGCCCAGGCCCGCCTCGGCGAGCTGCTCCACGAACCGCTGGTTGCGCTCGCCCGCCGAGGTCATCCACTCGATGCCCAGCGTGTGCTTGCCCAGCCCCGACAGGTCGGCACCGCCGACCCACTGCCACTCGGCGCTGGTGCGCACGTCCACCAGCACCGCGTCCGGCTCGCTCGCGAGCAGATCCCAGGCCTGATGCGGATCGAGGTCCCCCACGTAGTCGCTCATGGGAGACGATTATGCTCCCCCACCCGCCGTTCGGTCGGGTCGAGGTCCCCGGGTCGCCCATCTGTGCGACGATCGGGACATGACGACTCCCTCGGATTCCGTGTTGCGCGTGGCCGTCGTCGGATCCGGGCCCGCGGGCGTCTACGCGTGCGAGGCCCTGCTCACCTGGGCCGATCAGCACGGCCGGGACATCGTGGTGGACTGCCTGGACCGGCTCCCCGTGCCGTTCGGCCTGCTCCGCCACGGCGTGGCCCCCGACCACCCGCGCATCAAGGGCATCGCCCGCACGCTGGAGTCGATCGGCGCCGACCCGCGGATCCGCTTCCTGGGCAACGTCGAGTTCGGCCGCGACCTCACCGTGGCGGACGTGCCGCGGTTCTACCACGCGGCGGTGTTCGCCACCGGCGCGCTGGCCGACCGCGAGCTCGGCATCCCCGGCGAGCACCTCGCCGGCTCGTACGGCGCCGCGCAGTTCGTCACCTGGTACGACGGCCACCCCGACGCCGACCGCGACTGGGCCCTGACCGCCCGCCGCGCCGCCGTGGTGGGCGTGGGCAACGTGGCCCTGGACGTGGCCCGGATGCTCGTCCGCACCCCCGGGCAGCTCGAGGCCACCGACATCCCCGAGCACGTCCGCGAGGGCTTCTCCGCCAGCGCCACCCGGGTGGTGTCCGTGATCGGCCGGCGCGGCCCGGCGTACGCCAAGTTCACCCCGCTGGAGCTGCGGGAGATGGGCAAGGTGGAGGGCCTGACGATCGTGGTGGACCCCGCCGACCTGGAGTACGACGACGAGGCCCGCGATCACCTGGAGCATGATCGCCGGGCAGGGCAGGTCTGCGACCAACTGGCCGCGTGGGCGGCCGCGCAGGCGGAGGCCGGTCACGCCTCGGCCGACCAGGCCGAGGCCGCCGCCCTCTCCGCCGGCGGGCGCGTGGTGCGGTTCCGCTTCCACCGGTCCCCCGTCGAGGTGCTCGGCGTCGACGGCCGCGTGGCCGGCCTGCGCCTCGAGCGGACCGAGCCCGACGGCACGCGGGTGCGCGCCACCGGCGAGGTCGAGGAGATCGCCGTGGATGCCGTCTACCGGGCCGTGGGCTACCGGTCGGACCCGCTCGCCGGCGTGCCGTTCGACCCGTCCACCGCGACCATCCCCAACGACGGCGGGCGGGTGCTCACCGGGCCCGGCGGCGAGCCCGTGCGGGGGCTGTACACCGCCGGGTGGATCAAGCGCGGGCCCACCGGCGTGATCGGCACCAACCGCCACTGCGCGGTGGACACGGTGGACCTGCTGATCGCCGACCTCGACGCCGGCGCCCTGGCAGAGCCCGAGCGCACCGACCCGCAGGCCGTGCGCGACCTGCTGGCCGAGCGCGGGGTGACCGTGGTGGACGGCTCCGGCTGGGCCGCGATCGACGCCCGCGAGCGCTCGCTCGGACGGGCCGCCGGCCGCGAGCGCACCAAGCTCGGCAGCCGCGCGGCGATGCTCGACGTGGCCGCCGCCGGCTGACCGCCCCCCACCCACCGCCCCC
>NZ_CALMYY010000062.1 GCF_937873725.1 uncultured Dietzia sp.
TGACGAGTGCAGGCCCAGCGTATGGCGCGGCGGTGGGGCTCGACGGTGCGGGAGCCGGACGCGTTGCGGCCTGGGTGCTTCGCGGGGCGGTTGTTGCCCCCGGGTCGGGGGGTGGGGGAGGTGGGGGGGTGGGGGGCGACGACGACGAGGGGTGCCGTCGGGTGGGGTCAGCGGCTCACGGGTTCAGGCCGTATTTCTCGCCGAAGCGGGCGATGGACTCGATCTTCCGCTCCACGGGGCAGTCGAAGCCGTGGCCCTCGATCATCCACGGCATCACGATGATGTCGGTGACCCCGGCCTCGGCCAGCTCGGTGAAGCCGCGCGTGCCGAAGCGGTCCAGGCACACCACCTGGATGGCGAAGGGCTTGCCGTCGCCGCGGTCGGCGAGCGAGCGGCCGTCGGCCTCGAGCAGCTCGCCCAGCCGGGCGACGGTGGCCACGATCTCGTCGAACCCCATCATCGCGCTGGTCCAGCCCTGGCCGATGCGGGCCGCCCGCTTGAGCGCGATCTCGGTGTGGCCGCCCACGTAGAACGGCACCTGCTCGCCGGGTGCGGGGGTGAAGATCAGCTCGTCGAAGTCGAAGTGCTCGCCGTGGAACTCCATCCACTCCCCGCGCAGCGCCTCGCGCATGATCGCCAGCGACTCGTCGGTCCGCTTGCCGCGGCCCTTGAACGGCGCCCCGCACCACTCGAACTCGTTGGGGTCCCAGCCGATGCCCACGCCCAGGTCCAGGCGGTTCCCGGTGAGCAGCGCGACGGAGGCCACCTGCCGGGTGAGCAGCAGGGGGTTGCGTGGCCCCACCTTGAGCACCTGCGGGCAGAACCGGATGCGGGAGGTGGCCCCGCCCATCGCGGCGGAGGCGATGAGCGGCTCGACCCACTGCGTGTCCTCGTTCCACATGCGCGAGCCGTCGGGGGTGTACGGGTAGTCCTTGTCCTGCCGCCGCGGGTGGAACAGGGAATCGGGGAGCACGATCCGGTCGAAGCCGGCGGCCTCGGCCCCGCGGGCGATGTCGATGATCTGGTCGACGGGGGAGAAGGAGATGGGGACGGAGAACTCCGCGTCCACTACTCGGCTCATGGTCACTGGCCCTTTCCGGCGGCGCCGGCGATGGCAGCCCTGTCGTCGTCGGTGAGCGGCCGCAGTCCCGAGGCCATGGCCACGTCCTGCTCCCAGAAGGCGCGAAGGGAGACCAGACGACCGTCGGAGTCGACGCGGTAGTCCACGGCGATGTCGATCTCCATGATGCTGGCGCCCATATGGGTGCGCATGGTGCCGATGCAGAGCAGTTCGTCGCCCACGGCGATCCCGCGATCGAAACGGAACTCGATGTGGTCCGGGGTGTCCACGGCCTTCTCCCAGAACTCCAGGAGCCGCTCCGTGCCGGTGTGGCCGATTCCCTCGGCGTCGAACATCGACGGTCCCACGGGATCCTCGATGGTGCCCTCGGGGGACCATCCGGCGATCCAGGCGTCGCGGTCGCCGGCGTTGGTCGCGGCCCACGAGCGGCGCGCAGCGGCGAAGGCGGGACTGGCCAGGGCGGTGTCGCTCATCTCCAGGGGCCGATACTGGCCAGTCTCGTCCAGGTAGGGGTTGCTCACGACCTGCGCTCCGTTCCCACGACCCACATGGAGAAGTACTGCGACCCGCCGCCGTAGGCGTGGCCGAGGGCCTTGCGGGCCCCGGGGACCTGGTGCTCGTCCGCGCGGTTCATGACCTGCCGGGCGGCCTCGGCAAAGCGGAGCATGCCGGAGGCGCCGATCGGGTTGGAGCACAGCACCCCGCCGGACGGGTTGACGGGCAGCGAGCCGTCGCGGGCGGTGGCCCCGGACTCGACCATCTTCCACCCCTCGCCCTCGGCGCAGAAGCCCAGGTTCTCCAGCCACATGGGCTCGAACCAGGAGAAGGGCACGTAGATCTCGGCCGCGTCGATCTCCTCGGCCGGGTTGGTGATCCCGGCCTCGGCCCACAGCGCGGCGGCGGCGTCGCGGCCGGCCTGCGGGTTGCGGTAGTTGCGGAACGCGTAGGTGCCGGGCTCGGTGCGCAGCGCGGTGGCGTGGATCCACGCCACCTGCCGGCCGGCGGACTCGACCGCCTCGGCCGCGTCGGCGTCGCCGATCACGATCGCGCAGGCGCCGTCGGAGGACGGGCAGGTCTCGTCGAACCTGATCGGGTCCCACAGCATCTGGCCGGCCAGCACCTTGTCCACGGTGATGTCGGGCTGCTTGAGGTGCGCGTGCGGGTTGATGGAGCCGTTGAGCCGGTCCTTGACCGCGACCATCGCGCCCACGTGCTCGGGGGCGCCGGTGGTGCGGATGTACGAGCGCACGTGGGGGGCGAAGTAGCCGCCGGCCCCGGCGCCCACGGGCGCGGTGAACGGCACGGGAAGCGAGAGCGCCCACATGGCGTTGGACTCGGACTGCTTCTCCCACGCCACGGCCAGGACGCGGCGGTAGCGGCCGGACTGCACGTGGGAGGCGGCGACGACCGCGGTGGAGCCGCCGACGGACCCGGCCGTGTGGACGCGCAGGAGCGGCTTGCCGACGGCGCCGAGCGCATCGGCCATCATCAGCTCCGGCATCATGACGCCCTCGAAGAGGTCGGGGGCCTTGCCCACGATCACCGCGTCGATGTCCTCCCAGCCCACCCCGGCGTCGGACATGGCGGCGTCGATCGCCTCGCGGCAGAGCCCGGCCATGGAGACGTCGGCGCGTCGGGAGACGTGGTGGGTCTGGCCGGTGCCGAGGACGGCGGCGGGCAGACCGGAGCCGTGGGGTCCGGATGCGGGGGCGCTCATGCGGGGCGTCCTTCCAGGAGGCAGATGAGGTTCTGCTGGAGCAGGTGGCCGCTGGTGGCGTGGGCCAGGGCGCGCTCGGCGCGGCCCTCCATGACGTCGTTGGCGGCGTAGCCGATGCGCTCGAGCCCGGCCGAGAACAGCGGGTCCGCCAGCAGGGAGCCGCCGGACGGGGTGACGGCCACGCCGTCGGAGATCCCCAGCGCGGCGCGCAGGAGAAGCTCCTGGTGCGTGTACTGCGTGTGCAGCTCGGCCACCGTGACGCCCCCGAGGTCGGGCCGGTCACCCGAGGACCGGGTGGCCCGGACGGCGGCGGCGCGGGCCGAGGGGGAGTCGGTGAGGTCGCGGGCGCCGAACTCGGCGGAGTCGGCGATGTGCTCGATCCCGGTGATGTACGCCGGGGTGTCGACCAGCTCGCGGGCGCGGTCGCCGGAGGCGAGGATGATCGCGCCGGCGCCGTCGGTGACCGGGGGGCAGTCGTGGGGCCGGAGCGGGTCGGCGATGTACGGCTCGGCCATGAGGTCCTTCTCGTCCCGGCCGGTGGCGCGGGCGGCCACGGAGGCCATCTCGGCCTCCGACCAGCGCCCGGCGTCGATCCCGGCGCGGGCCTGCAGGGCGGCCAGGTGGTGCCGGCCGGGCCACAGCGGGGCCACGGTGTACGGGTCGAGCTGCAGCGCCAGGGCCGAGTCGAGGTCGGTGCTGGCGGAGGCCTTGCCGAACCCGTACACCAGCGCGGTGTCGGCCTGCCCGGAGGCGATCTTGAGGTAGGCCTCGAAGAACGCCCAGGCCGCGTCCATCTCCACGTGCGACTCGGAGATGGGGGGCACGGCGCCGATGGTATCCACGGCGGAGATGAAGGAGAAGGCGCGGCCGGCCAGGTAGTCCGAGGATCCGGAGCACCAGAACTCGATGTCGGTGCGGTCCAGGCCGGTCTGCCGGTAGCACTCGGCAAAGACGGGAGCGAGCATCTCGACACCGTTGGTGGTGCCGAAGGTGGACTCGGTGTGGCGGGCGTGGGCGAAACCGACGACGGCCACGTCCCGGGGTGCGGTGGGGGTCACGGGTGTCCTCTACAGGTGCTGTGCGTAGGAGTCGGGGTCGGCGTCGGGGTCGCCGCTGGGCTCGAAATGCCTGATGGCCTTCATGGAGGCGGGGCGGTCGGCCTCGGGGGTCCACACCGCGCGCACCCGCATCCCCATGCGCACCTCGGAGGCCTCGCACCCCAGCACCAGGTGCTGGATGGGGACGTCCGAGCCGTCGAGCAGGATGTACGCGGTGACGTAGGGGGGCTTGATCTCCTGGCCGGCGAACGGCACGTTGACGATCCCGAACGTGGTGACGGTGCCGACGTCGGCCACCTCCACGTACTCGCCCATGGCCACCCCGTCGGAGGGGCAGTAGTCGCGCGGCGGGACGTAGACCTCGGGCCCGTTCGAGCGGCGCCGCCCCAGCATCCGGCCCTGCACGATCGCGCGGAGGAACTCGCTCTCGGCGGGCCCCGCCGTGTGGGTCACGGAGAGGCCGATCGGGGTGATCACCACGGAGACGGGCTCGCCGCCGGTGGGCTGCGGGGCCTCGTCGTCGTGGCCCTCCCCGGCGCCCGGGGGGGCGTCGGCGGGGACCACGCACGCGATGTCGTGGATGGTCCCGGTCCGCTCGGCGGACCACCGCAGGCGCACGCGCATCCCGGTGCTCACGGCCTCGGGGCCGTCGGCGGCCAGGGGGAGCAGGAGGGCGGTGTCGGCGCCGTCGAACCGGACCAGGGCCCACGCGAACGGGGAGTCCGAGCGGTGCAGGTCGGTGGGCTCGGGCACCCAGGTCCATCCCGCGACCGTGCCCTCGATCTTGGCCCCCGAGCCCACCTCGACGAGGTCCGTCAGCGCCTCGTGGGTGTGGGGGTCGAACTCCACCGGCGGCACGTGCACGGCGCCGCGGGAGTCACGGACCCCCACGAGGCGGCCGTCGCGCAGGCCGGTGAAGAACGCGCCGAGGACCGGTCCGGTCGAGCGCGTGTAATCGAAGGCCGGGCTCAGGGAGGCCGAGAGGACGGGCCGTTCCGGCGGGGCGATGTCGACAACGATGTCTCTGGACGTCACGCCCGTAAGTAGAACACGTTCCACCCGACCGTGTGTGAGTTTCCGCGGGCCGATCGCGGGGCGTCCGCGGCGTGGGCCACACTGGTGCCCATGAAATTCGCCTTGCAGCTGGGATACTGGGGCGCGCAGCCGCCCGCCAATCACGCCGACCTCGTGGTGGCCGCGGACAAGGCGGGCTTCGACACCGTCTTCACCGCCGAGGCGTGGGGCTCGGACGCCTTCACCCCGCTGGCCTGGTACGGCTCGCTCACCGAGCGGATCCGCCTGTCCACAGCGGTCGTGCAGCTCTCCGCGCGGACCCCCACCGCCACCGCGATGAGCACCATGACCCTGGACCACCTCTCCGGCGGCCGCTTCTGCCTGGGGCTGGGCGTCTCGGGCCCGCAGGTGGTGGAGGGGTGGTACGGCCAGCCGTTCGCCAAGCCGCTCGCCCGCACCCGCGAGTACATCGACATCATCCGCAAGGTGCTGCGCCGGGAGGGGCCGGTGACCTCCGACGGGCCCGCCTACGCCCTGCCCTACCGCGGCGCGGACGCCTCCGGGCACGGTAAGCCGCTCAAGTCGATCGTCCACCCGCTGCGCGAGGACGTGCCCATCTGGCTGGGCGCCGAGGGCCCCAAGAACGTGGCGCTCGCCGCCGAGATCGCCGACGGCTGGCTGGGCTTCCTCGCCTCGCCGCGCTCGGCCGACCAGTTCAACTCGTGGCTCGACGAGGGCTTCGCCCGCCCCGGCGCCCGCCGGACCCGCGAGGACTTCGAGGTTGCCTTCCTCTGCCAGCTCCACATCACCGACGACCGGCGCGCGGTGCTCGACGCCTACAAGCCGTTCACCGCCCTGTACGCCGGTGGGATGGGCGCGGAGGAGAAGAACTTCCACGCCGAGGCGTTCGCGCGCATGGGCTTCGCCGACGACGTCGCCCGCATCACCGAGCTGTTCCGCTCCGGGCGCAAGGACGAGGCCGCCGCCGCGGTGCCGGACGAGATGGTCGAGGCCACCGCGATCATCGGCGACGAGGCGTCGGTGCGCTCGCAGATCGCCGAGTGGGAGGCCGCGGGCATCACCATGCTCGTCGTGACGGCCCGGACGGTCGAGGAGATCGAGCAGATCGCCACGCTCATCGGGTGAGCCCCGCCCGGCCGCGCTCGCGGCGGGGGCGGGCGGGTCAGTTCGCGGGGAACATGCGCACCGGCTCGCCGAGGTGGTTGACCGTGAGGTAGCCACTCTGGTGGAACTCGTTTGACGCGTACACCGAGTAGAGGGGCATGCCGGCGTCGTCGGCGTCGATGATGACGTGCGTCGGCCGCCCGTCCGGGACTCCGAGGGTCTCAGGTGCGCCGGCGATGATGGGCGCGATCATCTCGGCGTCGAGGTCGGCCAGCCGGAACGACGGGTCGCCGGAGCTGGGGCCGTCCGTCGTCTCCGACCACCCGCCCCGATAGGACTTGGCGAGCTCGCGGCTGGGGTGCTCGGGGTCGGTCCAGGTCATGGACGCGTGCTCGGGATGCGCGATGATCCGGGTGGCGACCTCGGAGCCGGAGGCCCCGGCGGCGGTGGAGAAGACCCGTTGGAGGCCCGCGAGGGTCAGCGGTCCGGGGTTGTCCAGCACGCGGGCGTCGCCCGCCCCGCGGTCGACCGCCGCGCCGGTGTCGCCCGCGAGGGAGCCGGTCCACTGGTCGTCGAGGCGCTGGGAGACCACCAGGAGGGAGGCGAAGATCGCCACGCCCACCAGGGCGAACAGCGCGAGGAAGCCCCAGGGGTGGCGGGTGGTGATCCTCGGCCGGGTCCCCGACGAGGGGTCCGTCGAGGACGGGGACGACGACGACGAGGCGGGCCTCCTCCGGCCCGGCCCGCGGTCGCCGTGGAACCGCACGTCGACGCCCTGGAGGTCGGCCAGCAGCGGCCGGAGTTCCGAGACCCGGCGCGCGTGGGTGGCCACGCGGACCCGCTCATAGTGCTCGAACTGGTCGAGCTGGCCGCTGGCCAGGGCCGAGTCGAGCGCGGTGATCACCGCGGTGCGGTCGGTGTCGGTCGCCCGTGTCGCCCGGGTTCCGGAGGAGTCGGCGGACATGGGATGAGGATAGTCCTCCGCGTCAATCCCTGGACCTGGAATAGGAACACGTTCTAGTCTGGGGTCATGAGCGCACCCACCCCCACCGTCCCCGCCGACGCCGGAGTCCTGGATCCCCGGACCGGCGAGCACGTGACCAGCGTCTACCGGATCGCCGAGGCCGATCCGGACCGGGTCGCGGTGATCGAGTCCTCCGGCCGCCAGGCGTCCTTCGGCCAGCTCGCCGAGGCCGCCCACGGCTACGCCCGCGGCCTGCAGGAACTGGGACTCGAGACCGGTGAATGCATCGTGCTGCTGGCGCCCAACTCGATCGAGTTCCTCGAGGTCTACTACGCGGCCATCGAGATCGGGCTCTACGTGGCGCCCGCCAACTGGCACCTCACCGGCCCCGAGGTCGCCTACATCCTCGAGAACTCCGGCTCGACGGTGTTCATCGCGGACGAGCGGTTCGCCGACGTCGCGACCATCGCCGCCGGCGAGGCGGGGCTCGACCCGGCCCGCTGCTACGCCGTGGGCGACGTGCCCGGATTCCGTCCGCTGTCCGAGCTCACGGCCCCGCAGGCGGGGGAGAGCCCGTTGCCGTCGTCGCGGATCCTCGGCGCCCCGATGCTCTACACCAGTGGAACCACCGGCCGTCCCAAGGGCGTGCGCCGGCCCCTGACCGGCGCCTCGCCGGACCAGGTGACGGTCCCCAACTACTACTTCTTCGCCGGGTTCGGCATCCACGGCCCGGACAACGTCCACATCTGCGGCTCGCCGCTCTACCACACGGCCGTGCTCAACTTCGTCACCATTTCTCTCAACCTGGGCCAGGCCGTGGTGCTCATGGACAAGTGGACGCCCGAGGAGATGCTGCGGCTGATCGACGCCCACGGCGTCACCCAGTCGCACATGGTCCCCACCCAGTTCTCGCGGCTGCTCGAGCTGCCCGAGGACGTGCGCGCGAGGTACGACGTGTCGAGCCTGCGGACGATCGTCCACGGCGCCGCCCCGTGTCCCAAGCACGTCAAGC
This sequence comes from uncultured Dietzia sp., assembly GCF_937873725.1. Lineage (GTDB taxonomy): Bacteria > Actinomycetota > Actinomycetes > Mycobacteriales > Mycobacteriaceae > Dietzia. The sequence continues at coordinate 7,972 of NZ_CALMYY010000062.1, forward strand.
AGGCCATGCTCGACTGGTGGGGCCCGGTGCTCACCGAGTACTACGCCGGCACCGAGGGTGGCGGCTGCACCATCACCGGCGAGGAGTGGCTGCGCAAGCCCGGCAGCGTGGGGCGGCCGTGGAGGACCACGACGCTGAAGATCCTCGACGACAGCGGCAACGAGCTTCCCGTCGGCGAGACCGGCAACGTCTACCTGCAGATGCACGGGTCCAGGTTCGAGTACCACCAGGACGAGGAGAAAACAGCGAAGACGTATGTGGGCGAGCTGTTCACCATGGGCGACATCGGCTACGTGGACTCCGACGGCTACCTGTTCCTCTGCGACCGCAAGAACGACATGATCATTTCCGGCGGCGTGAACATCTACCCGGCCGAGATCGAGTCCGAGATGACCCGCCACGAGGCCGTGCGCGACGTGGCCGTGTTTGGCATCCCGCACAAGGACTGGGGCGAGGAGGTCAAGGCCGTGATCGAGCTGGCCGAGGGCTACACCGAGTCCGACGAGCTCAAGGCCGAGATCCTGGCCGACCTCGCCGGGCGGCTGGCCAAGTTCAAGCTGCCGCGCACCATCGACGTGGTGGACGCGCTGCCCCGGCAGGCCAACGGCAAGCTGGTCAAGCGCACGCTCAAGGACCCGTATTGGGCGGCAGTCCAGTAATTGGGACGACCCCCGACCGGCGCGATACTGTTACGCACGTCATACAACGGGTGTAGCAGGGAGAATCGATGAGGCAGTCAATCACGCGCCGGGCGCTCGCCGCGGCGGGGGCGTCCGTGCTGGCGGGCTCGATGCTCGTGCTGGGCGGTGCGTCCGCGGGGGCGGCGCCGGTGTCGGCTACCGTCACCACCCCGGGCAGCACGGTCGAGTCCAAGTTCGCCATCACCCGCACGGTGAGCGACGCCAGCCCCACGCACGGGGACACGGTCACGGTGACCACCCGGGTCGAGCGGACCACGGGCGCCTACCTGCTGTACGAGGTCCGCGACTTTACCCCGGAGTGCATGGAGTTGGTCCCGGGCTCGGCGACGGCGTCGAAGGGCGGCGACATCGCGGTCGACGGCCAGCGTGTCCGGTGGACGTTCGGCCTCGGCCGGATCGCGGACCCGTTCGTCCTCACCGCCAAGTACACGGTCACGTGTGGCGCGGGCGTCATCAACACCGGCGGAGCTGTGATCAAGCGCGCACCCGCCGGGAGTGACACGCTGGGCAACGACTCGATGGGTCCGTCTGTCACGGTGCTCCGCAAGGGCACCTCGGTGTTCCTCAACCAGCCGACCAACCCCCAGCTCGGCCAGACGGTCCCGCTGAACGCGGTCACCACGAACGTGCCCGACGGCGCGCAGCTCGAGTTCACGGTCGACGGACAACCCGTCGGCTCGGGGCAGGTGTCCGGCGGCCAGGCCACCCTGCAGTGGACCCCCACGTCCATCGGGACGCGGACGGTCCGCGCCACTTTCGTGCAGACCCCCACCCGCGGCGGGTCGGTCTCGGTGGACCGCACCGTGGTGGTCTCCCAGGCCAATGTCGGCTCCTCCGTGACGGTGAGCGCGGGCACCGCGCCGAAGGTCGGTCAGCTGGCCCGGCTGACCGCGTCGGTCTCCCCGGCCGCCGCGGGCGGTGAGGTGGTGTTCGAGGAGAACGGGGCCCGGATCGGTTCCGCCCCGGTCGGGGCGGACGGCCAGGCCGCGATCGACTGGATCCCGGCGGTGGCGGGGCTGCGGACGATCGACGTGCACTTCTCCGGCCGGTCCGGGGTCGACCCGTCGTCCGGCGCCGCGCCGTACACCGTCGCGGCGGCGGATCCGCAGGTCGTGGCCACCACCACCACTCTCGACCCGGTCGCCAGCGCCTCGGCGCAGACGCCCATCGCGCTGAAGGCCACGGTGAGCACGGGAATCGCCGGCGGCACCGTCACCTTCCACGACGGCCAGACCGTCATCGGGACGGCCCCGGTCGGTGCGGGTGGGGTGGCCACTCTCGTGTGGACCCCGTCCGCCGCCGGGGAGCGCACGGTTCGCGCGGTGTTCTCGGGCGAGGGCGTGTACACCGCCTCGCAGGCCACCACGCAGGCCGTCATCACGCCCCGGGTGGTCGATCCCCTTCCGGACGACCCGGGAACCGGCGGCCTCGGCTCGCTCGGGTCCGTCACCGGCTCCCTCGGCGGCTGATCGTTCGGAACGCGAGGGCGAGGGCCCGTCTTCCCGGTCGGGGAGGCGGGCCCTCGCCGCGGTCGCGGGGTTTCGGCCGGGATCTCCCCACCGCCTCGACGCGGAACGATAACAAGTTCTACTCTGGACGCATGATCAGCACCCCCACCGCCCGCGACCTCACCCTCGCCCAGATCCTCGAGCGGCAGCAGCAGGCCTTCCTCGCCGATCCCCAGCCCGGCGCCAAGATCCGGCGCGACCGGATCCAGCGGCTCAAGGAGCTGGTCCTGGACAACGCCGCCGAGCTCACCGGGGCGATCCGGGAGGACTACGGCTCGCGGCCCGAGACCTTCTCCACCATCACCGACATCGCCTCCTCCATCCCGGACCTGGACCACCAGCGCGGCAACCTCAAGAAGTGGATGAAGCCCACCCGCCCGTCGCGATTGATGGACGCGGCCGGTTTCACCCAGCAGGTGCGGCACGACCCCAAGGGCGTCGTGGGGATCATCGGGCCCTGGAACTTCCCGCTGTACCTCACTATCGTCCCGGCGGGGTCGGCGCTGGGGGCCGGCAACCGGGTGATGATCCGGCCGTCCTCGGTCACCGCGAACACCACCGACGTGCTGGCCCGCCGGGCGCCGGAGTACTTCGCCGTCGACGAACTCGCTATCGCCGGGCCGGAGCACGGCCGCGGTTCCGACTTCTCCGCGCTGGCCTTCGACCACCTGTTCTTCACCGGATCCCCGGGCGTGGGCAAGTCCGTGGCCAAGGACGCCGCCGAGAACCTCACCCCGATCACGCTCGAGCTGGGCGGCAAGAACCCGGTCGTGGTGGACTCCAGCGCCGACCTGGAGCGGGCCGCCCGCAGCATCGCCTCCTCCCGGATGGTCAACGGCGGCCAGGTGTGCATGTGCCCCGACTACGTCTTCGTCCCCGAGGCCGAGCTCGAGAGGTTCTGCGAGACGGTGTTGGACCAGTGGCGCACGGCCCTTCCGGCCATCGCGGGGAACCCCGAGTACACCGCCACCATCAACACCTCGAACTACGAGCGGATCGTCGGCCTGATCGACGACGCCGTGGCCAAGGGGGCCGTCAAGCGCGACGCCGCGCCGGCCGGGGAGCGGCTCCCCGACCCGGTGGTCCGCAAGATCGCGCCCACGCTGCTCACCGGCGTGACGCCGGAGATGGAGATCGACTCCGACGAGGTGTTCGGCCCCGTCCTCACCGTGTTCCCGTACTCGAGCCTCGACCAGGCGATCCGGTACATCAACGACCGGCCCAGCCCGCTGGTCCTGTACTGGTACGGCGAGAAGAACGAGCGGTTCGAGACCGTGGCCGACCGCACCCGCTCGGGCAACATCTACGGCAACGACTTCGGGATCGGCATGGCCTCGTCCGCCATCCCCTTCGGCGGCGTGGGCAACTCCGGCATGGGCGGATACCACGGGCACCACGGGTTCCAGACCTTCACCCACTCCCGGGCGGTGGCGCTGCACTCGTTCGACCTCAACGCCAGCCAGCTCATGGTGCCGCCGTTCACCAAGGGCAAGAAGCGGATCGCCTCGGGGTACTTCGGGGCGATGAAGGCGCGGACGCGCCTGGGGCTGTAGCCGCGCCGGTCACTCTCCCCGGAACTCGGGCCTGCGCTTCTCGGCAAAGGCGCGGGGGCCCTCCTTGGCGTCGGCGGAGGCGAACACCCGGCCGCCGACCTCGGCGTCCACGCGGAAGGCCTCCTCCTCGTGCATGCCCTCGGTGCGGCGGATCGTCTCGATCATCCCCTGCACCGCGAGCGGGCCGTTGGCGGCGATGAGCTCGGCGATCTCCAGCGCCTTGTCCAGGGCGGAGCCGTCCTCCACCACGTGGCCGATGAGCCCGAACCGCTCGGCCTCCTCCGCGGTGAGGTGGCGGCCCGTCATGAGGACCTCCATGGCGACCGTGTACGGGATCTGGCGGACCAGCCGCACGGCCGAACCGCCCAGCGGGTACAGGCCCCAGCGGGCCTCGGAGACGCCGAACTTGGCCGAGCGGCCGGCCACCCGGATGTCGGTGCCCTGGAGGATCTCGGTCCCGCCGGCGATGGCCGGCCCCTCGACCGCGGCGATGAGCGGCTTGGCCAGCCGGCGGCCCTTGAGCAGCGCGGGCAGGCGCGTGAGGTCCCAGCCGCCGCCGGCGAACTTGTCGCCCGGGGCGTCCTTGTTCATCGCCTTGAGGTCGGCGCCCGCGCAGAAGTAGCCGCCGGCGCCGGTGAGGATGCACGCCCGGATGTCCGGGTCGGAGTCCACGAGGTCCCACGCCGCCTCCATGCCCCGCATCATCGGGCCGGACAGGGCGTTGCGCGCCTCGGGCCGGTTCATGGTGACGATCAGGACGTGCCCACGCCGCTCGGTGAGCAGGTGCTGGTCCTCGGGGGTTGCGGCGCTGGTCATCGGGCCTCCTGGGAAATCTTTCTCGGCGGGAATCCGCGTACCCGCCCCACGGAACGGTAACACGTTCTAGTTTGGGTGCATGGCCTATACCATCGGAGATCTCGTCGAGCACAGCGTTGACCGCGTCCCGGACCGGGTCGTCCTGGTCCAGGGCGAGCGGTCGTTCACCTTCCGCCAACTGGAGGAGCGGGCCAACAGGCTCGCCCACCACCTGCGGTCCGTCGGCGTGGGGCCGGACGACAAGGTGGCGGTGTACAGCCGGAACACCATCGAGGCCGTGGAGGCGATGGTCGCGATCTTCAAGCTCCGCGCCGTCATGGTCAACGTCAACTACCGGTACGTCCCGGCCGAGCTCGAGTACCTGCTCGACAACTCGGACTCCGTCGTGGTGATCCACGAGCGCCGGTACTCCGACGTCCTGGAGCAGACCCTGGCCAGGACCCCGGGCGTCCGGCACTGCCTGGTCGTGGAGGACGGCACCGACGGCCCCGACCCGGTCGTGCCCGAGGGCGTCACGGTGGCCCGCTACGACGACGCGCTGGCCGCGCAGTCGCCCGAGCGCGACTTCGGGGAGCGCTCGAACGACGACATCTACATGCTCTACACCGGCGGGACCACGGGCTCGCCGAAGGGCGTGATGTGGCGGCAGGAGGACGTGTTCATGGTCCTCGGCGGCGGCATCGACTTCCTCACCGGCGAGCGGGTCGCCGACGAGTGGGAACTCGCCAACAAGGCGGTCGACGGCGGCGTCCTGGTCCGGGCGGCGCTGCCCCCGCTCATCCACGGCGGCGCGCAGTGGGCGATCCTCATGGCCCTGTTCGCCGGGCACACCAGCATCCTCATCCCGGAGTTCGACCCCGAGGCCGTGTGGCAGGCCGTGACCGAGCACAAGATCAATCTCATGTTCATCACGGGAGACGCCATGGCGCGCCCCATGATCGAGGCCTGGGATCCGGAGAAGTACGACTCGTCGTCGTTGTTCTATCTCGGTTCCTCCGCCGCGCTCTTCTCGCCGTCGGTCAAGGACCAGTTCATCGACGCGTTCCCCAACGCCATGATCTCCGACTCGATCGGCTCGTCCGAGACGGGCTTCTCCGGCATCGCGCTCGCGGAGAAGGGCAAGACCCACACCGGGGGGCCGCGCGTGAAGATCGACGGGGAGACCACCGTCCTGGACGACGACGGCAACGAGATCCCGCCGGGATCCGAGGTCATCGGCAAGGTGGCGCGCACCGGGCACATCCCGGTCGGCTACTACAAGGACGAGGCCAAGACCGCCGCCACCTTCAGGACCTTCAACGGCAAGCGCTACTCGATCCCCGGCGACGACGCCCGGGTCGAGGCCGACGGCACCGTCACCATGCTCGGGCGGGGATCGGTCTCCATCAACACCGGCGGCGAGAAGGTGCACCCGGAGGAGGTCGAGGCCGCGCTCAAGACGCATCCCGACGTGTACGACGCGCTGGTGATCGGGGTCCCCGACGAGAGGATGGGGCACAAGGTCGCCGCGGTGCTGCACACCCGGGACGGCAAGTGCCCCCCGATCGAGGAGATCAACACCTACGCCCGCAACGAGATCGCCCGCTACAAGTGCCCGCGCGCGCTGTGGGTCGAGGCCTCGGTCAAGCGCAATCCCGCGGGCAAGCCCGACTACCGCTGGGCCGCGGAGATCGCCGCGTCCCGCCCCGCAGACGACAGCCAGGAGATCAGCAAGTGAGCATTCGCACCTCTATCGCCGAGGAGTTCGGGATCGACTACCCGGTCTTCGCGTTCACCCCGTCCAAGGCCGTCGCCGCCGCGGTCACCCGCGCCGGCGGCATGGGCGTCCTCGGCTGCGTCCGGTACAACGACGCCGCCGAGCTCGACGAGGTCCTCACCTGGATGGACGAGAACACCGACGGCAAGCCCTACGGTGTGGACATCGTCATGCCCAACAAGGTGCCCACCGAGGGCAGCCCCTCCGACATCGCCGCGATGATCCCCGAGGAGCACAAGGCGTTCGTCTCCCGCGTCCTCGACGACCTCGGGGTGCCGCCGCTCGGCGACGACGCCCAGCACAACGCCGGCGTGCTCGGGTGGCTGCACTCCGTGGCCGAGGCGCACGTGGAGATGTCGCTCAAGCACCGGCCGGTGCTCATCGCCAACGCGCTGGGCTCGCCGCCCAAGCACATCATCGACCTCGCCCACGCCAACGGAATGAAGGTCGCCGCGCTCGCCGGCGCCACCAAGCACGCCCTGGCCCACGTGGACAACGGCGTCGACATCGTGATCGCCCAGGGTGGCGAGGCCGGCGGGCACACCGGCGACGTGGCGACCCTCGTCCTGGTCCCCGAGATCGTCAAGGCGCTCGGCGGCCGCGCCCCGGTGCTCGCCGCCGGCGGGATCGGCGACGGCACGCAGGTCGCGGCCGTGATCGGCATGGGCGCCGAGGGCGCGTGGATGGGGTCCCGCTGGCTCACCGCCGCCGAATACGCCGAGGACGGCGGTTCCAAGGCCATGCAGCAGGCCCTCGTCGCCGCGACCAGCCGGGACACCGTGCGCACCCGCATCTACTCGGGCAAGCCCGCGCGCCTGCTCAAGAGCAAGTGGACCGAGGCGTGGGCGGCCGAGGGCGCCCCGAGCCCGCTGCCGATGCCGCTGCAGAACATCCTCGTGGCCGAGGCCCATCAGCGCATCTCGGAATCGCAGGACCCGGAGGTCGTGGCCATGCCCGCGGGGCAGATCATCGGCTCGCTTGACGGGATCGTGCCGGTCGCCGACACCATGGCGCAGATCGTCGCCGAGTACGAGGCCGCCGTCGAGCGGCTGCGCGGCACCCTGGGCTGACCCCGCCCGCCGCCCGCCGCCCGCCGCGCCCCGCCCGCCCGGCCCGCCCGGCCTTGGATCCGCTACCCTCCTGCCGCGTCCGCTACCCGACTTCGGGGAGCGGATCGCGCAGGGGGGTAGCGGATTTCGCGTGGGCGGGGGGCGGGGCGGTTCAGCCCTGCAGGACGAACAGCAGCATCGCCGCCCAGTGGCAGGCGAACGCGACGACCGTGCAGGTGTGGAACACCTCGTGGAAGCCGTAAACCCCCGGCACCGGGTCGGGCTTCTTGAGCGCGTAGACCACGGCGCCGCCGGTGTAGGCCACGCCCCCGGCCAGGACGAGGATCACCGCCGCGGGGTTGACCTCGATGAGGTCGCCGGCGAACCACACCGCCGTCCAGCCCAGGCCGATGTAGAGCAGCACGTACAGCCACCGCGGGGCCCCCAGCCAGAACAGGCGGAACGCGATCCCGAGCAGCGCGCCGCTCCACACCAGGACCAGCAGGATCGTGCTGGCCGGCGGCTGGAGGGCGGCCACCGTCATGGGCGTGTAGGTGCCGGCGATCAGGAGGAAGATGTTGGAGTGGTCCAGCCGACGCATCAGGGCGGCGGCCCGGGGCCCCCAGTTCACCCGGTGGTACAGGGCCGAGATCCCGAACAGCAGCGACGAGGTGGTGAGGAACACCGCGCACGCCCAGGTCAGGGCCGTCCCGTCCGCGAGGACCGTGAGCACCACGCCGAGCGCGATGGCCACCGGCAGCGTGCCGGCGTGGATCCAGCCCCGGAGCATCGGCTTGGGCGGGACGGCGGAGATGCCGAAGTCGTCGTCCTCGGGGTAGGCGTCGGTGCGCTGCGGATCGGGGTTCGCGGTGGGGTCGGGGCGGGAGATCACACGGAGAACCTACCGTCAGGTCACGACGCGCTGAACCCCCGCTCGCCACCGGTGCGGGTCCAGACCCGGTCCCCGGCGGGGTCGGTGCCGAGCGCGGTGAGGTCGCGGGCCCGGAACTTGAAGCTGGCGGTGCGCGGCAGGGCGGCGGTCACCCGCAGGAGCGACGGCCACTGCTTGGGGCCGAGGTCGGACTGCGCGGCGAGGAACTCCCCGAACCCGGCGGCCAGCGCGGCAGCGCCCGCGTCGACCCCGTCCCGCACCACCACCGCCGCGGCCACCGCGTCGCCGATCGCGCCCGGCCCGCGCACCGCGTCCGCCGGCACGGCGTACACGCCCACCTCGGCCACGTCGGGGTGGCGCCGCAGGACGCGTTCGATCGGTGCCGCGGCCAGGTTCTCCCCGTCCACCCGCATCCAGCCACCGGATCGGCCCGCGAAGTAGACCCATCCGTCGTCGTCGACGTACGCGAGGTCGCCGGAGTGGAACCGGCCGCCGCGCATCCTCTCTGCGTCGGCGGCGGGGTCGCCGTAATACCCGGAGAACAGGCCCGGCCCGTCGGCGACCATCTCACCCACGGACTCGTCGGCGTTGAGCAGGACACCGGCGTCGTCGAAGCGGGCGCGGGGGCACTCGTCCCCGGACTCCGGGTCGACGATCCGCACCCCGTCCGGCAGTGGACCGAGCGCGGCGTCGGGGGTGCCGGGCGTACGGGTGACGGAGATGCCGCCCTCGCTGGAACCGAACCCGTCCACCACGGTGACGCCGAAGCGCCGGGCGAACTCGCGGCGCACGTCGGCGGGCGCCTCGTTGCCGTAGACCACGCGCATCGGGTTGTCGGCGTCGTCGGGCCGCTCGGGGGTGGCCAGGATGTAGGAGAGCGGCGCGCCGACGTAGTTGGCGAAGGTGCATCCGTGTCGCCGGACGTCGTCGAGCCAGTTGGAGGCGGAGAAGCGACGCCGCAGGGCGATCGAGCATCCGGAGTACAGGGCGATCGGCCACGCCACCATCACGGCGTTGGAGTGGAACAGCGGCATCGCGCTGTACACGCAGTCGTCCGCGCCGATCCCGAACCTCTCGGCGAGCATGCGGCCGGGCACGGAGATCTTGCTCTGCGTGATCCGGACGGCCTTGGGGTCGCCGCTCGTGCCCGAGGTGAACACCAGCGCGACGAGGTCGTCCGGGCCGGCTGGCACGTCCGCCACCTCGGGGAGCGCCGCGCCGGCATGCCGGTCCAGCAGCGCGGTCCACTCGGGGGAGTCGACGGAGACCACGGGCACGCCGGGGTCGAGCCCGTCGAGCAGTGCGGCGTTGTCGGCGTCCGTGAGGATGAGCGCGCAGTCGGCGAGGGCCGCGTCGCGGATCAGGGCCTCGCCGCGCCGCGTGGGGTTGAGCCCGGCCACGACGAGCTTCGAGCATGCCGCCGCGCCGAGCAGGTGGAGGTACTCGGGCGTGCCGGCCAGGAGGAGGCCGACGTGGGGACGTGCCGGTGGTGACGACGACGACGATGACGACGACGAGGTCATCAGTTCCCGTAGCGCCGCGATCCGCACGGCCACCGCACCGACGGCCTCCGACCAGGGCGTGAGCCGGCCCTCGGACCAGATTCCGCGGTCGCCGACGGCGGACAGGGCGTGCACCGCGTCGGCGACGGAGGTGAACGGCTGGGCGGCGACGTCCGCGATCGTCTTCACCGCGCCGCTCACGCCGAGTACTCCCAGGGGTCGCCCGCGGTGGCCAGCACGTCGCCCAGGTCGAGCAGTTGCCGGGTGGCGCCGCCGAGGCGGAACTCGTCGGCCTTCGCGGCGAGGAAGTAGCGGTGGGCGGGCTCGGAGCGGTCCAACCCGACGCCGCCGTGGACGTGCACGGCGGTGTGGGCGAGGCGGTGGCCGGCGTCGCAGGCCCAGAAGTGGGCGGAGGCGACGGCGGACCGGGCGGTGGCATCGGGCGCCCCGCCACAGGCGTCGAGCTCGTAGGCGGCCCGCAGGGTGCTCAACCGGACGGCGTCGACGTCGATGGACCCGTCCGCCAGGCGGGCGGCGAC
>NZ_CALMYY010000063.1 GCF_937873725.1 uncultured Dietzia sp.
CGCCGCTCCCGGCGCCGCCGCAGGCGTAGAGCCCTCGGCGCCGGCGGTGGCCTCCTCGGCCTCGCGGGCCCTGCGACGGGCGGCGCGGCTGCTCACGACCGTGTCCTCGGTGATGCGCGGGATCTCGCCGGTGAGCTCCGAGACGCTCACCCCGCCGTCGTCGGACCGCCGGTGTCGGCGCCCCGTGGACGCGGCCGTGCCCGGCTGCTCCGCGCCCATGCGCTTGAGCAGCTCCGCCACGGTGATCTGCTGACCGTCTGGATCCTCGGCCATCTCAGCTCCCCTTCCCGTCGCCGCCCGCGTCCCGGTCGAGACGCTTCAAGATGAGCCCCTCGCGCAGAGCCCACGGACAGATTTTCACACTTTCCAGTCCCAATGCCCTCATGGACGCCTCCGCCACCAGCGCTCCCGCCACCACCTGATGCGACCGGTCGGAGCTGATCCCCTCCAACTCTGCCCTGTCCGAGGCCGTCATGCGAGAGATAAACGCGATCACCTGCCGCAGACCCGACGCCGTGAGGACGCGTTCGACCCGCGGCCCCTCCGACGACGGGGCCGCCCCGGTGAGCCTGGCCAGCGTGCGGAACGTCTTGGAGGTGGCGCAGGCGAGGTCCGGGACGCCCGCCGCCCGCAGATCCTTGGCGGGACCCTCGAGCTCGGCGTCGATGTAGTCGCGCAGCTGGTTGATGCGCTTCCGCTCGGGCGGATCGGTCTTGAACCAGTCGCGGGTCAGTCGCCCGGCGCCCAACTGCAGGCTGTAGGCGTGTTCGGGCAGCTCGTCCTCCCCGCTGGTGAGCTCCAGCGAGCCGCCACCGATGTCGAGGTTGACAATCCGGCCCGCGCTCCAGCCGAACCACCGGCGGGTGGCGAGGAAGGTCATCCGCGCCTCGTCCTCCCCGCTGAGCACGCGCAACTCGATGCCCGTCTCCTTCTCGACCCTGGCCAGGACCGCGTCGGAGTTGGCGGCGTCCCGCACGGCGGAGGTGGCCAGCGCCATGACCTCGCCGCACCTGGTGGCGCGCGCGAGCTCGGCGGCCTCGTTGACCGCGTCGATCAACCGGGCGACGCCGGTCTTGGAGATGTTGTTGTCCTCGTCGAGGTACTCGATCAGGCGCAGTCGGGTCCGGGAGTCGTTCATCGGCGTCGGGTGGCCGCCACGATGGGCGTCCACCACGACGAAATGGACCGTGTTGCTCCCGACGTCCAGGACACCTAATCTCACACGCCCACCCTAAACGGTCTACGGTCGCAGGTTGTGACCGCCACCAAACGCACCAGCACCCCGGGCGCGCCCCTCGCGGAAGTCCCCCTCGACTTCCCCCGCGAGTGGTACTCGTTCCCGGACCCCACCAATGCGGAACACCTCGTCTCCGTGGACATGACCTGGCTGCTGTCCTCGTGGACCTGCGTGTTCGGAACGCCCGCCTGCCACGGCATCGAGGCCGACCAGCCCGACTCGGGGTGCTGCACCCACGGCGCGTTCCTGTGCGACGACGAGGACCGCGAGCGCCTGAGGGGGAACGTCGCCCTCCTGGGGCCGAGGGACTGGCAACACCGTGGGGCCGCGCTGGAGTCCGCAGCTTCCGAGGGCGGCGATCTCGAGCCGTGGCTGGAGTCCGACGAGCTCACCGGGGAGGACGGCGAGCCCGAGCCCGCCCTGCGCACCCGCCGCCACGCCGGCAGGTGCGTGTTCTTCAACGATCCCGGATGGCCGGCCGGGTCCGGCTGCGCGCTGCACCACATGGCCGCGCGGACGGGGCGGACCCTGCCCGAGGCCAAGCCCGACGTGTGCTGGCAGCTCCCCATCCGACGCACGCAGGAATGGGAGACGCGGGCCGACGAGGTGGAGGTCCTCCACACCCGCATCGGCGAGTACGACCGCCGCGGCTGGGGCCCCGGCGGGCTGGACCTGGACTGGTACTGCACCGGCTCACCGGAGGCCCACGTCGGGGCCGACCCGGTGTACGTCTCGCTGCGCGACGAGCTGATCGAGCTCCTGGGGCCGCAGAACTACGAGGTCCTCGCGGCGGCGTGCCGGCGCCGCGGCCAGCTGGGGATCGTGGCCGTCCACCCGGCCACCGAGGCCGCCCGACGCTGACGCCCCCGCCCCGCACCCCGCCCACCCGAATCCGCCCAGCCCGCCCACCCTGCCCACCCGCACCCCCCGCCCACCCGCACCCCCCGAATCCGCTACTCCCCTGCACGATTCGCTGCCCGGAAGCGGCTAGCAGATGTCGCAGGTGAGTAGCGGATTCTGGGGGTGCTGATTCGGGGGGTGCGGATTCGGGGAGTGCGGATTCGGGGAGTGCGGATTCGGGGGTGAGCGGGCGGGTCAGCCCTCGAACTTGTAGCCCAGCCCGCGGACGGTCACCAGGTGGACGGGCTTGCCCGGGTCCTCCTCGATCTTGGACCGCAGTCGCTTGACGTGCACGTCCAGGGTCTTGGTGTCGCCCACGTAGTCCGAGCCCCACACGCGGTCGATCAGTTGCCCCCGCGTGAGCACCCGACCCGAGTTGCGCAACAGGTACTCGAGCAGGTCGAACTCCTTGAGCGGCAGCGTGGCCAGCGAGCCCCGGACGGTCACCGTGTGCCGCTCGATGTCCATCCGCACCGGGCCCGACTCCAGGACCCCGATCTCGTCGGGATGGTCCGAGTCGGCCTCCGCGCCGCGCCGCAGGACCGCCCGGATGCGGGCGATGAGCTCGCGGGCCGAGTAGGGCTTGGTCACGTAGTCGTCGGCGCCCAGCTCCAGGCCGACCACCTTGTCGATCTCGCTGTCGCGCGCGGTCACCATGATCACCGGCACGCTCGAGGTCACCCGCAGACGCTTGCACACGTCGGTGCCGGACATGCCCGGGAGCATGAGGTCCAGCAGCACGATGTCCGCGCCCTCCGCGTCGAAGCTCTCCAACGCGGTGGGCCCGTCGCCCGCGATGGTGACCTCGAACCCCTCCTTGCGCAGGAGAAATGCCAGCGGGTCCGCCAGCGACGCCTCGTCCTCCACGATCAGCACCCTGGTCACGGCACCTGGTCCTCTCCTTGTTGGTCGTGCTCGGCGAGGGGCGGGGCCCCGTCGCCATCCGGCTCGACATGGGCCGGGAGTTCGAGGGTGAAGGTCGACCCGGTCCCGGGTCGACTCCACAGCGTGACCGCACCGTTGTGGTTCTGGGCGACGTGTTTGACGATCGCCAGCCCCAGACCGGTCCCGCCGGTCGCGCGGGAGCGGGCCTTGTCCACGCGGAAGAACCGTTCGAAGACGCGGCCCTGCTGCTCGGGGGCGATGCCGATCCCCCGGTCGGTGACCCGCAACATCACGGTGTCCCCGTCGAGGGCGCGGGTGATCGAGACGGGCGTGCGCTCCGGCGAGTAGTTGACGGCGTTGGAGATGAGGTTGGTCAGTGCGGTGACGAGCAGCGTCCGGTCGCCCGTGACCTCGAGCCCCGACGGGGAGTCCGTGATCAGCTCGATCCCGGCCGCCTCCGCCGCGGACGCGGACCGGCGGATGGCCTCGTCCACCAGGTCGTCGACGTCCACCGGCTGCAGATCGCGGATCCGCTCGGCGCCCTGCAACCGGGACAGCTCGATGAGCTCGGAGACCATCCTTCCGAGCCGATGCGCCTCGCTCAGCACCCGTCCGCCGAAGTACTCGACGGTCTCCGGGTCGTCCTTGGACTCGATGAGCGCCTCGGCCAGTACCGCCATCGCCCCGACCGGGGTCTTGAGCTCGTGGGAGACGTTGGCGACGAAGTCGCGGCGGGCGGCCTCCATGCGGCGGTGCTCGGAGTCGTCGTCGGCAAAGACCACGACGAACTTCGCGCCGTGGCCACCGAGGATCTCGCTGCGCCCGCTCACCGACGGGGTGCGTCGACGACCAGCCGCCATCTTGGGGGGAAGGTCGAACGCCGCGGGCTCGCCCCCGTTGAACGTGGCCCGCGCGGCCTGCCATACCGGCTCCACGAGGAGACGGTCGTCCACGATCCCCAGCTCGGCGGCTCGACGGTTGTAGAGGACTACGTCCTGGTGCCGGTCCACCACGGCGAGGGCGTACGGCGCCTGGTAGTAGACCTCGCGGAGGACCTCCAGCCGACTCGGCCCCTGCTGCTCGGCGATCCGCTTCTCGCGGCGTGCGTGCAGCCGGGGGACGATGACGCCGCCCACGACGAAGCCGACCACTGCGGCGACGATCGCGAGAGCGATCCCGAGACTGACCTGCACAGGCCCGATCCTACGGTGTGGCGGATCGGCTCCCACAACCGAGAACCCCCGTCCACCTGCGGTAAATGCGCAGGCGGACGGGGGTTCAGGCGGTGTTCACCGGTGCGACACCTGCTATTTCGCGCCCTGGTTGGCGACGGCCGCGGCGCCGGCGGCCGCGGCCTCGGGATCGAGGTACGTCCCACCGGGATTGGCGACCAGACCCGACTCGTCGAAGCGGTAGATCAGCGGGATGCCGGTGGGGATGTTCAGCCCGGCGATGTCGGAGTCGGAGATGCCGTCGAGGTGCTTGACCAGTGCCCGCAGGGAGTTGCCGTGCGCGGCCACCATCACCGTCTTACCCTCGGCGAGCTTCGGCGCGATCTCGGCCGCGTAGTACGGGATGAACCGGTCCACCACGTCCTTGAGGCACTCCGTCAGCGGCACCGCGGGCAGGTCCGAGTAGCGGACGTCGCCCGACTGGGAGTACTCGTTCCCGGAGTCGATCGCCGGCGGCGGCGTGTCGTAGCTCCGGCGCCACAGCATGAACTGCTCGTCTCCGAACTCGTCCTTGATCTGCGCCTTGTCGAGGCCCTGGAGCTTGCCGTAGTGGCGCTCGTTGAGCTTCCAGTTCCGCACCACCGGGATCCAGTGGCGGTCGCACGCGTCGAGCGCGATGTTGGCCGTGGTGATCGCGCGACGCAGCAGCGAGGTGTACAGCACGTCGGGGAGGATGCCCTCCTCGGCGAGCAGCTTTCCGCCGCGGACAGCCTCCTCTCGACCGAGATCGGTGAGGTCGACGTCGACCCACCCCGTGAACTGGTTGGATGCGTTCCACTGGGACTGCCCGTGACGCAGGAGGACGAGGGTTCCGAATGCCATAAGACCATTATGACCCGACGCCGGAGGACTACGGTGCAGACATGACCACACCCGCCGGCACCACCCCCGATTTCCCTGATCGGCCGTGGACCGCCCACTACACGCCGGGCACCACGCAGAATCTCGACTACGGCACCACCACGCTCATCGATCAGTTCGACCACGCGGTCAGCACCTACTCGTCCCGCCCCGCGACCGAGTTCTTCGGCCGCCTCACCACGTACGCCGAGCTCGGGAGCCGGGTCCGCCGCGCCGCCGAGGGCCTGCGCCGCCTCGGGGTCAGCCGCGGAGACCGCGTCGCCGTGCTGTTGCCGAACTGCCCGCAGGGGATCGTCGTGTTCTACGCGGCGCTGCGCATCGGCGCGATCGTGGTGGAGCACAATCCGCTCTACACCGCCGACGAGCTCGAGGGCCCCTTCACCGACCACGGCGCGAAGGTCGTCGTGACGTGGAACGTCGTGGCGCCGGTGGTGCAGGACCTCGCCGGCCGGTCCGGCACCGCGATCGAGCACATCATCGCCGTCGACCTGCTCGACGAGTTCCCCGCCGTCAAGCGCCTCGCGCTCACCTACCTACCCCTGCCCGCGCTGCGCGCCTCCCGGAACAAGCTCTCCCGGCCCGCCGCCAGCACCCTGGACTGGGCCGACTTCGAGAAGGGCGCGGAACTGGACTTCTCGTACGCGCGGCCCGCCGCCGACGATCCCGCGCTGATCCTCTACACCTCCGGCACCACCGGGACCCCCAAGGGCGCCGTGCTCACCCACGCCAACCTGGTGTCCAACGCCAAGATGGGTCGCGCCTGGGTGCCCGAGCTCACGCCGGGCCAGGAGAAGTTCCTCGCCTCGCTGCCGATGTTCCACGCCTACGGCGTGACGCTGTGCGTGGTGTTCGGGATCGCCGAGGGGGCGCGGCTCCAGCTGGTGCCGACGCCCGACATGGACCTCATCATGCCGATCCTCAAGAAGGATCTGCCGACCTTCATCCCCGCCGTCCCGCCGATCTACACCAAGATCCTCGAGGAGGCCGAGAAGCGCGGGATCCCGCTGCGCGGCATCAGGCACTCCCTGTCCGGTGCGATGAGCCTTCCCGCCGAGCTCATCGAGAGGTGGGAGTCCGCCACCGGCGGCCTGTTGGTGGAGGGGTACGGGATGACCGAGACCTCGCCCATCACCATCGGCAACCCCATGTCGACGGCGAGGCGGGCCGGCAGCATCGGCATCCCCTTCCCCGACACCGACATCCGCGTGGCCGACAAGGACGATCCCTCGGTGGACGTTCCGACCGGCGAGCCCGGTGAGCTTCTGGTCAAGGGGCCGCAGGTGTTCCCGGGCTACTGGCGCAACGACGACGCGACCGCCGACACCTTCCACGACGGCTGGATCCGCACCGGCGACGTGGTGGTGCAGGACCCCGACGGCTTCCTCCACGTGGTGGACCGGATCAAGGAGATGATCGTCACCGGCGGGTTCAACGTGTACCCGTCCGAGGTCGAGGCGGTCCTGCGCAAGGCCCCGGGCGTGGCCGACTGCGCGGTGGTGGGCCGCCGGGGCATGGACGGGTCGGAGCAGGTCGTGGCCGCCGTCGTCCTCGAGCCCGGCGCCTCGCTCGACGCCGACGCCCTGCGCGCGCACTGCAAGGGCTCGCTGACCGGGTACAAGGTCCCGCGCGAGTTCGTGGAGCTGGACGAGCTGCCCACCAACCCCATGGGCAAGGTGCTGCGCAAGAAGGTGGCGGAGGAGATCAACCCCTGACCGGGCCGGGCCCGGCGCGCGCGCGGGGTGCGGCGGGCGAGGCGGGCACCGTCACTCGGGCTGGGGGAGGTCCTCGGTGAGGTGGCGGAACGCGTCGAGGTTGCGCAGCGGCTCGCCCCGCGAGACGCGCCACTCCCACTCGCGGCGGATCGACGTGTGGAAGCCGGTCTCCAGGAGGATGTTGAAGTCGTGGTCCGCGGCCTCGAGCACCTGGCCGAGCACCCGGTCGAGCTCCTCGTCGGTCACCGCGACCAGCGGCATCCGGCCCACCAGGTAGATGTCCCCGTTGTTGTCCAGCGTGTACGCCACCTGGTACAGCCGACGGTTGCGCCGCAGCAGGTACTTGTAGACCTTCTCGTGGTCCTCGTCGGGCTGGCGGCACACGAACGCCTCGATGCGCACGCTCTCGCGGTTCACCGTGAGGTGGCAGGCGGTCTTGAGCCGCTTCTCCCCCGGCAGTTGCACCACGAAGGTCCGGCCGTCGGCCAGGGTCGACTCGATCTCGCGCGTCCGGAGGAACGCGGTGATGCGGTCGACGGTGGGCCCGTCCGCGGGGTCGTTCCTGGTCTCGTCGGTCATCCTCGGACTCCTTCGGCGGTCGTGGCGGTGGGTCGGCGTGCGCGGTGGTCGGCGTGCGCGGTGGTCGTCCGCCTGTCTGCGTCCGACGGGGATTCGTCGTGGCGGGGCCTCTCGGATGGGTGCGGTCAGGACGCGGTGGCCTCGGCACGCCGGGCGCGGTAGGCGGCCATCGTGCCCGCATACGAGTCGAGCAGCCCGTCGGCCGTCGAGTCCCAGGAGAACGCGGAGGCGTGGACCGGGGCGGCCCGCGACATCGACAGGCGGCGCTCGTCGTCGTCGAGCAGTCCCACCAACGTCCGCGCCCACACCCGCGGGTCGTGCCCGTCCACGGTGAGCCCGGTGCGGCCGTCGTCGACGGCCGTGGGCAACCCGCCCACGGCGGCGGCCACGACGGGCGTGCCGCACGCCTGGGCCTCGAGCGCGACCAGCCCGAAGGACTCGGAGTGCGAGGGCACGGCCACGATGTCGGCGGCGCGGTAGACGTCCACCAGCTCCGACGGCGGGCGCGGGGCGAGGAAGCTCACGCGGTCGGCCACCCCCAGCTCCGCGGCGAGGTCCATGAGCGAGCGCGGCCGGTCCAGCCCGGACCCGCTGGGCCCGCCCACCACCAGCAGTCGCACGTCGCGGTGCGGCTGGGCGCGGACGATCTCGGCCAGCGCCCGCACGATCACGTCCGGGGCCTTGAGCGGCTGGATCCGGCCGATGAACGCGATCACCTCCGTGCGTTGCGCCAGCCCCAGCGCCCGGCGGGCCCGCTCGGTGCCGCGCTGCGTGCCGGGGGTGTACTGCTCGAGGTCGGCGCCCGGCGGGACCACGTCGATGTCGGCCGGATCGGCGTCGTAGTAGCCCACCAGCTCGTCGCGCTCGCCGGTGGTGTTGACGACGAGCCGGTCGGCCGCGTCCACGATCTGCTGCTCCCCGATCCGCCGACACTCGGGCTCGGGGGTGTCGCCCTCCGCGAGGACCGCGTTCTTCACCGCCGCCAGGGTGTGCGCGGTGTGCACCAGCGGCACGCCCCAGTGCTCGGACGCCACCAGCCCGGCCTGGCCCGACAGCCAGTAGTGGGAGTGGATGAGGTCGTAGTGGCCGGGCGCGTGACCGGCCTCCGCCCGCATCACTCCGGCCACGAACGGGCAGAGCTGCGTGGGCAGGTCCTCCTTGCGCAGCCCCTCGAACGGCCCGGCCACGATGTTGCGGACCAGGACGCCGTCGCCGGCCTCCTCGACCGGGGGCTGCGAGGAGTGGGTGGCACGGGTGAAGATCTCGACCTCCACCCCGCGGCGGGCCAGCCGGCGCGCGGACTGCAGGACGTACACGTTGAGCCCGCCGGCGTCCCCGGTGCCGGGCTGGGCCAGCGGCGAGGTGTGGAAGGACAGCACGGCGATGCGCCGCGGGAGCGGGGCGTCGACGCCGGTGGTCAGGTCGGTGACGGTCACCTGACCGATTGTGCCCCCGACGACGAGACCGTGCACATCGCGGCAGGCGGCTACAGCGACGCGGCGAACTCCTCGAGGTGTGCCAGGAAGCGCGGCATCTCCTCCACGAACGGCGCGTGCGCGGATTCAGGGAAGCCAACGAAGCGGGCGCCGGGGATCATCCCGGCGTTCGCCTGCCCGGCCGAGGGCAGCACCACCCCGTCATGCTCGCCGTGGATCACCAGGGCCGGGATCGACAATCCGCGCAGGGTCTGGTCGTTGTCCACGCGGCGCGCGAGCATCTTGCCGCGGACCGCGGGGGGCGTGGCCAGCGACAGGCCGAAGATCCGCTGGCGGCTCGCCCCGTCGCCCGAGCGCATCATCGCCGAGCCGAAGCCCGATAGCGCGGCGATCGCCCGGGCCGGGTCGTCGTCGACCCCGCCGTCCGCGACCGCCATCATGGCCGGCCCGACCGCGCCGCCCGCCGACCGCGAGATCGAGGTGACCGCCCCGCAGAGGACCAGGCCGGCGACCCTGCCCTCCCCGCGCGCGGCCAGGTAGTCCGAGACCACGATGCCGCCGTACGACCAGCCCAGCAGGATCGCGCCGGAGCCCTCGCCGATCCCGGCCGCGTCGAGCACCGCCTCGAGGTCGTCGGCCCACTGCGCGGACGAGTCGTAGCCGGCCTCCGCGACGCCCGAGTGCCCGTGGCCGCGCAGGTCCACCGCCACCACGCGGAACCGCTCCGCGAGTTCGCCCAG
This sequence comes from uncultured Dietzia sp., assembly GCF_937873725.1. Classification (GTDB taxonomy): domain Bacteria; phylum Actinomycetota; class Actinomycetes; order Mycobacteriales; family Mycobacteriaceae; genus Dietzia. Next base: position 9,583 of record NZ_CALMYY010000063.1, read on the forward strand.
CAGCTCGGATCCCCAGCAGGCGCTGGACTGTGCCCAGCCGTGCACCAGGACCAGGGGCCGCGCGGCGGGATCGCCGAGGACGCGGTAGGCGAGGGTCGTGCCGTCGGAGGAGACGGCGGAGCAGACGGCGGGGGCGGGGGCGGGGGCGCCTTCAGTGGTCATGCCGGTCATCGTGCCAGCACCGCGATGGCGGGGAGGCCCGCGGGGCGGCGGCACCCCTGTCTGGCCGGGGATGCGCTGCCCGTGTGGTCCGGACGCCCAGCGCATGTCGGGGGATTCCGCGCATTCCGGCAGCGCGAGTCGGGGCGGGCGAGTCGGGGCGGGCGGCCCGGGCGGGCGGATCCGTCCCCCGGAACGAGCCCGCGAGGGCTACCGTGGGCGGATGGCAGTCACCAGCACCCGGACCGACGCCGACGTCGTTGTCCGCACCTTCTTCGACGCACTCGTGGCGGGATCCACCGGCACCGCCGCGGCCCTGCTCGCCGACGACGTCTGGTGGGCCAACATCGGCCTCCCGACCGTCCGGGGCAAGCGCGCGGTGGTCGGCGCCATCTCGGCGATGAACCGCAACATCAGCTTCGACGTGGACATCCACCACCTGGCCGTGGGCGCCCCGGCCGATCCGACCGACCCCGCGGCCCCCACCATCGTGCTCACCGAACGCACCGACTACCTGGGCGTCGGACCGTTCCGCTGCGGCTTCTGGGTGTGCGGGCGCCTCGAGGTCCGGGATGGCCTGATCTGCGGATGGCAGGACTACTTCTCCACGGCCGACATGGCCCGCGGCGCGGTGCGCGGACTGGTGGGGATGGTCACCGGACGGGGTCGCTGACCTCGTCGTCGTCGTGGATCGTCGGCGTCCCCCCGCGCCGGCCGCCTCGCCACCGCACGGCCGTCGAATCGCCCCCCGCCGCCGCCGCGCCTAATCTCAACGGCATGAGCACCGAGCATTCCGCCGCCCGCGAGCGGCTGGCCGCCCTCCCCCACGACACCCGCATCGCGGTGGTGACCGGCGCGTCCTCCGGGATCGGCGAGGCCACCGCGCGGGAGCTGGCACGGCTGGGCTTCCACGTGGTGGTGGGCGCCCGGCGGCTGGACCGGCTCCAGGCCCTGGCGCGCGAGATCGGCGGCACCGCGCTCCCCCTGGACGTGACGGACGCCGAGTCGTGCGCGGCGTTCTGCGCGGCCGTCCCCCGCCTGCACGTGCTGGTCAACAACGCCGGCGGGGCCAAGGGCACCTCCACCGTCATGGACGCCGACGAGGACCAGTGGCGCTGGATGTGGGAGACCAACGTGCTCGGCACTCTACGTCTGGTGAGGGGCCTGATGCCGGTGCTGGTCGAGACGGGCGACGGGCTGGTGGTGACCATCACGTCCATCGCGGCGCTCGAGTCCTACGACAACGGCTCCGGCTACACCTCGGCCAAGCACGCGCAGGCGGTCCTGCACCGCACGCTTCGCGGGGAGCACCTGGGGCAGCCCGTGCGCTTCACCGAGATCGCGCCCGGGATGGTGGAGACCGAGTTCTCGCTGGTGCGGTTCGAGGGCGACGACGACAAGGCCGGCGCGGTCTACCGGGGATTGACCCCCATGGTCGCGCAGGACATCGCCGAGATCGTCGGATTCGTGGCGAGCCGGCCGTCGCACGTCAACCTCGACACGATCGTGGTGAAGCCGCGGGACCAGCATTCCGCGATGCGCGCGCACCGACGCTGAGCACGCTAGCCTCGACGCATGCCAAAGATCGGTAGCCAGTCCTTCAACGACCTCCTCTCGGCGCAGGTGGGCCACGAGTTCGCCGCGAGCCAGCAGTACATCGCGATCGCCGTCTGGGCGGACGCCAAGGATCTGCCCCAGCTGGCCACCCGCTTCTACCAGCACAGCCTGGGCGAGCGGAACCACGCCATGATGATGGTCCAGTACATGCTCGACCGCGACATCCCGGTGACCATCCCGGCGGTGCCCGCGCCGCAGGCCAGCTTCGGCGGCCCGCTCGACGCCCTGCGCACGGCTCTGGACCAGGAGCAGCAGGTCACCCGGCAGATCGAGGCCCTCTTCCAGGCCGCGCGCGCCGAGTCCGACCCGCTGGGCGAGCAGTTCATGCTGTGGTTCCTCCGCGAGCAGGTCGAGGAGGTCGCCAACATGAGCACCCTGGTGGCGATCGCCGAGCGCGCCGCCGACGACTGGTTCCGCATCGAGGAGTACATGGCGCGCGAGACGGACGCCTCGTCCAACACCGGCACCCCGCCCGCGGTCGCCGGCGGCGCGGTCTGACCCACGCGCCACCGGGCCACTCCCCGGGCCACCGCGCCCCCGGGCCACCGGGCCACCGGGCCACCGAGAAGAGTGTTTCGCGCACCTCCACTCGACGGATACGCGCGAAACACTCTTCTCGGCGGCGTGGCAGGGAGAACTCCACGTAGCTCACCCCGCTCTCGAAGTCCCGACGCGTCCGACGGGTCAGCGCCAGCGAGAGCGACCCGCCCGCCGCCCGCGCCACCAGCGGGATGCCCGCGCCGAGGACGACCGGATTGACCGTGAGGCATAGTGCTCGATGATCCAGGGCATGTGGTCGCCCTCGACGAGGAAGTCGTCACAGCCGCCGCCGGGGTCGGCGATGCCACCGTCGACGCTCACAGCCACGTAGTAGATGAGCTTGCGCACGGTGGGTCCTCTCTGGGGATGGGTGTGTTCGCGTGCGTCCACCCCGCCGGAGCGGGGTCAGTCGAGGGTGATCACGTCGTCCACCCCCACCCGGTCGCAGAAGCCGTCGTCGTGGCTGACCAGGAGCAAAGCCCCCCGCCACTGTGAGAGCGCGTCGGCGAGCACCTGCACGCCGTCGAGGTCGAGGTTGTTGGTGGGCTCGTCCAGGACCAGCAACTGCGGCACCGGCCGGGCGAACAGCCGCGCCGCCAGCGCCGCCCGGAGGCGCTCACCGCCGGACAGGTCCGCGAGCCTACGGAACCCGGCGTCGCCGGTGAACAGGAAACGCGCCGCGTGGGCGTGGGCCTCCTCCGCCGACGCCTCGGGGCGGACCGCGCGGATCGCGTCGACGACCGACCACTCCGGGTGCTCGACGCGAAGATCCTGCGGCAGCAGGGCCCAGGGCACGTGGACGGCCTCGTCGTGGTCGCCCGCCTCCGAGGCGCCCCGGCCCGCGCCCGAACCGCCCGAACGGCCTCCACGACCGGCCACACCCTCGCCGAACAGCCGCCGCAGCAACGTGGTCTTGCCGCTGCCGTTGGGTCCGGCCAGACGCACGCGCGCCGGCCCCGCGAGGTGGATCCGGCCGGCGACCGGGTCCACGGCGTCCAGGACGATCCGGCCCGTCGGCAGCCCGGGATCGGGCATCGGGATCCGCAGCAGTTCGTCGTGCCGCACCGCGTCGTCGGCCTCGCTCAACCGCTCGCGGGCCCGGTCGACACCCTGTTGGTGGACCGTGCGCAGCCTGCCCGCCGACTCCTGGGCGGACTTCCGGCGCGCGTCCATGAGGATCTTGGGCATCCCGCCCGCCGCCTGGACGCGGCGCCCCTGCGCGGCCCGGCGGCTGGCCTTCTCGGCCCCCTCTGCCTTGTCCCGCTTCTCGGCGCGCAGGTCGTTGCGCGCACCCGTCAGCGCCTGCAGCGCGGCGGCCTGCTCGGCGTCCACCACCTCGCGGTAGTGGCGATACGCCCCGCCGAATACCCGGCACCTGCCGGCCCGCAGTTCGACGGTGGTGTCGACGCGCTCCAGCAGCTCCAGGTCGTGGCTCACCACCAGCGCGACCCGCTCCCCGCCGGCGGTGAACCGGTCGAGGGCGTCGAACAGCCGGGCGCGCGCCCGTCGATCCAGGTTGTTGGTCGGCTCGTCCAACAGCAGCACCCGCGGCTGCCCGAGGATCCGACCCGCCAACGCCGCGAGGGTGCGTTCCCCGCCGGACAGCGCACCGGTCGGCCGGCTCAGCTCCGTGGGTAGGCCCAGCTCCGCCAGGAGCGCGACGGTCCGCTCGGCCACCGCCCAGTCGTCGCCGATCGCGGTGAAGTCGTCGTCGTCGCCCTCCCCCGCCTCGATCCGTTCCAGCGCGGCCAGGCGCGCTCCCACACCGAGTTCGTCGGCGAGGGTGTGGCCGGCGGGGGCGTCGGCGAGCAGCTGCGGCAGGTAGGCCACGGCGGGCGGCCGGGCCGGTACGCCGTCGACGGTGATCGACCCGGCCGAGGGCCGGAGCTCGGCGGCCGCCAGACGCAGCAGGGTGCTCTTGCCGGCGCCGTTGCGCCCGATCAGCGCGGTGAGGCCGGGGCCCACGGTGAGGTCGAGCCCGGTGAAGAGGGGGGTGTGGTCGGGGAACGCGTAGGCGACGTCCGACAGGACGAGGGAAGACATGCATGCTCCGGGGAGGTGGCGGATGGGCCGGGTCTCACCTGGGGTCGAGCACTGTCCTTCGGTCTCCTCGACTCGGGTGCTCGGCGTGGTGCCCCTCGCCACCGGGATCTCTCCGCGGTCGCGCCGTGCGCCTGCCGACGTGCAGCGTGAACGCTACGCCCGCCGCCCGGGGGCGGCAAGGGTCCGGCGATCATCCCGTGGGGCGCAGGGGCGGGACGACGACGACGAGGGCTACATGAACGCGCTGGGGGGCAGGCCCTCGCGGCTGCTCATGGGGAGCTCCTTGTCCAGCCTCTCCATGAAGAAGTGCGACTGCACCGCGGTCCAGATGTTGTTGGTGAGCCAGTACAGGCCGATCGCGATGGGGAAGTTGAAGAAGTACGCGCCCACGATCGGGAAGAACGGGAACAGGTACATCATGATCTTCATCGACTGGTTCATCGACTCGGTCATGGACTCGGCGATCGACTGGAAGTCCTGCGGCTTGGCGTCCGCCCCCGCCTTGGCGGGAGCTCCCGGGGTGCCGTCATCGTCGGCCGCGTCGCCGGCGTCTGCGACGGGGGTGGGGGCCTGGCCGTCGATCTCGACCACCTCGCCGTCGACGACCGGGCCGCCCGCGCGCTCCTCGGCGTCCACGCGGGCGAGCGCCTCCTGCTCGGCCACCTTGGCGGCCTTCTGCCGGCGGAAGGAGTTCCACATGTTGATGAAGGTGGCGATGCCCGCCAGCACGAACAGCGGCACGGCCAGCACCAGGATGTCCTCGCGCACCAGCCCCGGGTGCAGCGAGTCCATGACCTCCTGCGGCATCCGGATGTACGAGGCCAGCGGGACGCCGAAGATCTCGGCGTTGAGGAACGAGGCGACCTGCTGGGGCTGGAACGCCCCGTTGGTCATCTGCGAGGCCTCCTCGATCGACTTGCCGGGAGGCGAGAAGTTGAGCAGCACGTGGTACAGGCCGATGAACACCGGGATCTGCACGAGCAGCGGCAGGCAGCCGGCGGCGGGGTTGACCCCGGCGTCGGCGTACAGCGCCTGCATCTCCTTGGCCTGCTCCTGGCGGTCCTCGGGGGACTTGCGGTCCTTGTACTTGTTCTGCAGCTCCTTCATCTTGGGAGCGATCTGCGCCATCTTGCGCATGGAGAACTGCTGCCGGTACATCGACCGCATGAGCAGCAGCCGCACGGTCACCACCAGCAGCAACACCGAGCCCACCCAGGCCAGGCCCGAGTCCGGGTCCACGACGAAGCTCAGCGCCCAGTGCCAGAACTTCATGACGAGCGACACCGGATACGCGAACAGGTCCACGGGCGAATCTCCAGGAGGACGGCGGCGCCGGGCGGGCGCGCGGGGCGGGACGGGACTACACGTGCGCTTCCAGCGTGCCAGGGTTGACGCGCGTGGCGGTCGCCGGGGTCACCCGCCCGCGACGACCGCGGCCCGGACGGCTCCGGCCCCGGCTCCGGCTCTGGCTCCGGCTCCGGCTCAGATGCTGCACCCCACCCACACCGGCTCGGGGTGCAGGTCCACGCCGAACGCCTCCCGGACGCCGTCGCGGACCTCCCGCGCGAGCGCGATCACGTCGTCGGCCGTGGCGCGGCCCCGGTTGGTCAGCGCGAGCGTGTGTTTGGTGGACAGGCGGGCGAGCGCCGACGACGAGGGGTACCCCTTCCCGAAACCGGCCCGCTCGATCAGCCATCCCGCCGAGAGTTTGACCCCGTTCGCACCGGGGAACGCCGGCATCTGCGCGGCCTGCCCCACCCCGAGGCGGTCCGCCACCCGGGACCGCACCGTGGGGAGGTCCTCCTCGCCGATCACCGGGTTGGTGAAGAAGGACCCGGCGGACCAGGTGTCCTCGTCGTCGTCGTCCAGCACCATGCCCTTCCCGCGGCGCAGCTCGAGGACGGTCTCGCGCGCGACGGCGGCGTCGGTCCGCTCCCCCGGTTCCACGCCCAGGCGCCCGGCCAGCTCGGCGTAGCGGACGGGCTCGCTGCGGCCGGCGGGGTCGAGGTGGAACTCCACCTCGAGGACCACGGCGCGGTCGGTGTTCTTCAGCACGGACGTCCGGTACGCGAGCCCGAGCGCGCCCGGGGCGACCCACTCGTCGACGCCGGTGTGGCGGTCGAACCAGCGCACGCGGTGCAGGACCTGCGCCACCTCGACCCCGTAGGCGCCCACGTTCTGGACCGGGGTCGCGCCCACCGAGCCCGGGATGCCGGACAGGCACTCCAGGCCGCCGTATCCGCGGGCGACGGTGTCCGCCACGAGCTCGTCCCAGGCCAGCCCGGCGCCGGCCCGGACGACGATCCGCCCGTGGGGGGCGGCCTCCCCGGCGGCCGCGGCGGCGTCGTCCGCCTCCCCGCCGGCCGCGGCGCCGTCGTCCGTCGCGCCGCGGTACTCCACCTCGCGGTTGCGCACGGCCACCACCACCAGGTCCAGATCGCCGCCGGCCACCACGAGGTTGGAGCCGCCGCCCAGCACGAGCACCGGCACCCCCGCCGCGTCCAGCGCGGCGACGGCCGCCGTGACCGCGTCGGCCGTGGAGCACTCCAGCAGCGCGCGCGGCCGGCCGCCGATGCGCAGCGTGGTGAGGCTGTCCAGGCGGGCGTCGGGGACCACGGCGACGCCGGCGACATCCGCCAGGTCGCGGATCACGGCGTCGACCCGGCGGTCGGAGGAGGGCGGGAGCACACGCCCGAGGGTAGTCACCCCTAGTAGTGTTCTGGTCATGGCGACCCGCTTCTCCCATTCGGCCCGCATCGAGTCCCGGCTCGAGACCGTGTTCACGTCGTATGCCGACGAGGCCTTCTGGCACGACCGGCTGAGCACCGTCGGCAGCCCCGCGGACACGCTCGACGACTTTGTGGTCACCAGCGAATCGATCTCGGTGACCGTCACGCAGGTCATCCCCGACGAGGACATCCCGGACCTGGCCCGCAAGGTCCTGCCCGGGCAGCTGACGATCGTGCGCACCAACACCTTCACCGGCTTCGACGGCGAACGGTTCTCGGGCACCGCGCGCGCCGAGGCCGCCGGCGGGCTCGGGTTGATCGACGGCGGCGCGGAGGCGGTCAGCGAGGGCGGGTTGGCGCTGGAATCGGTGTCCGGCAAGGTCAAGGTGTCCGTCCCGCTCCTCGGCGGCAAGCTGGAGAAACTGGTCATCTCGCACCTCACGCACCTGTTCGCGGCCGAGTACGAGCACCTCAACCGCTGGGTCTCGCGGCACTGAGCCGCCTCCGGGCCACACGTCCCGGCGCACCGCGGTCGCGGGGACGTGACCTGCGGTTCTGCACGCCGGGCCGGGATCGGCGACAATCGGACCAATGCAGCCGCACGACACCCAGCAACTGCCCGCCCACGACCGTTCCGTCCACGACAGCCCCGCCCAGGTCCGCCCCGGCGGCAGGCGCCGCGGGCCGATGATCGCCCTGATCGCCGTCCTCGCGGTGGCGGCGCTGCTGGCCGGGCTGGTGGGGCTCGAGTTCGGGTTGCGCAACTCGATCCGGAACCAGATCCAGCAGGAGGTCACCGCCTCGCTCGGGTCCCCGGCGCAGGTCGAGCTGGGCGCCCGGCCGGTGCTCCTGTCGTACCTCACCCGGTCGCTCGGCTCGGTGCGGATCACCACCGACGGCTCCCCCGCGGACGGCGCGGCGGGCCCGGCCCCGGCGATCGACATCACCGCCGAGGGCGTCCGGTCGGAGGGCGACCTGACCTACGTGGACTCGCTGACCGGGACGGCGTTCGTCTCCGAGCAGGCCATGGCGACCGCGGCGCAGCAGGAGACCGTCGGCGGGGACAGTCTGCTCGCCGGCCTGGTGCAGGTCCGGGAGATCGTCGCCGACCCCGCGGCGGGGATGCTGCGGGTCTCGATCAGCGGGCTGGCGGAGGCGGTGGTGACCCCCCGGCTCGTCGGCGGAAACCTGGAGATGGAGCCCGAGCGGGCCTCGATCCTCGGGTTCCAGCTGCCGTCGTCGCTGCTCGGCGGCACCATCTCGATGATGGACTCCGCGCTCGCCGAGCTGCCCCGGGGCATCGAGCTGACCGGCGTTCGCGTGGTGCCGGGCGGCATGGCCGTGGATCTCAGCGGGCGGGACGTGGTCCTGGAGGCGGCCCGCTAGCCTCCTTTCGGCTTGCGCTGCCTTTCCGGCTTACGCTGCCCCCTCGGCCCGCTAGGCCCCCGGCTTGCGCTGCCTCCTCGGCTTGCGCTGCCCCTCCGGTCCCTACCCGCATCGCACCCCCGGCGATTGCGTACATTCCGCCCGCGCAGGCCGAAGGGGCAGCGCAGGCAGGCCGGGCAGCGCGGGCAGGCCGGGCAGCGCGGGCAGGCCGGGCGGGCGGGCCGTGGATCTCAGCGGGCGGGACGTGGTCCTGGAGGCGGCCCACTAGCCCCCTCGGCTTGCGCTGCCCTTCCGGTCCCTACCCGCATCGCACCCGCGGCGATTGCGTACATTCCGCCCGCGCAGGCCGAAGGGGCAGCGCGGGCAGGCCGGGCAGCGCAGGCGGGCAGCGCGGGCAGGCCGGGCAGGGCGGGCAGGGCGGGACGAAGGGGCAGCGCAAGCGGGCCGGGCGGGACGAAGGGGCAGCGCAAGCGGGCCGGGCGGGACGAAGGGGCAGGGCGGGCAGGGCGGGCGGGCCGCTAGACCGGGAAGCCCTCCAGCACCGCGCGGCTTCCGCTCAGCCCCAGCCGGGTGGCGCCGGCGGCGATCATCGCGCCTGCGGTGTCCGCGTCGCGGATCCCGCCGGAGGCCTTGATGCCGAGCCGCCCGCCCACCGCCCGGTGCATGGCGGCCACCGCGCGCACGCTCGCGCCGCCGGCGGGGTGGAAGCCGGTGGAGGTCTTGACGAAGTCGGCGCCGGCCTCGGCGACCGCGCGGCACAGCGCCTCGATCCGCTCGTCCCCCGCCTCCTCGCCCAGCGCGCGGTGGAGGGCCGCGGTCTCGAGGATCACCTTGATCACGACGGGCGGGGGCACGGCGTCGCGCATGGTGAGCACGTCGGCCATCACCTCGTCGACCAGCCCTGCGATCGCCGCCCCGATGTCAATGACCATGTCCACCTCGCGGGCGCCCTGATCCACCGCGAGCCGTCCCTCCATGGCCTTGACCAGGGGGTGATGCTTGCCGGACGGGAACCCGGCCACCGTGGCCACGGTGAGGCCGCCGGCGCGGACCGGCAGCATGGCCGGGCTCACGCACACCGCCTTCACGCCGAGCTCGCGGGCCTCCTCGATGCAGGCCTGCACGTCCGCACGCGAGGCGTCCGGGGAGAGCAGGGTGTGGTCGATCATCGCCGCGACGCGGGCTCTGGTCAGGGTGTTCCGGGGGCTGGCGTCCATGCCGACCAGCCTAGCGGGGCTCCCCGACACCCCTTGCTGGCACAATGACGACTCATGTCACGCCGCTTCGTCCTCACGCTGGGTTGCCCCGACCGCATCGGCATCGTCGCCCGCATCGCCACGTTCCTCGCCGAGCTGGGCGGCACGATCGTGGAGGCGGCCTACCACGCGGACGAGGACTCGCGGTGGTTCTTCACCCGCCAGGCCGTGGACGCCGCGTCGATCGGGATGGAACTCGACGAGCTCCGCCGCCGCTTCGAGCGCGTGGCCGCCGAGCTGGGACCGGAGACCGACTGGCACATCGCCGACTCCGGCCAGCCAAAGGACGTCGTCATCCTGGTCTCCAAGGACGGCCACTGCCTGCACGATCTGATGGGTCGGGTCGCGAGCGGCGACTACCCCGCCCGCATCCGGGCCGTGGTCGGCAACCACGACACGCTGCGCGGCATGACCGAGGCGCACGGCATCCCCTTCCACCACGTGCCGTTCCCGGCGGATCCGGCCGAACGGGGCCCGGCGTTCGGGGAGGTGGCCGGGATCGTCGACGACATCGACCCGCACGCGATCGTCCTGGCCCGCTTCATGCAGGTCCTGCCCGACGAGCTGTGCACCCGGTGGACCGGGCGGGCAATCAACATCCACCACAGCTTCCTGCCGAGCTTCGTCGGGGCGCGCCCGTACCACCAGGCGCATACCCGCGGCGTCAAGCTCATCGGGGCGACCTGCCACTACGTCACGGCGGACCTGGACGAGGGGCCGATCATCGAGCAGGACGTCATCCGGGTGGACCACGCCGCCACCGTGCAGGACATGGTGCGTCAGGGCCGCGACGCGGAGAAGCTCGTCCTGGCCCGGGGGCTGCGCTGGCACCTGGAGGACCGAGTGCTGGTCCACGACGCCCGCACGGTGGTCTTCACCTGATCGGGCCCGTCGACCCCTCGGGGATCCGTGACGCCGGGCCGGCAGGCCTGCCCGGCCTCACCTGCGTCTGCCGCCGACCGCCGGCCTGACATCGGCGAAGAACACCCCGACCGCCACCATCGCGATCACGCTGAGGAACCCGAACGGTCGCAGGGCGAAGAGGACCCCCGCCAGCAGGCAGATGCCGATCCACGCCGGCTTGGGCCACTTCCCCTCGACCGCGTACGCCGACGCCGGCGGGAGGATGGCCATCACCACACCGACCAGAGCCCATAGAACGAGAGCGGCCTGAACGGCCAACTGAACCAGACCCCAGGTCCCGGGGAGCGCATCGATCACACGTGCCAGTGTAGGCGGATCGTCCGACGGTCCGCCCACGACGAGAACCGCCCCCGGCCCGCTCGGTGGGAGCGGACCGGGGGCGGTCGGTGTCCGGCGTCAGCCGGGACGACTCACTTGTCGTCGGACGAGACCGGCTTGGGAGCCGGAGCGGACGCCGGTGCGGCGGCCGGCTTGGACGCCGGGGCGGCCGGCTTGGCGGCCTGGCTCGCGGCGGGCGTGGTCGCCTTCTTGGCGGGCGCCTTCTTGGCCGGGGCCTTCTTGGCGGGCGCCTTCTTGGCCGGGGCGGTCCGGGCCTCGACCTTGGCGGCGCCGCTCTGGACCTCGTCCGAGACGGCGAACGCGGCGTCCTCGACGGTGTCGGCGGCCTTGTCCGCGGCGTCACCGACCTCCTCGGCGGCGTGGCGGGCGGCCTTGGACACGCGGCCGGCTGCCTTGACGCCGATCGAGCGGGTCTGGCGGGCGACCGTACCGAGCGCCTCCTCGCCGAGCTCGACCTGCTCCTCGACGGCGCCGGCGGCGCGGGCGACCTGCTCGTTGACGCGGGCGAGGCCGGCCTCGAGCTGCGGGTTCTCCTCGCGCAGGCGGGCCACGACGTCCTCGCCACGCGCGGCGAGTCCACCGTAGATGCCGGCGGCCACCTCGACGTACGCGTCGGCGACCTTACGCAGCTCCTCCGGGCGGAACCGGTTGACCAGCTCCTCGACCTCGGCCGGCAGGGCCTGGACCCGGTCGGGCACCTCGGTGACGCGGTTCTGCACGTCGGACACGCGCTCGGTGACGCGGTTCTGCACGTCGGTCACCCGCTCGGTCACCTTGGTCTGCGCGTCGGTCACGGCCTCCTCCGCACGGCGGCGGAGGTCGGCGACCAGGCCGGACACGGCCTGGACCGCGAGGTCGTTGATCCCGACGTAGGCGTACACCGGGGTGCGCACCGCGGCGAGCGCCTGGCCCAGCGGGCCCTCGAAGACCGGATCGTTGGCGGTGGACTTGCGCGGCGCGGTCTTGGCCGAGCTGGACACCTTCTTGGCGGCCTGGGCCTTGGTCGGCGCCTTGGCGGCGGCCTTGGCGGGGGCCTTCTTGGCGGTGGGCTTCTTGTCGGTCATGTCGACTCCTTTGATCAGTTGCGGGTGTTCAGTGGTGGTGTCGCGTGGCCCCGGGGGGCCGCCGTCGGACGCGCTCAGGGCACGTCGACGACCTGGTCGGCTGCCGTTGCGTTGTTGGTTCGGAACGACTCGTAGATCTCCACGAGCACCTCCCTCTGCCGCTCGGTGAGGTCCGGGGACGTCAGGATGGCATCCCTGACGGGGCTCCCCTGCTTCAGCTCGAGAATCCCCGCTCGGGCGTAGAGCACCTCCGCGGACAACCTCAGACCTCGTGCGATCTGACCCAGGACCTCGGCGGACGGCTTGCGCAGCCCGCGTTCGATCTGGCTCAGGTACGGGTTCGAGACGCCGGCACGCTCGGCGAGCTGCCGGATGGACACCTCGGCCGCCTCCCGCTGTGCGCGGATGAACGACCCGACGTCCTGCGACTCGGACGGGCGCTTGTCGAGGTCACCCGGGAGGGCGCCGTCGTCATGACGGGGAACCTCGCCGGTCGGCTTGGTCCTCCGCGCGAGAGTCGCAGCGGTCGGTTCGACCACGTGCGTGGCGGTGGACTCCGTCTTGTCACTGCCTCGGCCACGTGTCTCGGCCATGGAGTCCACCTCCTCTCGCCGTCCTTCATCGTCTACACACAACGCTAGCAACCAGCGCTTGCTGCAGCAAGCGCTATCTGCGTCCCGGACCGGTGTGGTTCGTCACACCGGCTCGTCACACCCGGGAGGGTCAGAAGACGGCCTCGGAGACCAGGTGGATGACCAGCCCGGCGAGGGCGCCGACGACCGTGCCGTTGATGCGGATGAACTGCAGGTCCTTGCCCGCGAGCAACTCGATCTTGTCGGAGGCCTCGTCGGCGTCCCACCGCTCGACGGTCTCCGAGATGATCGAGGTGACCTCGCCGGCGTAGTTCTCGGCCACGTACGCGGCGGTGCGGGTCGTGTAGTCGTCGAGCCGCGCCCGGACCTTCTCGTCCCCCACCAGCATCTCGGACAGGCGGCGCAGCAGGTCGTCGATCTTGACCCGGAGGGTCGACGACGAGTCCTCGGTCGCCTCGACGATCATCCGCTTGGCCGCCACCCACGCCGACCCGGCGGCCCGCCTGACCTCCCCCCGGCTCATGACCTCGCGCTTGAACACCTCGAGCTTGGCCATGGTCGAGGGGTCGTGCTGGAGGTCGCGGGCGAAGTCCTCGGCGAACCCGATCAGGGCCAGCCGGACGGCGTGCTGCTTGTCCACCTTGATCTGCCAGGTCCACTCGCGCAGCTCCCGGTAGGCGCGGTCGGACAGGAGCTCGTTGACGAACTGCGGCGCCCAGGTGGGGGCCTTCTCGCGGACCCAGCGGTCGATGGTGACCGGGTTGGCCTCGACCCACTCGTGCGCCCGGTCGGCCATGAGGTCCAGCAGCGGCAGGTGCCGCCCCTCGTCGAGGAGTTCCGCGAGGATCCGACCGGCCGGGGGGCCCCACTCGGGCTCGGCGATCCGCGCGACGATCGTGCGCTCGATGATCGCCACGGCGTCCTCGTCGCGCAGCACCGCGAGCACGGACCGGATGGCCTTGGCCGCCTGGTCGGACGCCAGCTCGCGGTGCCCGGGATCCTGCAGCCACTGCCCGGCCCGCTCGGGGATGCGCGCGCTCCGGACCTTCTCGCTCACCATCGCGGGATCGAGGAAGTTCTCGCCCACGAACCCGCCCAGCGAGGTCCCCAGCTGGTCCTTCTTCTTCCGGATGAGGGCGGTGTGCGGGATCGGGATCCCCAGGGGGTGACGGAACAGCGCGGTGACCGCAAACCAGTCGGCCAGTCCGCCGACCATCCCGGCCTCCGAGGCCGCGCGGACGTACCCCGCCCACGCCCCGGCACCGTTGTTCAGCGAGTACTCGGCGAACAGGTAGACTAGGCCGGCCACGACGAGAAAGCCCGTCGCGACCATCTTCATCCGCCGGAGGGCGGACCTGCGCTCCGCGTCGGTGTCCGGGTCCCCCGCCTTGAGCGCGGGACCGCCCGCCGCGGCGACCGGGTCGAGCGTCAGTGTGCGTCCTCGCGGCCGTGCCGACGGAACCCGGCCATGCACAGTCCGAGCCCCACCAGGAAGACCACGACGTTGGCCACGATGGCGGCCACGGTCAGTCCGAGCGAGACGCCCATGCCGTCCATGTAGTAGCCGAGCGCGGTGATGGGCAGGCCCAGCATGCTCATGCTCAGCAGGAGGACGGCGGACCCGATGTAGACCAGATCCGAGTACAGCGGGTACACCGGCGACTCCGTGGTCGCGTACTCCGGGTAGTACTCCTCGACGATGGCGGCACCAGTGTGCGCGAGGGTCTGACCGGCCATGATGTCGTCCTCTTTCGTCTACTACCGATCCCGCGCCGCAGGGCCCGGGACTTGAATACCCCTGATCCTATTAGAACCTCACCCGTCCCGGGCAACCGACCGGCGGATTCGTCGGGCCGCGGTGACGAGATTGCGCAGCGCCGGCTCCAACTGCCAGGTGTAGCGGGTCTTGAGCCCGCCGTCCGGCACCGCCCAGAGCCTGTCGACCCCCACCGCGGCCACCCCCTTGAGCAGGCGCTCGTGCAGGAGATCGATGTCCGGCACGAATCCCGACCTCGACTCGTAGACGCCCGGGGCCACCTGCCGGGTGAGCGTGTTGTCGGTGAGCGCGTCCAGGACCCAGTCGATCGACCGCGTGGCGACGATCGCCGTGACGTCCGCGTCGAGCCCCTCGATCGCCTCCCTCATCTCCCGCAGGGACGAGTAGCTCAGGTGGGTGTGGATCTGGGTGTCCGGCCGGGCCCCGGCAGAGGCGAGCCGGAACGTGGCCACCGCCCACTCGAGGTAGGCCGTGCGGTCGGCGCCGCGCCGGGGCAGCAGTTCCCGGAGGGCGGGCTCGTCGATCTGGACGATCGCCAGCCCCGCCGCCTCCAGGTCCGCCACCTCGTCCCGGATCACCAGCGCGAGCTGCGTGGCCACCTCGGGGAGCGAGAGGTCCGTGCGGCAGAAGGACCGGGCCAGCATGGTCACCGGGCCCGTCACCATCCCCTTGACCGGCCGGTCGGTGAGCGTCTGCGCGTACCCCGTCCACTCCACCGTCATGGGCGCGGGCCGCGCCACGTCCCCGTGGAGGATCGGGGGCCGCACGCAGCGGGAACCGTAGGACTGCACCCACCCGTGGCGGGTGGCGGCGAACCCGTCCAGCAGTTCCGCGAAGTACTGGACCATGTCGTTGCGCTCGACCTCGCCGTGCACCAGCACGTCCAGGCCGATGTCCTCCTGCAGGCGGATCACCGAGGCGATCTCCGCCCGCAGGTACTCGCAGTAGCGCTCGTAGTCGATCCTGCCCTCGGCCAGGTCACGGCGAGCGCGCCGGATCTGCACCGTCTGCGGGAACGAGCCGAGGGTCGCGGTGGGCAGCGTCGGGAGGCCGAGCCTGTCGGCCTGCAGGGCGGCCCGCTCGGGGTAGGGGAGGCGGACCCTGTCGTCGTCGTGGACCCCCGCGGTCCTGGCGCGCCCGTCGTCCCGGCGCGCGGCGGGCGGCACCGGCACCGGCCGCCAGTCCGGCGGCGGACCGTCGACCAGCGCCACGGCCAGCGACGCCACCTCCGACACCTTCTGCCGGGCGAACGCCAGCGTGCCGGCGAGCCCGGCGGGCAGGGCCGTCTCCGCCAGGACGTCGTAGGGGACGTGGAGCAGCGTGCACGAGGTCGAGACCACCAGGTCGCCGAACACGGTCTTGAGCTCGCGCAGGTAGTCGAGCGTGGCGAACGGGTCCGTGCGCCACACGTTCTGGCCGTCCACCACGCCGGCGTAGAGGCGCTTACCGGTCAGGCCCGGGACCGCGGCGAGGTCGGCTACGATCCGCCGCCCGTGCACCAGGTCCAGCCCGATCGCCTCGATGCCCGTCGCCGCGAGCGCCGGAAGGGCGCCGGCCAGGTCCCCGTACTCCCCCGTCACCAGGATCCGGGGCCTGTCGCGCACCGCGGAGAGCCTGTCGTAGGCGTGGCGGAGCCGGTCGATCTCCCCGGGCGAGCGCTCCATGGTCATGCACGGCTCGTCGAACTGCACGCACGTCACGCCCGCGTCCGCGAGCACCCCGAGCAGCGCCTCGTACTGGTCCAGCAGTCGGTCGAGCAGCGCGATCGGGCGGAAGCCGGGCTCGGCGGTGGGGGCGGCCTTGGCGAGCAGCAGCAGCGACAGCGGGCCGGTGAGGACGGGCCGGAGCTCGAACCCCAGCTCCCGGCCCCGCGCGATCTCGGCCAGCAACTCCCCCGGCTGCAGCCCCAGCGTGGAGGTGGCCTCGAACTCGGGCTGCCGGTAGTGGTACGGGGTCCCCTGGAGGGCGACCAGCTCCAGCGGCGACACGTCCGCCCGGCCGCGGGCCAGCGCGAACTGCGTGTCGAGCGGGCCCAGCCCCTCGACCAGCTCCCGGAACCGGTGCGGGACCGCGCCCATCAGCAGGGCGTCGTCCAGGACGTGGTCGTAGAAGGAGAAGGTGTTGCCCGGGATCTGCGTGAGCCCCCCGGCGCGGAGCTCGTGCCAGGTCGACTCCCGGATCCGGCGGCCGGTGGCCAGGAGCTCGGACCGGGTGCCGTCGCCGTGCCAGTACCGCTCCAGCGCGCGCTTGAGCTCGCGGCGCGGGCCGATCCGCGGATACCCCAGGACGCTGGAGGCGCGGGCGGGGTCGAGGTGCGCCGCGTCGGCGGCGGGGCGGGGGCGCGTCGCCGTGGCGCCGGGGGCCGGCGGCGGGAACGACGACGACGACGACACGGTCTCAGCGCGACGCGTGCGCGGGGGCCCGGGTCGCGTCGTAGCGGTGGAAACCGTGGCCCGTCTTCTTGCCCAGCCGGCCCGCCTCGACCATGCGCCTGAGGAGCGGGGGCGGGGCGTACAGCGGCTCCCGGAACTCGGTGTACATCGAGTCGGCGATCGCCATGACGGTGTCCAGCCCCACGAGGTCGGCCAGGGCCAGCGGACCCATCGGGTGGGCGCAGCCGAGCACCATGGCCTTGTCGATGTCCTCCGGGGTGGCGAATCCGGACTCGGCCATCCGGACGGCCGAGAGCAGGTACGGCACGAGGAGGGCGTTGACCACCGCGCCCGCGCGGTCCGCGGAGTGGACGACCTGCTTGCCCAGGACCTGCTCGGCAAACCTCTCGGCGCGCTCCCGGATGCCCGCGCCGGTCTCCAGCGTGCTCACCAGCTCGACCAGGGGGAGCACGGGGACGGGGTTGAAGAAATGCATGCCGATCACGCGCTCCGGCCGCGCGGTGCACGTGCCGAGCTTCATGATCGGGATGGAGGAGGTGTTGGAGGCCAGGACGGCGTCGGGGTCGGTGACCACCTCGTCGAGTTCGCGGAACACGGCCGTCTTGGCCGCCTCGTCCTCGACGATCGCCTCGACCACCAGCTGGCGGTCGGCGAAGTCCCCGAGGTCGGTGGTGAACCGCAGGCGGAGCGACGCCTGCTCGCGTTCGCGACCGGTGATCTTGCCGGAGGAGACCCCCCGGTCGAGCGAGCCGAGGATGCGGGCGCGGCCGGCGGCGGCGAGCTCCCGGGTGGATTCCCACACCAGGACGTCCACGTGGGCGCGCGCACACACCTCGGCGATCCCGGACCCCATCTGGCCGGCGCCCACCACCCCGACGCGAGTGATCCGCCCCGGGTCCCGGGCTGCCTCGCGGGTGGTGGGCATGTGCGACACGTCCTTCGGGGCCGGATGGGGTTCGGGCCGGGCGCGGGGCCCGGGGGGCGCCAGAGACGACCGGGGGCCGGGCCGCCTCCAAGAAGACGGCCGCGGCCCCCGGTGTGCTCACGCCACGGTGCCGGTCGGCCTACGCGCAGGCCGACCAGGGGATCAGTGGAACTGACCCTCTTCGGTGGAGCCCTTCAGCGCCGCGGTGGACGTGTTGGGGTCGACCGTGGTGGCGATGCGGTCGAAGTAGCCGGCGCCGACCTCGCGCTGGTGCTTGACGGCGGTGAAGCCACGCTCCTCGGCGGCCTTGAACTCGCGCTCCTGCAGCTCCACGAACGCCGACATCTGGTTGCGGGCGTAGCCGTAGGCCAGGTCGAACATGCCGTAGTTGAGGGAGTGGAAGCCGGCCAGGGTGATGAACTGGAACTTGAAGCCCATCGCGCCGAGCTCCTTCTGGAACTTGGCGATCGTCGCGTCGTCCAGGTTCGCCTTCCAGTTGAAGGAGGGCGAGCAGTTGTAGGCCAGGAGCTGGTCCGGGAACTCGGACTTGACCGACTCGGCGAACTTCTTGGCGTACTCGAGATCCGGGGTGCCGGTCTCCATCCAGATGAGGTCGGCGTACGGGGCGTAGGCCTTGGCGCGCTCGATGCAGGGCTCGATGCCGTTGCGGACGTTGTAGAAGCCCTCGGCGGTGCGCTCACCGGTGATGAACGGGCGGTCGCGCTCGTCGACATCGGAGGTGATGAGCGTGGCGGCCTCGGCGTCGGTGCGCGCGATGATGACCGACGGGACGTTCGCGACGTCGGAGGCGAGACGGGCCGAGGTCAGGGTGCGGATGTGCTGGCTGGTCGGGATGAGCACCTTGCCACCGAGGTGGCCGCACTTCTTCTCCGACGCGAGCTGGTCCTCCCAGTGCACACCGGCGGCGCCGGCGGCGATCATGGCCTTCTGCAGCTCGTACGCGTTGAGGGCGCCACCGAAACCGGCCTCGGCGTCCGCGACGATCGGGGCGAGCCAGTTCTCGACCGAGGTGTCACCCTCGATGCGGGCGATCTCGTCGGCACGCAGCAGGGCGTTGTTGATGCGGCGAACGACGGTCGGGACCGAGTTGGCCGGGTACAGCGACTGGTCCGGGTAGGTGTGGCCCGAGAGGTTGGCGTCGCCGGCGACCTGCCAGCCGGAGAGGTACACGGCCTCGAGGCCGGCACGGATCTGCTGCACGGCCTGGTTGCCGGTGAGCGCGCCGAGCGAGTTGACGAAGTCCTTGTTGTTGACCTTGTCCCAGAGGATCTCCGCGCCGCGACGGGCGAGGGTGTGCTCCTCGACGACGGTGCCCTGCAGCTCCGCGACCTGCTCGGCCGTGTAGTTGCGGGTGATGCCCTTCCAGCGGGGGTTGGTGTCCCAGTCCTGCTGGATCTCTGCAGCGGTACGTGCCTTGCCGACGTTCGACATCGCGTCTCTTTTCTGTCTCGGGAACGGTGCCGACTTCGCACAATTGCGAGCGCGGCATCCTGTACTTCCCAAGACTGCCACACGCACCGCACCGCGTCTACCTGCGGGTAGTGCGAATATGGCGAGTTTCCTTGCCTTGCTTGCAAACTTTGCGAAGAATGTGGGGCGGACCACCAACCGGAGGGGAAAGCTGATGACGGCCTCACAAATGGGTGCGCGACTGCGTCGGCTGCGCGAGGAGAAGGGCCTGACCCAGGCCGCCTTCGCGCAGTCGCTCGGCTTGTCGTCGTCGTATCTCAACCAACTCGAACGCGACACCCGCCCGGTGACCTCCCGTGTCCTCACCACACTCTCGGAGGTCTACGGCGTCGACTCCACCTTCTTCGCCTCGGACTCCGACACCCGCCTCATCGCCGAGCTGAGCGAGGCGCTGTCCGACCCGCAGGTGTCCGGGGGCATCCCCGCCTCGGACGTGGTCGACCTGGTCCGCGCGCACCCCTCGCTCGCGCGGGCCTTTGCCGTCCTCCACCAGCGGTACCGCAACTCCGCCGACCTGCTGGCCGCGCTCACCGAGAGCCGCAACGCGCTGTCCGCCGAGGTGGACCGTTCCGCCCTCGCCATGCCGCACGAGGAGGTGCGCGACTACTTCTACCAGCGCCAGAACTACATCGATTCCCTCGACGTGGCCGCCGAGGAACTCACCACGCGCATCCGCATGAACCGCGGTGACGTCCGGGCCGAGCTCGAGAACCGCCTCGCCGAGACCCACGGGGTCCGCGTGGTGCGCCGGGTGGACCTGCCCGACGGGCTGTGGCACCGCTACTCGGCCCGGGACCGTCGGCTCGACCTGTCGGCGCACCTCACCAGCGGCCAGCAGGCCTTCCGGGTGGCCTCGGAGCTGGCCTTCCTCGAGCACCGGGCCCTGCTCGACGAGCTCGTGGCCGACGGCGCCTTCAGCTCCCCCGCCGCCCTCACCCTGGCGCAGCGCGGCCTGGCCAACTACTTCGCGGCCGCCGTCCTCATGCCCTACCAGCGCTTCCTCGACACCGCGGAGGACTTCCGGTACGACGTCGAGCGGCTCATGACGTTCCACGCGACCGGGTACGAGACCGTGTGCCACCGCCTGTCCACGCTGCAGCGGCCGGGTGCCTCGGGGGTGCCGTTCAGCTTCGTCCGCGTGGACCGGGCCGGGAACATGTCCAAACGCCAGTCGGCGTCCGGCTTCCACTTCACCACCTCCGGCGGCACCTGCCCGCTGTGGAACATCTACGAGACCTTCTCCTTCCCGGGGAAGATCATGCGTCAGGTCGCGGAGATGCCCGACGGGCACCGGCACCTGTGGGTCTCGCGCACCGTCACCACCCGGCCCATGCGGTTCGGCCAGCCCCGCAAGACGTTCGCGATCGGCCTGGGCTGCGACGCCCGCCACGCCCACCGCACCGTCTACGCCCAGGGGCTGGACCTTGACGACTCGGACGCCGCCACCAAGATCGGCTCGGGCTGCCGGATGTGCGAGCGCCCGGCCTGTCCGCAGCGGGCCTTCCCGCCGCTGCACCGGGCGCTCAAGGTGGACGCCCACCGCTCGGCCCTGTCGCCGTACCTCCTCGACGGACCCGGCTCCCCCTCGGGCGCCGCTGCCCTACCCTGACGGCCATGAGCCAGCCGCACAGCAGCGCCAGCGATCCCGCCGGTGCCACCGACATCTCCGCCGCCGGCGCCACCGACGGCGCCACCGCCACGGCCGGCCGGAGCCCGTCCCGACCCCGCATCCGCCCCGGCGGGTTCCGCGAGCTCGGCCCCGTGGGGTGGGCCGTCAACCGCGTCGGCGCCCGCGTCACGGGCAGCCGCGACGTGCACCTGTTCGCCACCCTCGGCCACGCCCGCCGGCTGTTCCCCGCCTGGCTGGCCTACTCCGGGATGATGATGCCCTTCGGCGTCCTGGACCGCCGGACCACCGAGCTGGTGATCCTGCGCGTGGCCCACCTGCGGGGCAGCGCGTACGAGCGGGCCCACCACGAGCGGATCGGCGCGCGGGTGGGGCTCGACCACGACGAGATCGCCCGCACCCTCCACGACCCCGCCGACGCGGGGTGGACCGATCGGCTCGGGGCCGTGCTGCGCGCGGTCGACGAGCTGGTGCGGACCAGGGACGTCGCCGACGACACGTGGGCGGGGTTGGCGACGCACCTGACCGCGGCCCAGCTCGTCGCCCTGGTCCAACTGGTGACCCAGTACGACGGGCTGGCCACGTCGATCCACACCCTGCGCATCCAGCCCGACCAACAGCGCTGACCCCCGCCCGCACCCGCCCGCACCCGCCCGCACCCGCCCCGACTTACGCTGCCCCTCCGGCTTGTGCTGCGAGAATGCTCGCCTGTCCCGGGGGTGCGCTGGCCGACGGGACCATTCGGCCAGCGCAGGTCAGAGAGCCAGCGCATCCCGCGGGGTGCGGCGTCGCGGCCACGGGGGCATCCGGCGATTTCCACAGGCCCCCACCCCTCCACAGGGATGCCCCGGAGGGCCTCGGTCGGAGGCCGAACGACGATGGACGCTCGGCATCATCTCGGGCATGACCCGCACCGGCCCTCAGGTACGTCACCCCGTTCCCCCCCGGGCCCGACTGAGCCGCGAGATCGCCCCCACCCCCAGGCGGCGGCGGGACCGCGACTTCGTCAAGACCGCCGACGAACTGGGGCTCCCCGCCAGCACCGAGCTCACCCTCGAGACCCTGTCTGTCGCCTACTTCCGCCTCTACCCCGGCGCGGTGCTCACCGGGTGGTCGGCGGCTGCCCTCCACGGGGTCACCGCACCCGGCGAGGCGATCCCGGAACTGTGCGTCGGCCCTCACGGTCGGGCGCGAGCGGGTCTCCGGATCAGGCGATACACGGTGCCGGACCGATGGGTGACGAGGGTCCGCGGCGTTCGGGTCACGAGCCCTGCGTGGACGGCCTTCGACCTCGCCCGATTCAACGACCACGTGGACGGAGTCCTCGCGCTCGAGGAGTTGTACCGGAGGGGCTTCACCCGGGAACGGATGCAGGAGACCGTCGACTCGCTCGCCGGCACGTGGGGCGTTGCGCGCGCCCGGCGGGTCCTGGCCGACTCGGATCCCCGGTCGGAGTCACCGCGAGAGACCGAGACGAGGCTGTTCCTCCGCGCGGCCGGCTACACGGACTTCATCCCTCAGGTCGCGGTTCGCGAACTCGGATACCGCCTGGACCTCGCGGACCCGGATCGGAAGATCGCGGTCGAATACGACGGGCCCCATCATGACGACCCGGTCCAGCAGTCCAAGGACCGACACCGTCGGAATCGGTTGCAGGCCGCCGGCTGGATCGTGATCGTGGTGGACCGCAGGATCTTCCGTCTCCAGCGCGACGAGATCCTGCGGCAGGTCGAGGCTGCCTACCGCCTCACCGCCGACAGAGGGGCAGCATGAGTCGGCGGCGGCCGGGCCAGCGTCGGCGGCCGCCCGCCCGGTTGCGCTGCGCCCTCGACTCACGCTGCCTCTGTGGTCCCGTCCGCCATCGCAAGCCCGGCCCAGGCGTGCATTCCCCCAGCACAAGCCGAAGGGGCAGCGTAAGCCGGGGGCGGCGGGCCCAGCACAAGCCGAAGGGGCAGCGTAAGCCGGCGGCGGCGGCGGCGGCGGATCAGACCTGCAGTGCCGGGCGCTCCAGGCACGGCCGGCAGGCGCGGGCCCGCTCGTCCAACCCCAACGTCACCGTCTCCCCCGCCGGCACCAGGACCGGCTGCCCCTGCACGGTGCAGTCGAAGTCCGCGCCGTTGAGGTTGACCAGCGTGATCTCCTCGTGCGTTACGCGGACCCGCACGTGCGTGCCGCGGACGGTCAGCCGGAACGTCAGCGCGTCCCACTCGGCCGGCACCCGCGGGTCGAAGGAGATGTCCCCCCGGTAGTCGCGCATGCCGCCGAACCCGCTGACCAGCGCCGACCAGACACCACCGGCGGAGGCCACGTGGATCCCGTCCGCGGCGTTGCCGTGCACGTCCGCCAGGTCCACCACGAGCGCCTTGGAGAAATGCTCGAACGCCTCCTCGCAGTAGCCGATCTCGGCGGCGATGATCGACTGGACCACGGCCGAGAGCGTGGAGTCGCCGGTGGTGAGCGGGTCGTAGTACTCGAAGTTGGCCCGCTTCTGGTCCTCGGTGAACTCGTCGCCGCGCAGGAACATCGCCAACACCACGTCGGCCTGCTTGAGCACCTGGTGGCGGTAGATCACCAACGGGTGGAAGTGCAGCAGCAGCGGCCGCCGGGGCTCGGCCAGATCCTGGTCCCAGACCTCCTTGGCCAGGAAGTCCTGGTCCTGCGGGTGCACACCCAGCGCCTCGTCGTAGGTGATCACCATGTTCTTGGCGGCGCGTTTCCATTCGGCGATCTCGCTGTTGTCGATCTTCAGGCGCCGGCAGATCCCCTCCCACCGACCGTCGCCCAGCTCGGCGATGCGCTTGCACGCGATCGCCGCGGCCACCAGGTTGAACCGGGCCATGGCGTTGGTGAAGAGGTTGTTGTCCACGACGGTCGTGTACTCGTCGGGGCCGGTCACCCCGTGGATGTGGAACCGGCCGTCGACGGCGAAGAACCCGAGCGAGACCCACATGCGGGCGGTCTCCACCAGCACGTCCACGCCCTCGCGGACCATGAACTCCTGGTCGTCGGTCGCCCAGACGTACTTGACCATGGCGTGCGCGATGTCCGCGTTGATGTGGTACTGAGCGGTGCCGGCCTCGTAGTAGGCCGAGGCCTCCTCGCCGTTGATGGTGCGCCACGGGTAGAGCGCGCCCTTCACGGACAGGAAGCGGGCGCGCTCGCGGGCCTTGTCCAGCATCGAGTAGCGGAACCGCAGGGCGTTGCGCGCGAACTGCGGCAGCGTGTAGGTGAGGAACGGCAGGACGTAGGTCTCGGTGTCCCAGAAGTAGTGGCCGGAGTAGCCGCTGCCGGTGACGCCCTTGGCGGCGATCCCGCACGTCTCCGCCCGCGCCGAGGCCTGCGCCAGCTGGAAGAGGTTGAAGCGGATGGCCTGCTGGGTCTCCGCGGGCCCCTCCACCTCGACGTCGGCGCGGTGCCAGAAGTGGTCGTACCAGTCGCGCTGCGTGCGGTGCAGGTCCTGCACCCCGCGGTCGCGGGCCCGCATGAGGGTCCGCGCGCAGCGTTCCACCAGCTCGTGGGCCGGGACCTGCGCGGACGTGTGGTAGGCCGCCATCTTGGTGAGCCGGAACACGCGACCCGGAGTCACGTGCGCGTGGTAGATCACGCGCGATCCGTCCTCGTCGACGACCGTGTTCATGTCCACGTTGTCTTCCGTCTCGACGCGGTGGTCCACGGCCACGCCGATGGTCATCCCCGAGTTGGCGCAGCGATACCCGTGCACCTGGTAGCCGCGCTGGCCCTCGCAGTGCTGCGACTCGAGCACCCGGTGCTCGAGGCCGTCCGACCGGCGGGGGTCGAAGCCCTCTGCCGTCCCGGCGTCGGCGGAGTGGTACTCGTCCTCGCCGTCCTGCCGGTTGAGCACCTGCGAGGAGATCACCACGGGTGCCGGCTCGTCGGGGAGCTCGATCTCGTAGGTCATCACCGCGAGGTGCTTCTCCACCATCGACACCATGCGGGTGGTGCGGATGACGACCTTCTTGCCGGCGGGCGTCCGCCACACCAGCTCGCGGCGCAGGATGCCGTCGCGGAAGTCGATGCTGCGCTCGTAGCGCTCGAGGTCGGCGGCGGTCACGCGCAGCGGCTCGTCGTCCACGTACACGCGGATCGTCTTGGTGTCGGGGGCGTCGACCATCGTCTGCCCCTCGCGGGCGAGCCCGAACGCGTCCTCGGCGTGCTGGATGGGCCACGTCTCGTGGAACCCGTTAACGTAGGTCCCGTGGGTGCGGGAGTCCCGGCCCTCCTCGGGGTTGCCGCGCATCCCCAGGTAGCCGTTGGCCACGGAGAACTGCGTCTCGGACACCCCGAGCGGGGAGGCCTTGGGGCTGGTCTCGACCCAGCGCCACGGGTCCACGGGGTGCGTGGAGCGGTTGATCTCCGGGACCTCGAGGTGGCTGCGCAGGTTGACGCCGTAGGTCGTGCGGATGTTGCCGGGGACGGACTCGCCGACGGTGTCGTGGACCGGGCCGCGCCCGGGGGTGACGGGGCTCATGACCCCGTCGCCGTCGGTCCGGGGATGAGCTCGGAGAGATCGACGACGACGAGGTCGGCGCCCTCGTCGAGCAGGACCTCGCGCCCGGCCCCGCGGTCCACGCCCACCACCCGGGCGAACCCGCCGGCGGCACCGGCCTGCACGCCGGAGACGGCGTCCTCGATCACCACGCACCGGGCCGCGGGCACCCCGAGCAGCTCGGCGCCCCGCAGGTAGGTGTCGGGCCGGGGCTTGCCGGGGATGCCCTCGGCGGCGGCGACCAGCCCGTCGACCACCACCTCGAAGCGGTCCCGCAGCCCCGCGGCCTCGAGGACCGCGGTGGCGTTCTTGGAGCTGGAGACCACGCAGGAGGCGATGCCGGCGGCGTCGAGGGCGTCGAGGTAGGCCACCGACCCCGGGTAGGCCTCGATCCCCTCGTCGAGCAGCTCACGGAAGATCACGTTCTTGCGCATTCCCAGCCCGTGGATGGTGTCCGCGTCGGCCGGGTCGTCGTCGTCCCCCTCCGGCAGGGCGATCCCGCGCGCGGCGAGCATCGACGCGATGCCCTCCACACGGGGCTTGCCGTCGATGTAGCGGAAGTAGTCCTCGTCCGAGTAGGGGTCGATCCCGCGGTCGGCGAAGTAGGCGGAGAACATCCGGTTCCACGCCTGCATGTGCTTCTCCGCCGTCGGGGTGATCACCCCGTCGAGGTCGAAGAGCACGGCGTCCACACCGTCATGGTCCATGTCGTGTCCTGCTTCCGGGCGCCGGGCCGTTCTCTGTCTTGCCGATGACGCACCAAGGCTAGACTCACCCACCGCATCTGGCCGCCCCGGACCACCCTCCTATGGGACACCTCACACTCCGCGCGCGCGTACCGGCCACGACCGCGGGACGCCCCGGGGTGGGCGGGATGCGCAGATCCGTGGTGTGCGGTGGCATTATGTTAGGGACCATGACCAGAAGGAGAGAGATGAGACTCCGTACCCGCACCCCCCGCCGTGTGGCCATCGCCGGCCTGGCTCTGGCGACGGCGGCCTCGCTCACCGCCTGTTCGTCGGAATCCGATGACGCCTCCGCTGACCCCGGCCAGACCACGAGCGCGGCCGTCGACGAGTCCACGCCGCAGGCACCGGTGAACGACCTCATCCTGGGCGAGGGCGAGACCCCGGGATCGGGCGTCGTGCGGGTGATCGGGCCGGACGTCCTCCGGGAGCCGATCGACAAGCTGATCGCCGATCAGGGCCGTCAGCTCATGGAGAACCCGGCGTGCGACAAGGTCTCCCGCCTGGAGACCGTCTCCAACTTCGCGCTCACCGAGGGTGTCACCGCGGCGGTGCTGTACAAGCAGTCCGAGACGGACGAGACGCAGCACCAGTTCGGCATCGGGCTGGTCAAGAAGAAGCTGGACGAGTTCCTCGACCGCTCGCTCTACGAGGCCTGCACCACCTCGAAGAGCGCCAGCAACCCCGAGGTGGAGCTGGTCATGACCGTCGCCGACGCCCCGGCCGTCGAGGGCGCCGAGGGTTTCCGGGTGACCAGCGACTTCCTGGTCAACCAGCCCGACGGCAGCAGGACCATCAGCCGGGCGATCGTCATCCACGGGTTCGCCCGCGGCGTCACCTCCAGCATCGAGTACATGGCCACCGGCAACGATGCGGCGGCCGACCCCGTCCTGCCCGCCGCGAACGCCGCTCTCGACAAGATCTACGAGGCGCAGATGAACAAGATCATCGCCGCGAAGTAACCCGCTCGAGACCACGCGAGAACGCCCCCGGAGCCGGCTCCGGGGGCGTTCTGGCGTCGGGGCCCCGGAGGGCGATCCCGCTAGAGGTTGATCATGTGGCCGCCGACGCCCTCGAGGGCCTCCTTCATCGCCTCGGACAGGGTCGGGTGCGTGTGCACGTTGCGGGCCACGTCCTCCGCGGTGAGGTCCCACATCTGCGCGAGGGTCAGCTCGGGCAGCAGCTCGGACACGTCCGGGCCGATGAGGTGCGCCCCCAGCAGTTCGCCGTGCGTACCGTCCGCCACGACCTTGACGAACCCGACGGCGTGCCCCAGCCCCTGGGCCTTCCCGTTGGCCGAGAACGGGAACTTGCCCACCTTGACGTCGTAACCCTCGTCGCGGGCCTGGGCCTCGGTCAGCCCGAACGACGCCACCTGGGGCTGGCAGAAGGTGGCACGCGGCATCATCCGGTAGTCGCCCAGCGTCTGGGTCTCGGCACCCGCCATGGTCTCGGCGGCCACCACGCCCTGGGCCTCGGCCACGTGGGCCAGCTGCAGCTTGGCGGTGACGTCGCCGAGCGCGTAGATCCCCGGGACGTTGGTCCGCATGGTGTCGTCGATCGCGATGGCGCCGCGATCGGTGAGCTCGACGCCCGTGTTCTCCAGCCCGAAGCCCTCGACGCGGGGGGCGAATCCCACGGCCATGAGCACCTTGTCCACGGTGAGGGTCTGCGTGGACCCCTCGTCACCGTTCTTCTCCACCCGGACCTCCACGGAGTCACCCTTGTCGGTGATCGCGGTGGTCTTGTGGCCGGTGAGGAGCTTCACCCCGAGCTTCTTGTAGTGCTTGGCGATCTCCTTGGAGACCTCCTCGTCCTCGTTCGGCAGGAGACGGTCCATGTACTCGACGATCGTGACCTCGACGCCGTAGTTGGCCATGACGTACGCGAACTCCATGCCGATCGCGCCGGCCCCCACGATCACGACCGAGTCCGGCAGCTCGCGGGAGAGGATCTGCTCCTCGTAGCTCACCACGTTCTCGCTCAACTCGATCCCGGGCAGCGACTTGACCACGGATCCGGTCGCGATGATGCAGTTGTCGAACGTGTACGCCGTGCCGCCCACCTCGATCGTCTTGGCGTCGGTGAAGGTGCCGAACCCGTCGATCTCCGTGATCTTGTTCTTCTTCATGAGGAAGTGGACGCCCTTGACGATCTGGGCCGAGACCTTGCGGCTGCGGTCGTGGGCGACGCCGTAGTCGAAGGAGACGTCGCCGGAGATGCCGAAGGTCTTGGCGTCGCGCAGCACGGTGTTGGCCAACTCGGCGTTGCGCAGCAGGGCCTTGGAGGGGATGCACCCCACGTTGAGGCAGACTCCGCCCCAGTACTTCTCCTCGACGACGGCCACCTTGAGGCCGAGCTGCGAGGCGCGGATGGCGGCGACGTAGCCACCGGGGCCCGCGCCGAGGACGATGAGGTCGTAATGAGAGTCAGCCACGACACACAGGGTATGCGCAACGGGCGGCTCCGGCACGGGATGCACCCGGGAATCGCACCCGAAATGAGCATCGCCGCCCCCTTCCGCGTGGAGGGGGCGGCGACGTCGACCGCGTCAGTGGCGGATCAGGACAGGTTGCCCAGGACCGACTTGAGGGCGGTGGTCACGAGACCACCGATCGCCTCGGCGATCTGATCCGTGATGGTGGTGGTGGAACTGCCGCCGCTGAGGGAGCTGGACTCGCTGGAACCGCCGGCGAGGATCTCTTCGAGAGAAGCCATGTGTATCTCCGTTTATCGAGTGCATCCCCGACCTAGTCGAGAATGGCCGGGTCAACCGACCCGGACGCCCGGTTGATGATACTGACCACGCGGTCCGGTAACAAGACCCTGAGCGTGAGAGGTGCCGCTGCGGACGTGTCGCGTCGATCACGGCATCATCGAGGGCATGACAGCCCCCGCCGACGTCGACCCCCACCTCCACCTGGAGTCCGTGGACTCCCCCGAGGCCCTCTCATGGGTCCGCGAGCGCAGCGACCGGACGGTGGCGGACCTCGCGTCCGGGCCGGCCGCCGACGCCGCGACCGCCCGCGCCCTGGAGATCCTCGACGCCACGGACCGCATCGCCTGGCCCGTCCTGCGGGGCCGCCACGCCTACACCCTGTGGCGGGACGCCGAGCATCCCCGCGGGCTGTGGCGCCGGGTGCCGTGGTCGGTGCTCGCACAGGGCGCCCCCGCCGTGGACCACCCGGCCTGGGAGACGCTCCTGGACGTGGACGCCCTCGCCGCCGAGGAGGACGTGAACTGGGTCTACTCGGGCACCGTTGTCCGGCGCCCGTCGGACGACCGCGTGCTGATCCGGCTGTCCCGTGGGGGCGCGGACGCCGTGGAGATCCGCGAGTTCGACCTGGCCTCCCGGCGCTTCGTCCCCCGGGCCGAGGGGGGATTCCGGTTGGCGGAGGCCAAGTGCTCGGTGTCCTGGGTCGACCGCGACACGGTCCTGCTGGCCGCCCCCCTGGATCCCGACGGCTCCGACGCGACCGAGTCCGGGTACGCCCGCGTGGTCCGCCTGTGGCGCCGGGGCACCGATCCGGTGGACGCCCCCGAGCTCTTCTCCGGCCGGACGGACGACGTCGCCGTGGGCGCCTCCCACGACCCTGTCACCGGGCGCGTCACCGCCAGCCGGGCGCCCGACTTCCACACCTCCGAGGAGTGGTCCTGGCCCCTCGGCGCCGACCCCACGGTCGACGCCCCGTTCAGGCTGCCCGTTCCCGAGGACTGCCGGGTGGACTCCTGCGGCGACTGGCTGCTGCTGCGCCCCCGGACCGACCTCGGCGCCGCGGGGCGGACCTACCCGGGCGGCTCGGTGCTCGTGGTCCCGTGGGCCGCGGTCGACGCCGACGCCGGCCGGCTCCCCGAGCCGGCGGTCCTGTTCGCGCCCACCCCGTCCACCACCGTCGAGGACGTGACATGGGGTCGGGGCCGGCTCCTGTTGACGATCCTCGACGACACGGAGTCGCGCCTCGAGGCGTTCGCGATCCCCGACACCGCCGACGGTCCGTGGGAGCCGCTGCCCGTGAGGGGCCTGCCCGAGCACGTCTCGGTGGACGTGCTGTCCTGCGATCGACTCGCGTGGGCGGGCGTCGCCGGTGCGGGCCCGGCCGCCGAGCGCCCCCACCCCGACGATGCCGTGCTCGCCGTCTCCGGCCCGGTCGTCCCGCCCTCCCTGGTCCTGCTCCGCGCCGACGGCTCCAACCAGACCCTCGGCTCGACCCCGCACCGCTTCGACGCCACCGGGATCGAGGTCACCCGGCACACGGCGGTCAGCGACGACGGCACCGAGGTGCCGTACACCGTGATGCGCGGACCCGGCGGGCCGGGCCCGCGGCCCACGATCCTCTACGGCTACGGCGGGTTCGAGGTCTCCATGCGGCCCGCCTACGCCGCCCTGCGCGGCGCGCTGTGGCTCGAGGACGGCGGCGTGTACGTGGTGGCCGGCATCCGCGGCGGCGGCGAGTACGGGCCCGGCTGGCACCGGGCGGCGGTCCGCGAGAACCGGCCCCGCGCCTTCGAGGACTTCGCGGCCGTCGCCCGCGCGCTCGTCGACACCGGGGTCACCACGCGGGACCAGCTGGGCGCCACGGGCGGATCCAACGGCGGGCTGCTCATGGGCGTCATGCTCACCCGCTACCCGGAGCTCTTCGGGGCGCTGGCGATCGCGGTGCCGCTGCTGGACATGAAGCGGTACCACCTGCTGCTGGCGGGAGCGTCGTGGATGGCCGAGTACGGCGACCCGGACTCGGCGGACTGGGAGGACTTCCTGGGGCACTACTCGCCCTACCAGCACGTCCGCCCGGCCACGGAGGTCCGCTATCCGCCGGTCCTCATGACCACCTCCACCCGGGACGACCGCGTGCACCCGGGCCACGCCCGCAAGATGACGGCCGCCCTGGAGGCCGCCGGCCACGAGGTGGCGTACTACGAGAACACGGAGGGTGGCCACGCCGGCGCGGCCGACAACTCGCAGGAGGCCCGGAAGGCGGTCCTCACCTACGAGTTCTTCCGGCGTCGTCTCCCTCGTCGTCGTCCCGGGACGGACTGACGGGCACCTCGCGGTCCATCCACGCGAGCACCCGGGCGACCACCGCGGCGGGCGTGCGCGCCCACGTGTTGTGGCCGAGCGGCACCGGCTCCACCTCCAGGCTCGTCCTGGCACCGGGGAGCATGGCCAGCAGTCCGCGCGCGGCGCTCTCGGGCGCCAGTGGGTCGTGCGCGATCACCACCGACAGCACGGGGACCTCGACGCGGGTCAGGCCTGCCAGGTAGTCCAGGTCCGCGCGCGCCGGTTGCATGACGCCGGTGGCCGCGAGCCGGGACCAGTCGCGCACCCGGTCGGCCGGGAGCCGGCCCTCGGCGCCGAAGAACCCACCCGGGACGTGACCGGCCAGCCGTCCCACGACCGGCAGCACCACCGAGCCGAACCGCAGCTTGCGACCCACCGGCCGCGGGAAACCGCGGTGGAACGGCGACTGGGCTGCCACCGCGACCAGCCCTGCGACGCGCGGGTCGCGGCGCGCCAGGTGGTAGACGCCGATCTGGGCGCCCATGCTGTGGCCGAGCAGGATCACGCGCCGGTCGCCGAGGGCCCGGCGCATGGCGTCCAGGGCCAACGGGACGTCCTCGGCGGCGCTCTCGTGGTACCCGGCGACCCCGCCGCGGCCGATCCGGTGGGTGCTCTCGCCCTGGCCGCGCAGCTCGGTGATCGCCACGTCCACGCCCTCCGCGGCGAGCGCGCGGGCCAGGGGGAGGTAGTAGCGGGCGCCGGCCGCGATGCCGGGGAGGCACCGGACCGCCGGAGGCGGCGTCCGCGTTTGGGCCAAGCTTACGTGATCTTGGCGCCTTTTGAGATCCCGCCCGGCCTGTATGGCGGACATTCGGTTAACTTTCTCCTGCCCGCCACTGTGCCCTACC
>NZ_CALMYY010000064.1 GCF_937873725.1 uncultured Dietzia sp.
CGGCCAGGGCCTGCACGATCCCGTAGGCCTGCGGGTCCTGCCGCAGCGCCGGGTCGGCCAGGCCGTCCTGGATGCCGCGGGCGAGGCTGCCGTTGGCGGTCGCCTCCTCCAGCTGCGTGGTGATCGCGCCGCCGACGCGGCTGAACAGGATCGACAGGAACACGGCCACGCCGACCGTGCCGCCGAGCTGCCGGAAGAAGGTGGCCGACGCGGTGGCCACGCCGATCTCCCGCGGGCTGACGGCGTTCTGCACGATCAGGGTGAGCGGCTGCATGCAGTTGCCCAGGCCGATGCCCAGGATGAGCATGTAGAACATGACCAGCGTCAGCGAGGTGTTGGCGTCGATGGTCCACAGCAGGAAGAGGCCCAGGGCGGCGATGGCGGTGCCGAGGATCGGGAACTCGCGGATCCGGCCGGTCCTTGAGATGAGCTGACCCGTGACGATCGAGGCACCCATCATGCCCGCGACCAGCGGGAGCATCATGAGGCCGGACTCCATGGGGTCGGCGCCGTGGACGATCTGCATGTACAGCGGCAGCGTCATCATCCCGCCGAACATGGCCATGCCCACGATCACGCCGCCGGCGGTGACGATCGCGAAGGTGCGGTCGCGGAACAGGCGCAGGGGGATGAGGGCCTCGTCGCCCGCGCGGGCCTCGACGATGAGGAAGAGGCCGATGCCGGCCAGGCCGACGAGGTAGCAGCCGAGCGCGGCCGGGGAGCCCCAGCCCCAGATGCGGCCCTGTTCGGCCACCAGCAGGAGCGGCACCAGCCCGACGACGATCGCGGCCGCGCCCGCCCAGTCCACCCGGTGGTCCACGCGGACGTTCTTGACGTTGAGGGTGAGGATCACCATCGTCAGCGCGAGGGCGCCGATGGGGACGTTGAGCAGGAAGATCCAGCGCCAGCCGTCGATGCCGAGGATCGTGTCCATGCCGGCGAAGAAGCCGCCGACGACCGGCCCGATGACCGACGACGAGGCGAACACGGCCAGCATGTAGCCCTGGTATTTCGCGCGGTCGCGGGGAGGGATGATGTCTCCGATGATCGCCAGCGCGAGGGACATCAGGGCACCCGCGCCCAGTCCCTGGATGCCGCGGTACACCGCGAGGGTGTACATCGAGTCCGCGAGCGTGCACAGCAGGGATCCGAACACGAAGATCACGATGCCGATGACGAAGAACGGCTTGCGGCCGTAGATGTCGGAGAGCTTGCCGTACAGCGGCGTCGAGATGGTCGACGTCATGAGGTAGGCCGTGGTGACCCACGCCTGCGCGTCCAGGCCCTGCAGGTCGTCGGCGATCGTCCTGATGGCGGTCGAGACGATCGTCTGATCGAGGCTGGCGAGGAACATGGCCGACATGAGGCCGGCGAGGATCACGAGGATCTGACGGTGCGTGAGCTCGCCGTCCTCGCCTGCCCGCGCGGCGGCGGGCGTGGGGGTGGTCATCGGTTCTCCTTGGCGGATGTGAGGGAGTCGAGTTCGGAGCGAAGGGACTCCGCGAGGTGGTTCAGGCTCTCGCCGAGGGACGCCGCCTGCTCGGGTGTCCAGTCGGACAGCACGTCGGCCATCCACTGGCCGCGGCCGTCGAACACGCGGGCCACCAGGTCGGATCCCTCGGCGGTGAGGGTGACCAGGCTCGCGCGCCCGTCGTCCGGGTCCGGGACCTTGGTCACCAGGCCCAGCGACTCGAGGTGACGGACCTGCCGGCTCACCACCGAGACGTCGGTGTGGACCCGGTCGGCCAGGTCGGTCACCCGGGCGGGCTCGTCGTGGACGGCGAAGAGCAGGGGATGGGCGGACGGCTCGAGCGACTCGTGGAAGCGGGGCACGCAGACGTTGACCGCGCGCAGCAGCTTGACCACGCGTGAGAGATCCACGACGAGCCGGGCGCTCTGGTCGATGTCGACGGACACTCGTAACCTCCCAGCTCGATTCGGTTGCTTGCAGCAAGCAAATATAGGCTGCGAGGGTGGCCTTCGGCAAGTGCGCGGGGGACGGCGCCGGAAATTGGTGGCCCTGCCTACCGATAGGTAGGCTGACGGCATGACGAAGTCACCCGTAGAGGACCCGATGGCCGTGCCGACTGACACCCGCTCTGAAATCATGGACGCCTTCGCAGGTCAGCTGGCGGCAGGGGGTTACACGGGAATCTCCCTGGTCGGCGTCGCCCGGTCGGTAGGGATTCGCAAGCCGTCCATCTACCACCACTTCCCAGGTGGGAAGGAGGAGCTGTACAAGGAGGTCGCGCTCCGGTTCACCGCCCGCCTCAGTACACGGATCGAGACGGCGCTCGCCGCCACCGGGGGATTCGAACGGCAACTGGGCGAGCTCGTGGCTGCCGTCGCCGACCAGGACGCCCGGTCGATCTCGTTCGAGCAGAGGGTCTACGACACTCTCGAACTCGTCTCGGAGGAATCCAGGAGCGCGGTGTCCGGCCAGTACGTGTCGGCTGTGCTGGACCCCGTCGTCGACGTCTTCGCCCGCGCCGTCGGACGCGGCGAGATCGCCGGCGAGCCGTGGTTCCTCACCAACGCGTTCTTCCACCTGGCGCGGGCAGTGGATCGCTCCGGAGGGGACGAGGCCGCGGTCGCGGTGGTGCGTCTGTTCCTCGACGGGGCGCGGCCCCACTGAATGGCGCGTCGCGCGGCTGACGAGATTTGTATGATGCGTGCCCCCGGTCGGACTCGAACCGACACTGGACGGGTTTTGAATCCGTTGCCTCTGCCAATTGGGCTACGGGGGCGGTCGCGGCGGGCCGCTGGTCGGGAAGTCTAACCGACGACCGGTGAGCGGCTGTCCGATGCCCGCCCTAGAGTGGCCGTGTGAGCACCACGAGCCAGACCGCAGAAGCCAGTTCCGCAGCCAGCACCACGTCGTCCGACACCGGCAGGGGGCCCGGTCCCAGCCGACTGCTCCTGCTGGACGGGCACTCGCTGGCGTTCCGCGCGTTCTACGCGCTGCCGGCGGAGAACTTCTCCACCGCATCCGGGCAGCACACCAACGCGGTGTACGGCTTCCTGTCCATGGTCGCCAACCTGGTCACCACCGAGGAGCCCACCCACATCGCGGTGGCCTTCGACGTCTCGCGCGCGACGTTGCACCGGACCGCGGAGTACCCCGAGTACAAGTCCACGAGGTCGGCGGCGCCCGAGGAGTTCAAGGGACAGGTCGAGCTGATCCAGGAGGCGCTGGTCGCGCTGGGCGTCCGGACGCTCTCGCTGGAGGGGCATGAGGCGGACGACATCATCGCGACCCTGGCCACGCGGGCAGGCGGCACGCATACCCTCATCTGCACCGGCGACCGCGACGCACTGCAGCTCGTGACCGACTCGGTGACCGTCCTCTACCCGGTTAAGGGAGTCTCGGAACTCGCGCGCTACACCCCGGAGTCGGTCGAGGCGAAGTACGGCGTCACCCCGGCGCAGTACCCGGACGTCGCCGCGCTGCGGGGTGACACCTCCGACAACCTCCCGGGAGTGCCCAAGGTGGGGGACAAGACCGCCGCCAAGTGGATCGTCCAGTACGGCACGCTGTCCGAGCTCATCGCGCACGCCGACGAGATCAAGGGGAAGGTCGGCGAGAGCTTCCGGGAGCACCTCCCGCAGGTGCAGCTCAACCGCCGCATCACCGAACTCGCCCGGGATCTCGACCTAGGGGTCGAGATCGGCGATCTCGCCCGCGACCTCCCCGAGCGGGCCGATGTCAACGCGCTGTTCGACCGGCTCGAGTTCGGACCGCAGGCCCGCGACCGGTTCCTCACCGCATTCCTGCCCGAGGGCGCACCCGAGCAGGTGGCGGAGATCGAGCTCGAGCGGGCGGCGGTCCTGCACGCCGGCGAGGTCTCGGACTGGCTGGCAGCGCACGCGCCGGCCGGGAGACGGCACGGCCTCGTCGTCGTCGGATCCTCCCGTCCCGGCGCCGGGGACGCGCACACCGTCACCGTCGCTGCCGCGGGCGGGGCGTCGGCGCACATCGATCTCGCCCGCATCGATCCGGCCGACGAGCGGGCTCTACAGGCGTGGTTGGCGGACGACGCGGTGGCGAAGGCGGTCCATGATTCCAAGGCGGCGACCCACGCCCTGATGGGCCGGGGCCTCGAGCTGGGCGGGGTCGCCATGGACGTCGCGCTCGCCGCGTACCTCGTGCGGCCCGGTCAGCGCAGCTACGGGCTCGCCGAGCTGTTCCAGCGGCACCTGCAGAGGGAACTGCCCGAGGTGGAGTCGGGGGAGAAGCAGCTCTCGCTGCTGGACGAGGTCGACGAGGCCGAGGTGGAGCAACAGAACGCCGACGCGGCGGCGACCCGGGCCCGCGCCGTGGTGGATCTGGCCGAGCGGCTCGACGTGGAACTCGAGCAGGTGCACGGGGCCCGGCTCCTCGCCGAGATGGAGCTGCCGCTCGTGCCGGTGCTCGCGCGGATGGAATCGATCGGCATCGCGGTGGACGGCGCCGCGCTGGACGAGCTGCGCGACGGGTTCGCCGACCGCGGGCGTGACGCCGCGGAGGCCGCGTACGACGCGATCGGGGGCGAGCAGATCAACCTCGGTTCGCCCAAGCAGCTCCAGGTGGTGCTGTTCGAGACCCTGGGCATGCCCAAGACCAAGAAGACCAAGACCGGGTACACCACGGACGCCAAGGCGCTGGAGGAGCTTCTCCTCAAGGAGACGGGGGACACCCCGGGGCGCGCCTTCCTCGAGGCGCTGCTCCTGCACCGCGAGGCCACCAAGATGCGCACCACCGTCGAGGGCCTGATCAAGACCATCGGCGACGACGGGCGCATCCACACCACCTTCAACCAGACCGTCGCCGCCACCGGCCGGCTCTCCTCGACCGACCCGAACCTGCAGAACATCCCGGTCCGCACCGAGGACGGCCGGCGGATCCGCCGGTCCTTCGTCGTGGGCGAGGGCTACGACTGCCTCCTCACCGCCGACTACAGCCAGATCGAGATGCGGGTGATGGCGCACCTGTCCGGGGACGCCGGACTCATCGAGGCGTTCCGGACGGGGGAGGACCTGCACTCGTTCGTCGGCTCGCGGGCCTTCGGCGTGCCCATCGACGAGGTCACCCCGGAGCTGCGGCGCCGCGTCAAGGCCATGAGCTACGGCCTCGCCTACGGGCTCAGCGCGTTCGGGCTGGCCGCGCAGCTCGGGATCGGCCAGAACGAGGCCCGCGAGCAGATGGACGCGTACTTCGCGCGCTTCGGCGGGGTCCGCGACTACCTGCACGCGGTGGTGGACCAGGCCCGCCGGGACGGCTACACCGAGACCCTCTTCGGGCGCCGGCGTTACCTGCCCGAGCTCAACTCGGACAACCGGCTCAAGCGGGAGAACGCCGAGCGTGCCGCCCTCAACGCGCCCATCCAGGGCACCGCCGCGGACATCATCAAGGCGGCGATGCTCGGGGTCCACGCCGACCTCGCCGAGCGGGGACTGCGGAGCCGCCTGTTGCTCCAGGTCCACGACGAGTTGGTGCTCGAGGTGGCGGGGGGCGAGCTGGACGAGGTCCGCGACCTCGTGGTGGATCGCATGTACTCGGCGATCGAGCTCGACGTGCCCCTGGACGTCTCCACGGGAACCGGGCCCGACTGGGACTCGGCAGCTCACTGAGTGGTCACCGGGTGTAACCACTGGGTAACCACCGGCACCACTCGCGGGCGATGTGCTTTGTGGCGGTCGCCGCATGCCCTAGGTTCAGTGCAGATTCGGCTCAACGACGCCTGAAAGGGCACTCCTATGACCCTCACCCCCCGGCGCGGTCTTCGCGCCGTCCTGGCACTGACCGCCACCGCGGCCCTCGCGCTCACCGGCTGCACCACCAACACCGAGGGGCCGGAGGACTCCGGGGAGCCCCGGCAGGAGGTCGCGCTCCAGGTCGACGAGGAGATCGCCGCCCTGGTGCCGGCCGATATCCGCGACAAGGGTGTCATCGTGGTGGGAACCAACCCGCCGTACGCGCCCAACGAGTTCAAGAACGAGAAGGGCGAGATCGTCGGGTTCGACATCGACGTGGTCAACGCCGCCGCCCAGCTGATGGGTCTGACCGCCGAGTTCCGTGAGTCCGATTTCGAGAAGATCATCCCGGCCATCGAGGGCGGCACCATGGACATGGGTGCCTCCTCGTTCACCGTCAACGAGGAGCGGCTCCAGACCGTCGACTTCGTCACCTACTTCGAGGCCGGCATCCAGTGGGCCTCCGCGGTCGGGACCGACGTGGACCCGGACAACGCCTGTGGACTGAGCGTCGCCGTCCAGCGCACCACGGTCTCGGACCAGGAGGACGTGCCCGCCCGGAGCAAGGCCTGCACCGACGCCGGGAAGCCGGCGATCGAGAAGGTCCAGTTCGACTCCCAGGACGAGGCGTCCACCGCCGTGGCCCTGGGCAAGGTCGACGCGATGTCCGCGGACTCGCCCATCTCGGCCTACGCCGTCAAGCAGTCCGACGGAAAGATGCAGCTGGCCGGCGACGTGTTCGACTCCGCCCCCTACGGCTGGCCCGTGCGCAAGGACGCGGACCTGGCCGTGGCCCTCGCGGCCGCCGCCAACAAGCTGATCGAGACCGGTGACTTCGAGAAGATCGCCCAGAACTGGGGCCTCGAGTCCGGGCTCATCGACCGCGCCGAGATCCGGAAGGGCTGAGTGACCGGTCGGTGAGTACCGCGGAGAAGGGGGCCACACCCCCCCGGGCGGACGCCCCGGAGCCCATCAAGGCGGTGCCGCTGCGGCACCCGTGGCGGTGGGTGTCGGCGTCGATCGTCCTGGTGCTCGCGTTCCTCTTCCTCTGGGGCGCGGCGACCAACTCGGCCTACGGCTGGGGCACGTACGGCCGGTACCTCTTCGACACACGGTTCGGCATGGCGGTGTTCTACACCATCGCGCTGACCCTGCTGTCGATGATCCTCGCCGTGATCCTGGGGGTCATCCTCTCGGTGATGCGGATGAGCAGCAACCCGGTACTCAAGGCCGTGGCGTGGGTGTACCTGTGGATCTTCCGCGGGACCCCGATCTACGTGCAGCTGCTGTTCTGGGGCCTGATCTTCACGCTGTACCGGCAGATCCAGTTCGGCATCCCCTTCACCGACTTCCAGGTGGTCCGCTTCGACGACACGATGGCGCTGTACTCCGCGTTCTGGCTGGCCGTCATCGGCCTGGCCATGAACGAGGCCGCGTACATGGCCGAGATCGTTCGGGCGGGCATCTCGTCCGTCCCGGAGGGGCAGGCCGAGGCGTCCACCGCGCTCGGCATGACGTGGGGGCAGACCATGCGGCGCACCGTCCTGCCCCAGGCGATGCGCGTGATCATCCCGCCCACCGGCAACGAGCTGATCTCGATGCTCAAGACCACCTCGCTCGTCGTGGCCATCCCGTTCTCCGGTGAGCTCTACGGTCAGGCCCGCGACATCTCGGGCGTCAACTTCCAGCCGATCCCGCTGCTGCTGGTGGCCGCCACCTGGTACCTGGTCATCACCAGCGTCCTCATGGTGGGTCAGCACTTCCTGGAAAAGAAGTTCTCGCGGGGCGCCACCCGGCAGTTGACCGGCAAGCAGTTGCGCGCGTTGGCGGCGGCGGACGGGATGACCCCGTCGTCTCTCGCCGCCGCCAGGGCCGCGGATCCATCCGGAGGGACAGCATGACGCCGATGGTCAGGGCCGAGCAGGTCTGTAAGAGGTTCGGCTCCCTGGAGGTGCTCAAGGGCATCGACCTCGAGGTGGCGGCGGGGGACGTCCTGTGTCTGGTCGGCCCGTCGGGCTCCGGCAAGTCCACGTTCCTCCGCTGCATCAACCACCTGGAGCAGGTCGACGCGGGTCGGCTCTACATCGACGGTGACCTCGTGGGCTACCGGGAGAAGGGCGACAAGCTCTACGAGATCTCGCCCCGGCAGGCGGCCCGCCAGCGACGCGACATCGGGATGGTGTTCCAGCACTTCAACCTGTTCCTCCACCGCACCGCCCTCGAGAACGTGATCGAGGCGCCGATGCTCGTCAAGGGCGAGTCCAGGGCGAAGGCCACCGAGCGCGGCCGCGAACTGCTGGACAAGGTGGGACTGTCGGCCAAGGCGGACGCCTATCCGGCGCAGCTGTCCGGAGGCCAGCAGCAGCGAGTGGCCATCGCCCGCGCGTTGGCGATGGAGCCGAAGCTCATGCTGTTCGACGAGCCCACCTCGGCCCTCGACCCCGAGCTGGTCGGGGAGGTGCTGGGCGTCATGCGGGACCTGGCCGACGCGGGGATGACCATGGTCGTGGTGACCCACGAGATGGGCTTCGCGCGAGAGGTCGCCGACACGATCGCGTTCATGGACGACGGAGTGGTGGTGGAGGCGGGCCGGCCCGCCGAGGTGCTCACGGCACCCACCCATCAGCGCACCAAGGACTTCCTCTCCAAGATCCTGTAGCCGGGCTCAGGCGAGGGTCGACACGAAGATCGCGGTGCCGGGGAAGATGCTGCCGCGCAGCGGGCTCCACTGCCCCCACTCCCGGTCCAGCCACTCCGGCCACTCCGGCTCGATCAGGTCCTGCAGGACGAACCCGGCACCGACCAGCTCGCGGATCCGGTCGCCGACCGTGCGGTGGTGCTCGACGTACGTCAGGCGGCCCTCCTCGTCGTACTCGGTGTAGGGGGTCCGGTCGAAGTACGGGAACGCCGCCACGAGCCCCTCCTGGCCGGGGTCGTCGCGGAAGATCCACCGCATGGGGTGGTTGACGGAGAAGACGAACCGGCCGCCGGGGCGGAGCACGCGCGCGACCTCCGCCATGGCGCCCGACGTGTCCGCGACGAAGGGGATGGCGCCGAAGGCGGAGAACGCGACGTCGAAGCTGTTGTCGGTGAAGGGCAGGCGGCCGGCGTCGGCCTGGATGAGCGGGACCGTTGCGGCGGGGCCCGTCGAGCGGCTCGCGGCCTCGGCGCCCACGCGGAGCATCCCGACGGAGAGGTCGACGGCGACGGCGCGCGCCCCCCGGCCGGCGATCCACCGGGCACACGGCGCGGAGCCGCACCCGATCTCGAGCACGTCGCGGCCCGCCACGTCGCCGAGGAGGTTCCAGTCGCCCTCGTGCAGGCCCTCGGGGCACCACAGGAACTCGCCGTCGGGGGCGTGTGCGCCGAGGAACTCGCCGTGTTCGTCGTGGTAGTCGACCGCTTCGGCGTCCCACCACCTCCGGGAGGCGCGGACGGATTCACCATGATCAGGGGGGTTTGTGGACGTCACGGTGGAAGGGTACAGTTGACCGTCGCGTGCGTACACGCCCGCGAAAACCTGTCCACCTACGATTCCTATCCACTCCGGAGCACCCCACCCTATGACCACCAAAACCACCTCGCCGCAGGTAGCCGTCAACGACATCGGCTCCGCGGAGGACTTCCTCGCCGCCATCGACGCCACGATCAAGTACTTCAACGATGGCGACATCGTCGAGGGCACGATCGTCAAGGTCGACCGCGACGAGGTCCTGCTCGACATCGGATACAAGACCGAGGGCGTCATCCCCTCGCGTGAACTTTCCATCAAGCACGATGTCGACCCCGGTGAGGTCGTCAAGGTGGGCGACGAGGTCGAGGCCCTGGTCCTCACCAAGGAGGACAAGGACGGCCGTCTGATCCTGTC
The DNA here is from genome assembly GCF_937873725.1 of uncultured Dietzia sp. Lineage (GTDB taxonomy): Bacteria > Actinomycetota > Actinomycetes > Mycobacteriales > Mycobacteriaceae > Dietzia. Next base: position 9,602 of record NZ_CALMYY010000064.1, read on the forward strand.
CAAGAAGCGCGCCCAGTACGAGCGCGCCTGGGGCACGATCGAGGAGCTCAAGGAGAAGGACGAGGCCGTCAAGGGCACCGTCATCGAGGTCGTCAAGGGCGGCCTCATCCTCGACATCGGTCTCCGTGGCTTCCTGCCCGCCTCCCTCGTGGAGATGCGTCGCGTCCGCGACCTCCTGCCCTACGTGGGCCAGGAGCTCGAGGCCAAGATCATCGAGCTGGACAAGAACCGCAACAACGTCGTCCTCTCGCGTCGCGCGTGGCTCGAGCAGACCCAGTCCGCCGTCCGCTCCGAGTTCCTGCACCAGCTGCAGAAGGGCCAGGTCCGCAAGGGCGTCGTGTCCTCGATCGTCAACTTCGG
>NZ_CALMYY010000065.1 GCF_937873725.1 uncultured Dietzia sp.
CTCGGCGGACGCGGTGGCCGGTCCCACTGAACGGATGGGCCATACTTGAGGCCGCGCCCGCGGTCACCCGCCCGGGCTCCGACCACCGAGGAGAACCCGCAGCAGTGACCACCTTCGACGGCATTTACCGCGCCATCGCCGACATCGCTGCGGGACGGGCTGTGGTCGTGGTGGACAGCGAGGACCGCGAGAACGAGGGCGACCTGATCTTCGCCGCCGAGCTGGCGACCCCCGAACTCATGGGCTTCCTCGTCCGGTACTCGTCGGGCTACGTGTGCGTGGCGCTCGAGGCCGAGGACTGCCTCCGACTGGACCTGCCCCCCATGCGGGCGATCAACGAGGACCGGCACGACACGGCGTACACGGTGACCGTCGACGCGCGGACCGGCGTGAGCACGGGGATCTCCGCCGCCGACCGCGCGCGGACCGCGCGGCTGCTCGCCTCGGACGAGGCCGTCCCCGGGGACTTCACCCGGCCCGGGCACGTGGTCCCGCTGCGCGCCCGGCCGGGCGGCGTGCTCACCCGTCCGGGGCACACCGAGTCCGCGGTCGACCTCGCGCGGCTGGCCGGCCTCCGCCCCGCCGGCGTCATCTGCGAGATCGTGTCCGAGGAGGACCCGACCACCATGGCCCGGACCCCCGAGCTCCGGCGGTTCGCCGACGAGCACGGGCTCGCCCTGGTCACCATCGAGGCGCTCCAGGCGTGGCGGCGCGCCAACGAGGTCCAGGTCATCCACGAGGCCGCCGCGCGGATCCCCCCCCCCGCCGGCACCATGACCGCCCACGGGTACCGCGACGTCCTCCAGGGGGTCGAGCACGTGGCCATGGTCGCCGGCGACGTCTCCGGCGACGCGCCCGTCTCGGTCCGCATCCACTCGGAGTGCCTCACCGGCGACGTCTTCCACTCCCTGCGCTGCGACTGCGGCCCCCAGCTGGACGCCGCGGTGGCGGCCGTCTGCGAGGAGGGTCGGGGCGTGGTCCTCTACATGCGTGGACACGAGGGCCGGGGCATCGGCCTGGTGCAGAAGCTCCGCGCCTACCAGCTCCAGGACGACGGCCGCGACACGGTGGACGCGAACCTGGACCTCGGGCTGCCCGCCGACGCCCGCGACTTCAGCCTCGCGGCGCAGATGTTGCGGGACCTCGGGGTGACCCGGGTCCGGCTCATGACCAACAACCCCGCCAAGGCCGACGCCCTCGGGGTCGGGGGCGTCGAGGTGGTCGAGCGGGTGCCCATGCCGACCGCCGTGACCCCCGAGAACCTGCGGTACCTGCGCACCAAGCGGGACCGGATGGGGCACCTGCTGGAGGGGCTGGACGAGGAGTTCGGTCCCGGGACCGACGGAGAGGATCGGCGATGAGCGGCAGCGGTAGGCCGGAACTGGTGATCCCCGACGCCCGCGGGTTGCGGCTGGGCGTCGTGGCGTCCACCTGGCACGACGAGATCTGCACGCAACTGCTCGACCGGGCCCTCGCGGTGGCGGAGGCCGCCGGCGTGCCGGTCACGCTCACCCGCGTCACCGGGGCCGTCGAGCTCCCCGTGGTGGCCCAGGAGCTCGCCCGCACCCACGACGCCGTGGTGGCGCTGGGGGTGGTGATCAGGGGCTCGACCCCGCACTTCGACTACGTGTGCCGGTCGGTGACCGACGGTCTCACGAGGATCGCGCTCGACGAGTCGACGCCCGTCGCGCACGGCGTCCTGACCACCGAGGACGAGGACCAGGCCCGGGACCGCGACGGACACGACGGCGCCGCCGAGGACAAGGGCGGGGAGGCGGTCGCCGCGGCGCTCGGCGCCGCCCTCGCGCTCCGCGCCCTGAGGTCGGGCCGATGACCGACTCCTGGGACTTCGACCACCGGCCCCGGCGCCTCCGCGTGACGGTCATCGCCCTCGCCGTGGTGATCGTGCTGGTCCACGTGGCGTGGGCGTTCGTCCTGGTCCGCGGTGACACGGGCGTGACGGTCGGGGTGGCCGATCAGCTCGCCTTTGTGGTGGTGGGGTTGATCTTCGCCGGCGTCCTCCTCACGCTGCTGCGCATCAGGGTGCGGGCGGGCGAGCAGGGCGTCGAGATCCGCGGACCGCTGCGGTCGCGGGTGTGGGGCTGGGAGGACATCGTGGGACTCACGTTCCCGCGCTCCAGTAAATGGCCGCGCCTCGAGCTGCCCGGCTACGAGCACGTGGGCATCTGGGCCATCCAGTCGGTCGACGGGCAGGACGGGGTGGACGCCATGAGCGGCCTCCGCGAGACCGTCCGCCGGTACAAGCCCTCGGCGGCCGATCCCGAGACCGTCGCCGACCGCTGACCCCCGTGGCCGATCCGCGCACCTACCGGCCGGCCCCCGGCTCCGTCCCCACGGAGCCGGGGGTCTACCGCTTCCGTGACGAGCACGGCCGCGTCATCTACGTGGGCAAGGCCAAGAACCTGCGGAGCCGGATCGGGTCGTACTTCGCCGACCTCACGCTCCTGCACCCGCGGACCAGGAGGATGGTCACCGCGGCGGCCGGGGTCCAGTGGACGGTGGTGTCCACGGAGGTCGAGGCGCTCCAGCTGGAGTACACGTGGATCAAGAAGTACGACCCGCGCTTCAACGTCCGGTACCGCGACGACAAGACGTACCCGCTGCTCGCCGTGACGGTCGGGGAGGAGTTCCCCCGGGCCTTTGTCTACCGCGGCCCGCGCCGCGCGGGTACCCGCTACTTCGGCCCCTACTCGCACGCCTGGGCGATACGCGACACGCTCGACACCCTGCAGCGGGTGTTCCCGGTGCGGTCCTGCACGGCCGGGGTGTTCAGGCGGCAGGCCCAACTCGGCAGGCCCTGCCTGCTCGGATACATCGACAAGTGCGCGGCCCCCTGCATCGGGCGGGTGACGGCGGACGAGCACCGCGCCATCGTCGACGAGCTGTGCGACTTCCTGTCCGGGCGGACGGACGTCATCATGCGCCGGATCGAGAAGCGGATGCTGGAGGCGTCGGAGGGCCTGGACTTCGAGCGCGCGGCGCGCCTGCGGGACGACCTCGGCGCCATGCGGCGCGCCATGGAGAAGCAGGCCGTGGTCCTGGGCGACGGGACCGACGCGGACGTCGTGGGGGTCGCGGCGGACGAGCTCGAGGTGTCCGTGCAGGTGTTCCACGTCCGTGGGGGCCGGATCCGCGGCCAGCGCGGCTGGGTGGTCGAGCACACCCACGGGGTCGGGGCGGACGGCCACTTCGACCCCGACGCCGCGGTGCCGGGCGTGGTCTCCGACTACCTCGCCCAGTTCTACGGGGGCGAGGCCGACCTGGCGGGGGCCTCCGACTCGGCCGCCGACATCGCCGCCGCCGTACCCCGCGAGGTGCTGGTACCGGCCCTCCCGGAGGACTCCGCCGAGCTCGCGGACTGGCTGTCCGCCCTCAGGGGGTCCCGGGTCTCGCTGCGGGTTCCGCAGCGCGGGGACAAGCGGTCGCTCGCGGAGACCGTCCACCGCAACGCCGTGGAGGCGCTGACCCAGCACAAGCTCCGCCGCAGCGGCGACCTCACCGCCCGCTCGGCCGCGCTGCAGGAGATCCAGGAGACCCTCGAGCTGGACTCGGCGCCCCTGCGGATCGAGTGCGTGGACATCTCCCACACCCAGGGCACCGACGTCATGGCGTCGCTGGTGGTGTTCGAGGACGGCATCGCCCGCAAGAGCGACTACCGCCTGTACCGGATCCGGGAGGCCGCCGGCGACGGGCATTCGGACGACGTGGCGAGCATCGCGGAGGTCACCCGGCGCCGGTTCCGCCGTCACCGCGAGGAGCCGACGGTCACGCCGGACGACGCGGACGGACCCGTCGACGACGAGGGGGCGCCCGAGGGGGGCGGACCCGCATCGGCCACGCCGTCGCGTCGGTTCGCCTACCCGCCGCAGCTCTTCGTGGTGGACGGCGGCCGACCCCAGGTCGAGGCCGCCGCCGAGGTCCTCGCCGAACTCGGCGTGACCGACGTCCCGGTCATCGGGATCGCGAAGAGGCTCGAGGAGATCTGGCTGCCGGGGGAGGAGTACCCGGTGATCTTCCCCCGGCAGGGGGAGGGGTTGTTCCTCCTGCAGCGCCTCCGCGACGAGGCCCACCGCTTCGCGATCCGCGCCCACCGGGGAGCCAGGTCCCGGCGCATGACCACGTCCGTCCTCGACGACGTGCCCGGGCTCGGGCCCGCCCGGCGGGCCGCCCTGCAGGAGCGGTTCCCCACCGTGTCCGCGCTGCGTGCGGCCGGTCCGGCGGAGCTGTGCCTCGTCCCGGGGATCGGCCCCGGGGTGGCCGAGGCGATCCGCACCGCGCTCGGTTCGGAGGAGCCGGGGCCGGACGTTCCGGCGGCCGACGTGGAAGACTCGCAGGGGTCGCCCGACGAGGGCGGTACGACGACGTGAGGTGGCACGATGGACGGGAACGACGAGGGACGTGAACTCCTCCTCATCAGCGGGATGTCGGGGGCCGGCAAGGGCACCGCGTCCAAGGTGCTCGAGGAGTTCGGCTGGTACGTCGTGGACAACCTGCCCCTGGAGTTCGTGGCCGACCTGATCGACCACATGCAGGGCGCGGAGGACGGGCCGAAGCGCCTGGCCGTGGTCGCGGACGTCCGCAGCCTGGGTTTCGACGAGCACATCGGCGGGCTCCTGCAACGGTTCGACGGTCGGCCGCAAGCGAAGGTCCTCTTCCTGGACGCCTCGAACGAGGCGCTGGTCGCGCGGTTCAACAACGTGCGCCGGTCCCACCCCCTGCAGTCCGGCGACGGCCTGATCGACGGGATCCAGCGGGAGCGGAAGGTCCTCGAGGGGATCCGAGGCCGGGCGGACGTCGTGGTGGACACCACCAAGCTCAGCGTGCACGACCTCCGGCACCGACTCGAGACCCCGTTCGGCGACCTCGGGTTCGACTTCCACCTCACGGTCGAGTCGTTCGGGTTCAAGTACGGCGTGCCCGTCGACGTGGACATGCTGCTCGACATGCGCTTCCTCCCCAACCCGCACTGGATCCCGGAACTGCAACCGCACACGGGCCGCGAGAAGCCGGTCAGGGACTACGTCCTCGCGGACGAATCGATCGAGGAGTACCTCCGATCGGCGGTCACCATGATCAGGCTCGCCATCCACGGTTACCGGCGCGAGGGCAAGCGGTACATGACCATCGCGGTCGGGTGCACCGGCGGGAAGCACCGCAGTGTCGCCGTCTCCGAGTCCCTGGCCGGCCGGCTCTCGGGTCTCGACTCGGTCGACGTCCACGTCCGCCACCGCGACCTCGGACGGGAGTGAGCCGGCGATGACCGGGGACACGACGCCCGTGGGCTCCCGCCGGATTCCCTCGCTCGTCGCGCTCGGTGGCGGCCACGGACTGTCCGCCACCCTGCGCGCCGGGCGGATCGTCGCCGAGGAGGTCACCGCCGTGGTGACCGTCGCCGACGACGGTGGCTCCTCCGGCCGCCTGCGCCGCGAGCTCGGCATCCTCCCTCCCGGGGACCTGCGGATGGCGCTCTGCGCGCTCGCCGCCGACGACCCCGAGCACGCCCGCCTCACCCGGCTCTTCCAGCACCGGTACGGCGGAACCGGCGCGTTGGCCGGGCACGCGGTGGGCAACCTCGTGTTTGCCGGGTTCTGGGAGATGCTCGGCGACCCCCTGGAGGCCCTCGAGGCGGTCGGGTCGATCCTCGGGGTGACCGGCCGGGTGCTGCCCATGTCCCCGGTCGCGCTCGACATCGCCGCCGAGGTCGTGGGGCTGGAGGCGGACCCCCGGGTGGTCCGGACGATCATCGGCCAGGTCGCCGTCGCGACCACGCCCGGGAGCGTGCGGCGGGTGAGGCTGATCCCCGCCGACCCGCCGGCCGCGGACGGCGTCGTCGAGGCGATCGAGGGCGCGGACATCGTCGTGCTGGGCCCCGGATCGTGGTTCACCAGCGTCATCCCCAACACACTGGTTCCCGAGATCGCGGCGGCGCTCGCGCGCACGGACGCCACCAAGGCCCTGGTGCTCAACCTCGCGCCGCAGCCCGGTGAGACGGCCGGCTTCTCGGCCGAGCAACACCTCCACGTCCTGCGCCAGCACGCCCCGGAGGTCGACTTCGACGTGATCCTGGTGGATCCGAGGATGCCGCTGAGCGCGACGGAACGCGAGCACCTCGACCGCGCCGCCGCCGGGCTCGGAGCGCGCGTCCTGACCGCGGAGATCGCCGAGACCGGACCGGATGGGACCATGAGATCGGTCCACGACCCGGTCCTGCTCGCCGCCGCTCTCGCGGGCGCGGCATCGGCGGGGGCCGTCCGATGACCCCAGAACGAAGGAGCAGGGCGTGTCGCTGACCGCACAGGTCAAGTCCGAACTGGTGAGGGTCCCCGTGGGGAACTCCGAGACCAGGAGGGCGGAGGTCGCCTCCCTCCTCCGGTTCGCGGGGACGCTCCAGGTCCTGTCCGGCCGTCTCGTGATCGAGGCCGAGGTGGATTCGGGTGAGATCGCCGACCGACTGTCCGGAGAACTCGACTCGCTGTTCGCGGTGTCGTGCGAGATCCACCCGATCGGGGGAGCGGACGGGAGGCCGGCGCGCAAGTTCGTGCTCCGCGTGATCGACCGGGGCACCGACCTCACCCGCCAGCTCGGGCTGGTCGACAACGCCGGACGCACGGTCCGGGGGTTGCCGGCGGCGGTCGTGGGTGGATCCGTCGCCGCCGCGGAGGCCGCGTGGCGCGGGGCGTTCCTGGCGCACGGCTCGCTGACCAAGCCCGGTCGGTCGTCGGCGCTGGAGCTCACCGCTCCCGGAGCCGAGGCGGCGATGGCGCTGGTCGGGGCGGCTCGCCGTCTGGGAGTCACCGCCAAGGCCCGCGAGGTCCGCGGCGGCGACCGCGTGGTGATCCGCGACTCGGAGGCGATCGGCGTCCTCCTGGCCCGGATGGGTGCCACCGCGACCAGGGACATCTGGGAGGAACGCCGCTCCCGGGGTGAGGTCCGCGCCACGGCCAACCGGCTCGCCAACTTCGACGACGCCAACCTCCGGAGGTCGGCGCGGGCGGCGGTCGCCGCCGCGGCCCGCGTGCAGCGCGCCCTGGAGATCCTCGCGGAGGACGTCCCGGACCACCTGCTGGCGGCCGGCGAGCTTCGCGTGGAGCACCGGCAGTCCTCCCTGGAGGAGCTCGGCCAGCTCGCGGACCCGCCCATGACCAAGGACGCGGTGGCCGGGCGTATCCGGCGGCTGCTGTCGATGGCCGACCGCAAGGCCGCCGAACTGGGCATCCCGGACACCGAGTCCGTGGTGACGGAGGACATGCTCGACGACAACTGACCCGGGCCCCGCGGACCCTGCACGCGCTCCACGGCCGGCGGGTAGTCTGAGTCACGTCCCCGGGCCCCATCCGGCCGTCGGGGCTCCACAGCTCGCACCACCGACCTCGCACCACCCACCTCGCATCACCAACAAGGAGACATCACGTGACCGTGCGCGTAGGCATCAACGGATTCGGACGTATCGGCCGCAACTTCTACCGCGCGGTGGAGGCCCTCAAGGCCGAGGGCAAGACGGATATCGAGATCGTCGCCGTCAACGACCTCACCACCAACGACATGCTCGCGCATCTCCTCAAGTACGACTCGATCCTCGGTCGCCTGGGTCAGGACGTCACGTTCGACGACTCGTCGCTCACCGTCGGTGGCGTGACGATCGGCGCCCTCGCCGTCAAGGAGGGGCCCGCGTCCGTGCCGTGGGGTGACTACGGCGTCGACGTGGTGGTCGAGTCGACCGGCATCTTCACCGATGCCGAGAAGGCCAAGGGCCACCTCGAGGGTGGCGCCAAGAAGGTCATCATCTCGGCGCCGGCCAAGAACGAGGACATCACGATCGTCATGGGCGTCAACGACCACCAGTACGACGGCTCGCAGACGATCATCTCCAACGCCTCCTGCACCACCAACTGCCTCGCCCCGGTCGCCAAGGTGCTTTCGGACGAGTTCGGGATCGTCAAGGGCCTCATGACCACGATCCACGCGTACACCCAGGACCAGAACCTCCAGGACGCGCCGCACAGCGACATGCGTCGCGCCCGCGCCGCCGGCATCAACATGGTCCCGACCTCCACCGGTGCGGCCAAGGCCGTGGCGCTGGTCCTGCCCGAGCTCAAGGGCAAGTTCGACGGGTACGCCGTCCGCGTCCCGCTGCCCACCGGCTCGCTCACCGACCTCACCGTGGAACTCGAGAAGAAGGCCTCGGTCGAGCAGGTCAACGCGGCCATCAAGGCCGCCGCGGAGGGTCCCATGAAGGGCATCCTCAAGTACACCGAGGACCCCATCGTCTCCTCGGACATCGTCGGCGACCCGCACTCGTCGATCTTCGACGCGCAGCTGACCAAGGCGCTCGACGGCCAGATCAAGATCGCCTCGTGGTACGACAACGAGGGGGGTTACTCCAACCGCCTCGCCGACATCATCGGCCTCGTCGGCAAGTCGCTCTAGGAGCCCTCGGGCCTGACGCGCCACGCACGACAACCGGGCCCGGTCCGGGAACGCCACGCGCGTCCCGGCCGGGCCCGGAGCACATTCCCACCACCGCCTTTCCGACAGGAGTCCACCCCATGGCAGTGAGCACGCTCTCCGACCTGCTCGACGCGGGCGTCGAGGGTCGCAAGATCCTCGTCCGCTGCGATCTCAACGTCCCGCTGGACGGGTCCACCATCACCGACGCGGGCCGGATCACCGCGTCGTTGCCCACCCTCAACGCGTTGCTCGACGCCGGTGCCGCGCTCGTGATCACCGCGCACCTCGGCCGGCCGAAGGGCGGGGTCGACCCGGAGTTCTCGCTGGCCCCCGTCGCCGAGAGGCTCGGCGAGGAGCTCGGGCGCTACGTGCAACTCGCCGGGGACGTCGTGGGGCCCGACGCCCGCGAGCGCGCGAACGGGCTCACCGACGGGGACGTCCTCCTGGTGGAGAACGTCCGGTTCGATCCCAGGGAGACGAGCAAGGACGAGTCCGAGCGCGCGGAGTTCGCGGCCGAACTCGCGGGGCTGGTGGGCGAGGACGGGGCCTTCGTCTCGAACGGTTTCGGTGTGGTGCACCGGGCCCAGGCCTCGGTCTACGACGTCGCGAAGCTGCTCCCCTCCTACGCCGGCGACCTGGTGCAGAGCGAGGTCGAGGTCCTCACGAACCTCACCGGGGACGCGCAGCGGCCCTACGCGGTGGTGCTCGGCGGCTCCAAGGTCTCCGACAAGCTCGCGGTGATCGAGGCCCTCGCGCCCAAGGTCGACACGCTCGTCATCGGGGGCGGGATGTGCTTCACCTTCCTGGCCGCGCAGGGCCACGGCGTCGGCTCCTCGCTCCTGCAGGAGGAGCTGATCGACACCTGCAAGGACCTCCTCGAGAAGTTCGGCGACGTGATCACCCTCCCCGTGGACGTGGTGGTCGCCGACGGGTTCGCCGCCGACGCCCCGCACGAGACGGTGCCGGCCGAGTCGATCCCCGACGGCACGATGGGACTCGACATCGGCCCCGCCTCCGTCGCCCTGTTCGCCGAGAAGCTCACCGTCGCCAAGACCGTGTTCTGGAACGGGCCGATGGGCGTGTTCGAGTTCGAGGCGTTCTCGGCCGGGACCCGGGGGGTCGCGGAGGCGATCATCACCGCCACCAGGGACGGCGCGTTCTCCGTGGTCGGAGGTGGCGACTCCGCCGCGGCGGTCCGCACCCTCGGCCTGGGCGAGGAGAACTTCTCGCACATCTCCACGGGTGGCGGCGCCTCCCTCGAGTACCTCGAGGGCAAGGAACTCCCCGGCGTCACCGCCCTCGAGCGCAGCAACTGATCCGGCACGGCCTACCACAGGAGAGAACATGGCACGCACCCCGCTCATCGCCGGCAACTGGAAGATGAACCTCAACCACCTGGAGGCCATCGCGCTCGTGCAGAAGGTGGCCTTCGCGCTGCCGGAGAAGTACCTGCAGAAGGTGGACGTCGCGTTCATCCCCCCGTTCACCGACATCCGCGGCGTCCAGATCGTGATCGAGGGCGACAAGCTGGGGTTCGCCTACGGCGCGCAGGACGTGTCGGTTCACGACTCCGGCGCGTACACCGGCGAGATCTCCGCGGGAATGCTGGCCAAGCTCGGCTGCACCTACGTGGTGGTCGGACACTCGGAGCGTCGCGAGTACCACGCCGAGACCGACGAGCTGGTCGCGGCCAAGGCCGCGGCGAGCCACAAGCACGGCCTGTCCCCGATCGTGTGCGTGGGCGAGAAGCTCGAGGTGCGCGAGGCGGGTGACCACGTCGAGGTGGTGGTGGAGCAGCTCAAGGGCTCCCTGGCCGGACTGACCCGGGAGCAACTCGCCGCCACCGTGATCGCCTACGAGCCCGTGTGGGCCATCGGCACCGGCAAGACGGCGTCGGCGGCCGATGCCCAGGAGGTGTGCGGAGCGATCCGCTCCGCACTGTCCGACATCGCCGATCCCGAGACGGCCGAGGCCATGCGCGTGCTCTACGGGGGCAGCATGAACGCCTCCAACGTGGGCGAGCTCCTCGCGCAGCCCGACGTGGACGGGGGCCTGGTCGGCGGCGCGTCGCTCAAGCCCGACGAGTTCGCGCAGCTCTCCGCGATCGCCGCCGGCGGCCCGCTGCCCTGACCTCCCACCGCCCGGCGCGTCCGCCCTCACCCGGCCGGGCGCGCCGGGATTCGTCCTGGAGACCCGACCGGGTAGTCTGAACCGGTCGTCCTCCGACCGCCCGACCTGACGTAAGGCCCGATCCACACATGAAGCTCGCCCTGGACATCTTCCTCATCGCCACCAGCCTGCTGTTGATGCTGTTCATCCTGCTGCACCGCGGCAAGGGTGGCGGTCTGTCGTCGCTGTTCGGCGGCGGCGTCCAGTCCAGCCTCTCCGGTTCGAGTGTGGTCGAGCGAAACCTCGACCGCGTGACGGTGGTCATGGCGGTCCTCTGGGTCATCGCGATCGTCGCCGTCGGACTCATGGTCCGCTTCGGCTGACGCCCGCGGGCGTCAGCCCAGCCCGGACGCCGCGCCCTCGTCCAGGTGATAGGTGGTGGACTCGAGGCCCACCGCGCCGGCCACCGGCCAGTCCGTCGGGGTGGCCCCGCGGAGTCCGTGGGCGACCGCCTCCGCCTTGCCCTCGCCGGCGGCCACCACCAGGACGTGCCGTGACCTCCGCACCGCCGGGAGCGTGAAGGTCATCCGCTCCGCGGGCGGTTTGGGGCAGTCCCGCACCCCCACCACCAGGCGGTCCGACTCCGCCACGGCGGGAGTGTCCGGGAAGATCGAATCGATGTGCCCCTCGGGCCCCATGCCGAGGATCGTCACGTCGAAGATCGGGTCGTCCCCGCCCGGGAGCTCCAGCGACTCGAGGAACCGCGCGGCGGCGGCGTCGACGTCGTCGTTCTCCGCGGAGCGGGCCGGCCACCGGCGCACGGTGGGGCGGTCGCCGAGCGCGCCGAGCAGCGCCTCGTCGAGTTGACCGTCGTTGCGATCCGGATGGTCGGCGGCGACGAACCGCTCGTCTCCCAGGAAGATGGTGACCCTGTCCCAGTCCACGTCCGCCCGGGCGAGGGCCGCCGCGGTCGCCACTCCCACCGACCCCCCGGTCAGCGACAGGACTGCCCGCCCCGAGGCGGCGATCCGGTCGGCGAGGTGGTCGGCCGCCTCCCGGGCGGCCGCGCCGGCCAGGACGCCGGCGTCAGGGTGGACGAGGTGACGGATGGGGGGCATCGATACTCCTGAGGGTGGTGGACTCCGGTGGGGTGCGGCGGCGGCCCGGTTCAGCGGACCGAGGCCGACGTGTAGATCACGCGGTCGTGGTGGGCGAGGGCGTCGGCGTAGACGCCGTCGGTGTCCATCCGGCGGAGTTCCTCGGCGAGGCAGTCCGCCACGCTCCGCTTGACCAGCGCCACCCGGGTGGGGGCCTCACCGGTGATCCGCAGCTCGGCGGCGGTGGGGCTGACCTGCTCGAGGACGATCGATCCCGAGGGGCGTTCGAGGACCACCATCCGGGGACCCACCGCCCTCAGGACGTCGATCCCCAGGCGGGAGGCGAGCCAGCCGCCGGCGAGGTCGACGGAGGCCGCGCGCTCGGGCCCACACACCGTGGCGCCGGTGATCGGCTCGTACGGCGGGCGGTCCAGGGTCGCGGCGAGCAGGGAACGCCAGTGGGTGATCCGGGCCCACGCCAGGTCGGTGTCACCGGGGGAGTACCCGGCCGCCCGCTTGGCCAGGGCGTCGGTCGGGTGCCCCTCCGCGTCGGAGTCCACGATCCGGCGCCGCGCCAGGCGCCCCACCCTGTCCTCCGAGAGCAGGGTCGGCGAGTGCCGGGGCCACCACACGGCGAGCGGGGTGTCCGGCAGGAGCAGTGGGGTGATGAGCGAGGCGGACTGGGAGGCCATCGCCCCCGAGGTCCGCAGCACCACGACCTCGGCGGCGCCCGCGTCACCGCCGACCCTGATCTGGCCGTCGAGGCGGTCCGCCCTTGCCCGCCGGCCGCGGATCACCACGATCACCCGGCACGGGTGCTCGCGGCTGGCCTCGTTGGCCGCCTCGATCGCCGACTCGCTCCCGCGGACGTGATCGGTGAGGACGACCAGCGTGAGGACGCGGCCGATGGTGCTGAGCCCGGCCTCCTCGCGGATCTGCACGAGCTTCTTGGCCAGCTCCCGGGTGGAGGTGTCGGGAAGGTCGATGATCATGGTCGCCTCCAGGCGCGGCCGGTGCGGGCCAGGATCTCGTCGGCGCCACGCGGGCCCCACGTGCCGGCCTGATACTGCTCCGGCGTGCCACCCGCCGCCCACTCCTCCAGGACGGGGTCGAGGAGCATCCAGCTCAGCTCCACCTCGCGCGAGACCGGGAACAGCGACGGCTCGCCCAGCAGGACGTCGAGGATGAGGCGCTCGTACGCCTCGGGGGAGGACTCGGTGAATGCCTCGCCGTACGCGAAGTCCATGTTGACGTCCCGGACCTCCATCGCGGTGCCCGGCACCTTGGAGCCGAAGCGCAGCGTGACGCCCTCGTCGGGCTGGACGCGGATGACCAGGGCGTTCTGCCCCAGCTCCTGGGTCATGGTGGCGTCGAACGGCAGGTGCGGGGCCCGCCGGAACACCACGGCGATCTCCGTGACGCGTCGCCCGAGTCGCTTGCCGGTCCGCAGGTAGAAGGGGACCCCGGCCCACCGCCGGTTGTGCACCTCCAGCGTGATGGCGGCGTAGGTCTCGGTGGTGGAGGACGGGTCGTACCCCTCCTCGTCCTTCAGCCCCTCCACCTGCTCCGATCCCTGCCATCCGCCGGAATACTGGCCCCGGGCCGCGGTCTGGGAGATCGGCAGGGCGAGCGAGGTGGACTCGAGGACCTTGGTCTTCTCCGCGCGCAACGCGGCGGCCGAGAAGTCCGTGGGTTCCTCCATGGCCACCAGGGCCATCAGCTGGATGAGGTGGTTCTGGATGACGTCGCGGGCCGCGCCGATCCCGTCGTAGTACCCGGCCCGCCCGCCGAGCCCGATGTCCTCGGCCATGGTGATCTGCACGTGGTCCACGTGGTTGGCGTTCCACACCGGCTCGAAGAGCTGGTTGGCGAAGCGCAGGGCGAGGATGTTCTGGACCGTCTCCTTGCCGAGGTAGTGGTCGATCCGGAAGACGGAGTCCTCCGGGAAGACCGCGCCCACCACCGCGTTGAGCTCGCGGGCACTGGCCAGGTCGTGGCCGAAGGGCTTCTCGATCACCACCCGGCGCCACGAGCCGTCCCTCGACCTGGTGCACCCGGTCCGGTCGAGGTGCCGGCAGACGGTGGGGAAGTCGTCGGGGGGGATCGACAGGTAGAACGCGTAGTTCCCGGCGGTACCCCGTTCCGTCTCCGGCGCGGTCAGCACATCCGCCAGGCGGTCGAAGCCCTCGTCGTCGTCGAAGGTTCCGGTGACGAACCGCAGCCCCGCCGCCAGTTGGTCCCAGACGTCCTCCCGGAACGGCGTCCGGCACCGGTCCCGCGCGTGCTCGCGGGCGAACTCGGCGAACTCGGCGTGGCTCCACCGCCGGCGGCCGAAGCCGATGAGCGAGAACCCCGGCGGGAGCAGGCCGCGGTTGGCGAGGTCGTAGACCGCGGGGATGAGCTTCTTCTTGGACAGGTCGCCGGTCACGCCGAAGATGACGAGGCCGGAGGGTCCGGCGATGCGGGGGAGTCGCCGGTCCCTCGGGTCGCGGAGCGGGTTCGCCCACTCGCCCCGGCCGGTGTCGTCGTCGGCCGGGGCGAGCGGGTTGTCCTGTCCGGTCACGACCCCGACGGGATCTCGTCGATGCGCGCCCTGACCGTGGCGAGCAGGTCGTCCCACGCCGCGACGAACTTCTGCACGCCCTGCCGTTCCAGGAGGGCGAAGACCTCGTCCAGGTCGATCCCTTCCGCCCGCAGCGCCTCCAGGGTGGCGCGGGAGTCGGCCCCGGTGCCCCGGACGGTGTCTCCCTCGAGGACGCCGTGCTCGGCGAACGCCTCGATGGTCGGGAAGGGCATGGTGTTGACCGTGCCGTGCGTGACCAGCCCGCTCACGTACAGGGTGTCGGGGTAGGCGGGATCCTTGACGCCGGTAGAGGCCCACAGCAGGCGCTGGGGGCGCGCGCCCCGCGCGGCGAGCGCACCGAAGCGCCCGCCGGTGTCGTAGACCTCGTCGTAGACGTCCTGGCAGAGGCGCGCGTTGGCCAGGCCCGCCCGGCCGCGCAGGCCGGAGCCGTCGGCCAGGCGGGAGTCGATCTCGGTGTCCAGACGCGAGACGAAGACCGAGGCCACCGAGTGGAGGGAGGCGAGGTCGTGCCCGGCGGCCGCCGCCTTCTCCAGGCCCGCCAGGTAGGCCTGTGCCACCGCCCGGTACTGCTCGGCGGAGAAGACCAGGGTGACGTTGACGTCGATCCCGCGACCGATCACCTCGGTGATGGCCGGCAGGCCGGCCGCGGTGGCGGGGATCTTGATCATGACGTTGGGCCGGTCCACCGCCGCGGCGAGCTCGACGGCCTGGGCCACCGTCCCCTCCGTGTCGTCCGCCAGTCGGGGGTCGACCTCGAGGGAGACGCGACCGTCGACGCCGTCGGTGGCCTCGTAGACACCCGCGAGCACGTCGCAGGCGTCCCGCACGTCCGCGGTGGTGAGCGCCCGGACCACCGAGTCGAGGTCGCGGTCCGCACGGACGGCCTCGGCGAGGGCGGACTCGTAGGCCGACGAGTCGCCCAGCGCGGACTGGAAGATAGCCGGGTTGGTGGTCACCCCGACCACCGAGTAGGCGGACATCCGCTTCTCGAGCTCGCCGGAGACCAGCAGCTGGCGGGACAGGTCGTCGAGCCAGACCGAGACCCCGGCGGCGCTCAGCGCGGCGAGATTGGCGTTGGTCATCGTCCCTCCCCGTTGACGGCCGCGAGTGAGTCGCGGGCTGCGGCGGCGACCGCGTCGCTGGTGATCCCGAATTCGGTGAACAGTGTCTGGTACGGCGCGGACGCCCCGAAGTGCTCCAGCGACACCGCCCGTCCCGCGTCCCCCAGGAACCGGTACCACGGCATCGCGATGCCGGCCTCGACGCTCACCCGGGCCCGGACGGACCGGGGCAGGACCGACTCGCGGTACGCGGCGTCCTGCTGGTCGAAGAACTCGACGCACGGCATGGAGACGACCCGCGTCGGCACGCCCTCGGACTCGAGGACCTCGCGGGCGGCCACGGCGAGGTGGACCTCGGACCCGGTGCCCATGAGGATCACCTCGGGGGTGCCGGTCGACGCCTCCGCCAGGACGTAGCCGCCGCGCTCGACGCCCTCGCGGGCGAGTTCGGACGTTCCCTCCAGCACGGGGACGTCCTGCCTGGTCAGGCACAGCCCCTTGGGGCCGTCGAGGGCGACGAGCATGGCGCGCCACGCGGCGGCCGTCTCGTTGGCGTCGGCCGGGCGGAGGATCGCCAGCCCGGGGATCGCCCGGAGCGCGGCCAGCTGCT
Source organism: uncultured Dietzia sp. (assembly GCF_937873725.1). Lineage (GTDB taxonomy): Bacteria > Actinomycetota > Actinomycetes > Mycobacteriales > Mycobacteriaceae > Dietzia. Next base: position 15,931 of record NZ_CALMYY010000065.1, read on the forward strand.
CGACCGGCTGGTGCGTGGGGCCGTCCTCGCCGAGCCCGATCGAGTCATGCGTCCACACGTAATACGCGTTGCTGCCCTGGAGCGCGGCGAGCCGCACGGCCGGGCGCATGTACTCGCTGAAGATGAGGAAGGTGCCGCCGTACGGGCGGGTGGGGCCGTGGAGGGCGATGCCGTTGAGGATCGCGCCCATGGCGTGCTCGCGGATGCCGAAGTGCAGGTTCCGGCCGTACGGGGAGGCGGTCCACGTGTCGGTCGAGATGGAGGCGGGGCCGAAGGAGTCGGCGCCCTTGATGGGCGTGTTGTTGGACCCGGCCAGGTCCGCGGAACCGCCCCACAGCTCGGGGAGGGTGGCGGCCAGAGCCTGGATCGCCGAGGCCGAGGCCTTCCGGGTGGCCACGCCCTTGGGATCGGCCTCCCACGTCGGCAGGCCGGCGTCCCAGCCCTCGGGCATCTGCCCCGAGTACAGCCGGTCGAAGAGCGCCTTGGCCTCCGGGTTGGCGTCGGCCCACGCGTGGAACATGTCGCTCCACTGGGCGTGGACACGGGCGCCGCGGTCACGGGCGGTCCGCGTGTGGGCGATCACCTCGGCGTCGACGGTGAACGGCTCCGTGCCGCCCATGCCGAGCGCCTCCTTGACCGCGTCCACCTCCGCCTGTCCGAGGGCCGCGCCGTGCGAGGCGCCGGTGTTCATCATGGTGGGCGCCGGGTAGGCGATCACGGTGCGCAGCACGATGATCGAGGGCTTGTCCGTGACGGCGCGGGCGTCCGCGATCGCCTCCTCGATCGCCGCGATGTCCTCACCACCGTCGACGGTCTGGACGTGCCAGCCGTACGCCTCGTAGCGGGCGGCGACGTCCTCGGAGAAGGCGATCCGGGTGTCGTCCTCGATCGAGATCTCGTTGCTGTCATAGACCGCGATGAGGTTGCCGAGCTGCTGGGTGCCGGCGAGCGACGACGCCTCGGCCGTGACCCCCTCCTGGAGGTCGCCGTCGGAGGCGATCACGTAGATGAAGTGGTCGAACGGGCTCTTGCCGAGCGGGGTCTCCGGGTCGAACAGGCCCCGCTCGTACCTGGCGGCCATCGCCATGCCCACCGCGGAGGCCAGGCCCTGGCCGAGCGGTCCGGTGGTGATCTCCACGCCGTCGGTGTGGTTCCACTCGGGGTGGCCCGGGGTCTTGGACCCCCAGGTGCGCAGGGACTTGAGGTCGTCGAGCTCGAGCCCGAAGCCGGCCAGGTAGAGCTGGACGTACTGGGTGAGGGAGGTGTGCCCACACGAGAGGACGAAGCGGTCACGGCCTACCCACCTGGGGTCGGCGGGGTCGTGGCGCATGACGCGCTGGTAGAGCGTGTAGGCCAGGGGGGCCAGGCTCATGGCCGTTCCCGGGTGACCGCTGCCGCAGTTCTGCACGGCCTCGGCGGCCAGGACGCGCGCGGTGTCGACCGCACGGGTGTCGAGGTCGGTCCAGTCGGACGGGTGGCGTGCAGTGGTGAGCTCGGTGATCTCCGACGCGCTGGTCACTTGTGGTTCTCCCGGGTCGAGGGTGCGGCGCGGATCCGCGCGTATGTCGTGCCCCACCTTAGTGGTCGCGGCCGCTCGGGGTCGGGCGGTCCCCGCCCCCGCTCGTTCGCGGACCTCACGGGCGGGACGTAGTATCTGCTGGGTAGTGCGTTGACATCTGCTGCGAGGAGTTCCGGTGCACGAATCCACCCCGACCCGGAGTGGGGGGCCGTCCGTCTCCCCTCCAGAGTCCTCGGGGCGGCCGGCTCCGGCGAGCGGGCGCGCCCGCGGAGTCGACGTCGTCATGTCGTACATCGCGCTGACCAAGCCGCGCGTCATCGAGTTGCTGCTGGTGGCCGCCATCCCCGCGTTGCTGCAGGCCGACCGCGGCGAGGTCCACCTGTCGCTGGTGCTGCTCACGCTCGTCGGCGGCTGGCTGGGCGCCGCCAGCGCCAACACGCTCAACATGGTGGTCGACGCCGACATCGACAAGGTGATGAAGCGGACGGAGCGCCGCCCGCTGGCCCGTCACGCCGTGAGCACCCGGGCCGCCCTGATCTTCGGCCTGGTCCTGGGGGCGGCGTCGATGCTGTGGCTCGGCCTGCTGGCCCACAGCTGGCTCGCCGCGTTCTTCATCCTGCTCACCATCTGCTTCTACGTGTTCGTCTACACGATGATCCTCAAGCGCCGCACCGCGCAGAACGTGGTGTGGGGCGGCGCGGCCGGGTGCATGCCCGTGCTCGTGTCGTGGGCCGTGATCACCGACAACCTCCCCGGGGATCAGCCCCACAACTGGTGGCAGGCGATCGTCCTGTTCCTCATCATCTTCTTCTGGACTCCGCCCCACACCTGGGCGTTGGCGATGCGGTACAAGGAGGACTACGAGGCCGCCGGCGTGCCCATGCTGCCGGTGGTGATGTCCGCCGAGGGCGTGACGCGCCGCATCACCATCTACACCTGGGTCACGGTCCTATGCACCCTCGCCCTGCTGCCCGCGGCGGGCTGGATCTACGCCGCGGGGGCGCTGGGGTTCGGGGTCTGGTTCATCGTCATGGCCCACCGGCTGGAGGCCGGGGTCCGACGTGGGGTCGAGGTCAAGCCCCTCAAGCTGTTCATCCTGTCGAACAACTACCTCGCCGGCGTCTTTGTGGCGCTGTCGGTCGACGCCGTGCTCGGACTCGAGACCCTCTCGGAGATGTTCTCCCTGTTCTGAGCGTCCGCGTTCCGCCCCGTCAGCGGGTCGGGTCCAGCGTGATCGACCCGGTCGTGGCCCGCGACTGCAGGGCGCGGTGGGCGTCGGCGGCCTCGGAGAGCGCGAAGGTGGCGCCCACGGTCAGTCGGAGGGTCCCGTCGACCAGCGCCCCCATGACCTCCGCCGCGCGGTCGCGGTACTCGTCCGCCGTCGCGATGTAGTCCGCGAGGGTGGGCCGGGTGAGGAACACCGAGCCGGCGGCGTTGAGCCGCTGCGGGTCGACCGGGGGGACGGGCCCGCTGGCGGCCCCGAACAGCACGAGGCTCCCGCGCCGCTCGAGCGAGGCCAGGCTGGTGTCGAAGGTGTCCCGCCCGACGCCGTCGAAGACCGCGGAGACCCCGCCGTCGGACAACTCCCGGACCCGCTCGGCGGTCGCGTCGGGGTAGAGCAGGACGTGATGGGCGCCGAGGCCGCGGCAGAGTCCGGCCTTCTCCTCGGTGGAGGTGGTGGTGATGACGCGGAACCCCCGCGCCACCGCCATCTGGATGAGCAGCTGTCCGACGCCCCCCGCGCCCGCGGTGATCAACACGGTGTCGCCGCCGACCGCGCGGTGGGTGTCGGTGATGAGGTAGTGCGCGGTGAGCCCCTGGAGGAGCATCGACGCCGCCACGGGGTCGTCGACGCCGTCGGGGACGGCGACGAGCGCTTCCGCCGGCGCCACGACGTACTGCGCGTAGGAACCGGGGACCTGGCACCAGGCCACCCGGTCTCCGACGACGAGGCCCCGCGCCTCCGCGCCGACCGCCTCCACCACGCCAGCACCCTCGCTCCCGGGCACGAACGGCAGGTCCCGCGGATAGATGCCCTCGCGGAAATACGTGTCGATGAAGTTCACGCCGATCGCCGTCGTCCGCACGAGCACCTCACCCGGACCAGGTGCGGGCGGGTCGAGCTCGACGGGGACGAGGACCTCTGGTCCACCGTGACGGGAGATCTGGATGGCGCGCATGGGGCCCAGTATCCGCGACCACGCCCGGTCGCGCAGCCCGGCCGGGCGGGCCGGGGTCCGGGCCAGGGTGCGGGCACTCCGGGAGCGGCGGACCGGCCCCGGACGGGGAGGCGATAAGGTACCCCCATGAGCCTGCAGATCCTTTCCCAGTACGCCGGGGGACCGCGAGTCCGGGCGACCGGGTGGCCCGCCATCACCACCAGCGGATCGAGTGCCGCGCCGACGCCCGCGCAGGCGCCCGCCGCCGACGAGGCGGCGCCCGCTGTGGAAGCGAGCCCTGAGGAAGCGCCCGCGGCGGAGAAGCCCGCGGCGCCGGGCGAGACGGCCTCCGCCGCGCCCCCCGCCGCGCCCCCCGCCGCGGCTGCGGTCGCCGGGGGCGCCATCGCCCTGGGACGACGCGCTCCCCGGGCCCCGGGCGGCGCGGTGTCGACGCTCCACGGGAACCGGGTGACCGAGATCGAGGGGAGCGGCGCGACGACGCCGGCAGCGGCGCCGTCTACGGCGCCTGCGGATCCCGGCACGCCGGCCGGGAGCACGGCCGCGCCCGCCGCGCCCGCCGCGCCCGCCGCGCCCGCCGCGCCCGCCGCGCCCGCCGCCGC